>NZ_FCJA01000001.1:509719-537668 GCF_001537385.1 Serratia sp. 2880STDY5682894 | reverse complement strand
TCCAGATCTTCGATGACTTGCTCCGGCGCGGTGGTCGGCTCCGGCGCTTCATTCATCCAGGCGGTCAGCAGGCGATAAGATACCGCCAACACCACCGGGCCGATGAACAGGCCGATCATGCCGAAGGCCAGCAAACCGCCGATAACGCCGGACAGGATCAGCAGCAGCGGCAGATCGGCGCCCATGCGGATCAGCACCGGGCGCAGCACGTTATCCAGCGTGGCTACCACGCAGCTCCAGACCAGTAACACGGTGCCCCAGGTGGTGTCGCCATGCCAGTACAGCCAGATGATGGCCGGCACCAGCACCAACAGCGGCCCCAATTGCGCCACGCAGCAGATAAAGATCAGCATCGTCAACAGGGTGGCGGCCGGAATGCCGCTCACCGCCAGACCGATACCGCCCAGTACTGACTGCACCAGCGCCGTCACCACTACGCCCAGCGCGACGGCGCGGATCGCCTGGCCACCCAGCAGCACCGCCGCATCGCCGCGCGCAGAACCGAGGCGCACTGCAAAGTGGCGGATACCCAGCGCTACCTGCTCGCCGCGTGCATACAGCAATGCGCTGAACAGCAGCATCAGCGCGCAGTGCAGCAGCAGACGGCCGATATGCGCCGCCTGCGCCACGAACCAGGTGGCGGTCTGGCCGAAGTACGGCTGCACCTTCGCCAGCAGCGCGGCGCCGCCGGCGTTAATCAGCGTGTGGTAGCTGGTGTAGAGCCTGTCGCCGATCATCGGCACGGACTGCAGCCAGGCGAGATCGGGAATATGCAGCTTGCCCGGCGAACTGGCCCAGGCGATCAGCGGCGCGCTGTTATCCACCACGCTGCTGATCAGCAGGGAGATCGGCAGAATGAACAGCAGGATCAGCAGCAGGGTCATGACCAACACTGCCAGCGAACGGCGGCCCCACAGCAGTTTTTGCAGTTTGAGCAGCAGCGGCCAGGTGGCGATCACCACCATGCCCGCCCAGGCGAAGCCGAGAATAAACGGTTGGATCACCCAAAAACAGGCGACGATCATGATGGCGATAAACAGCACGCCGAAAATAATTCGCGGTAAGTCGTAACGCGATTGCGGGAGTGGCATCAGTGGCTTCTCATCCTGGTCAATTAAATCCCTGGCACCGGGGAATCGGGGTGCCTGTCGGTCGGTTTATCACCGCCGGGCGGCCGCCTGTGGCGGCGCTCGCAGGGCGGTAATAATGTGAATGCCTTCACTAAACGAGTATGTTAGTTTTTAGTGTCACTAAAAAATAGGGTGGGTCTGAATTAAAGGCCCGATTCAGCGTACAACAGCGCATAAAAAATAGACGGACAGGGTCAAAAAAGCGAATGATCCCACAGATTTCTCAGGCGCCCGGCCTCGTTCAACGGGTGCTCGACTTTTTGGAAGCACTGAAGCAAAACGGATTCAACGGCGACACCGCCACCAGCTACGCTGACCGGCTGACGATGGCCACCGACAACAGCATCTATCAGCTGTTGCCCGATGCGGTGGTGTTCCCCCGTTCCACCGCCGACGTGGCGCTGATCGCCCGCCTGGCCGGGGAGGAGCGATTCAAGACGCTGACCTTCAGCCCGCGCGGCGGCGGCACCGGCACCAACGGCCAGTCGCTCAATACCGGCATCGTGGTCGATATGTCGCGCCATATGAACCGCATTCTGGAGATCAACGTCGAACAAGGCTGGGTAAAAGTCGAAGCCGGGGTGATCAAGGATCAGCTGAATCAATATCTGCGGCCGTTTGGCTACTTCTTCTCGCCGGAACTGTCCACCAGCAACCGCGCCACGCTGGGCGGCATGATCAATACCGACGCCTCCGGCCAGGGCTCGTTGGTGTATGGCAAAACCTCCGATCACGTGTTGGGTCTGCGGGCGGTGCTGCTGGGTGGTGAGATGATCGATACCCGCGCCATGCCGACGGCGCTGGCGGAAACGATTGCTCTGGAAGAGACCGCCGAAGGGCGCATCTACCGCACGGTGCTCAACCGCTGCCGCGAGCAGCGCGCGCTGATCCTGGAGAAATTCCCCAAGCTCAACCGCTTCCTCACCGGTTACGATCTGCGCCACGTGCTGAGCGACGATCTGCAAACCTTCGATCTGACGCGAATCCTGACCGGCGCCGAAGGCACGCTGGCGTTTATCACCGAGGCGCGGCTGGACATCACGCCGCTGCCGAAAGTGCGCCGTTTGGTTAACGTAAAATACGACTCCTTCGACTCGGCGCTGCGCAATGCACCCTTTATGGTCGAAGCCAAGGCGCTGTCGGTGGAAACCATCGATTCCAAGGTGCTGAACCTGGCGCGTGAAGACATCGTTTGGCACTCGGTGAACGAACTGATCGCCGACGTGCCGGATAAAGAGATGCTCGGGCTGAACATCGTCGAGTTCGCCGGCGACGATCGGGCGCTGATCGACGGCCAGATGGAAACCCTGTGCCAACGGCTGGACGAACTGATCGCGCAGCGGCAGGGCGGCGTGATCGGTTACCAAATCTGCGGCGATCTGGCGGGCATCGAGCGCATTTACAACATGCGCAAGAAGGCGGTCGGGCTGCTGGGTAACGCCAAGGGCCGCGCCAAGCCGATTCCGTTCGCCGAGGACACCTGCGTGCCGCCGCAACACCTGGCGGACTATATCGTCGAATTCCGTCAACTGCTCGACGACCACCACCTGAGCTACGGCATGTTCGGCCACGTCGACGCCGGGGTGCTGCACGTGCGCCCGGCGCTCGACATGTGCGACCCGCAGCAGGAGGTGCTGATGAAGCAGATCTCCGATCGGGTGGTGGCGCTGACCGCCAAATACGGCGGCCTGCTGTGGGGGGAGCACGGCAAGGGGTTCCGCGCGGAATACAGCCCTGAGTTCTTCGGCGAAACGCTGTATGAAGAGCTGCGCCGCATCAAGGCGGCATTCGATCCGGATAACCGCCTGAACCCGGGCAAGATCTGTTCGCCGCTGGCGGTGGATGCGCCGATGATGCAGGTGGACGCGGTCAAGCGTGGCACCTTCGATCGCCAGATCCCGGTCGAAGTGCGCACCTCATTCCGCGGCGCGCTGGAGTGTAATGGCAACGGCCTGTGCTTCAACTTCGACGTGCGCAGCCCGATGTGCCCGTCGATGAAGATCAGCGGCAACCGCATTCATTCACCGAAAGGGCGGGCGACGCTGGTGCGCGAGTGGCTGCGTCTGTTGGCCGAGCAGGGCGTCGATCCGCTGGCGCTGGAGAAAGAGCTGCCGCAGCAGCGAGTCAGCCTGCGCGGTTTGATCGAAAAGACCCGCAACAGCTGGCATGCCAGCAAGGGCGAGTATGATTTCTCGCACGAAGTGAAAGAGGCGATGTCCGGCTGCCTGGCCTGCAAGGCCTGCTCTACCCAGTGCCCGATCAAGATTGACGTGCCGGGATTCCGTTCGCGCTTCCTGCAGCTCTACCACACCCGCTATCTGCGCCCGGTAAGCGACTACATGGTCGCCGGCGTGGAGAGCTATACCCCGTTGATGGCCCGCGCGCCGAAGGTGTTCAACTTCTTCTTCCGCCAGCCGTGGCTGCGGGAGATGAGCCGCAACGCCATCGGCATGGTCGATCTGCCGCTGCTGTCCAGCCCGACGCTGCGTCAGCAGCTGTCCGGCCACCGCGCGACCACGCTGACGCTGGAGCAGCTGGAAGGGCTAAGCGCCGAGCAGCGCGCAGAACACGTGCTTATCGTCCAGGATCCGTTCACCAGCTATTACGACGCCAAAGTGGTGGCGGACTTTGTCCGGCTGGTGGAGAAGCTCGGCTATCAACCGGTGCTGCTGCCGTTCTCGCCGAACGGCAAGGCGCAGCATGTGAAAGGTTTCCTGACGCGCTTTGCCCGCACCGCGCGCAAAACCGCCGATTTCCTCAACCGTGTGGCGCAGCTCGGCATGCCGCTGGTGGGCGTCGATCCGGCGCTGGTGCTGTGCTACCGCGACGAATACCGCGAGATCCTCGGCGCCGAGCGCGGCGATTTCCAGGTGCAGCTGGTGCATGAATGGCTGCAGCAGCGGATTGCGGATCGCGCCGAACAGCCGGCGACCGGCGAGCCGTGGTATCTGTTCGGCCACTGCACCGAAACCACCGCGCTGCCGGCCAGCGGCCAACAGTGGGCGGCGATCTTCGCCCGCTTCGGCGCCAAACTGGAGAACGTCAGCGTCGGCTGCTGCGGCATGGCGGGCACTTACGGCCATGAAGCCAAGAACCTGCAAAACTCGCTCGGCATTTATGAGCTATCATGGCATCCGACGCTGCAGCGTTTGCCGCGGCAGCGTTGCCTGGCGACCGGCTATTCCTGCCGCAGCCAGGTGAAACGCATCGAGGGCAATGGCGTGCGCCACCCATTACAGGCACTTCTGGAGATGATTGAGTGAAATTGTGGAAACGTGAAACATCGCTGGAGCAGCTGAACCGCGCCGGCGACGGCTGCATGGTCAGCCATGTGGGCATCGAGTTTACCCAACTGGGCGAAGATTTCCTCGAGGCCACCATGCCGGTCGATGGCCGCACCCGGCAGCCGTTCGGGCTGTTGCACGGCGGGGCATCGGTGGTGTTGGCGGAGTCGATGGGATCGATGGCCGGCTACCTGTGCAGCGAAGGCGAGCAGAAAGTGGTGGGGCTGGAGATCAACGCCAACCACCTGCGCGCGGTGTTCGATGGCCAGGTGCGCGGGGTGTGTCGCGCACTGCACGTCGGCCGTCGCCATCAGGTGTGGCAAATCGAGATCTTCGACGCGCGCGATCGGCTGTGCTGCACCTCGCGTCTGACCACGGCGGTCATCGACTGATTCCCGCCGGTTTCCGCAGGCGTTCGGCCTGCGGAGCCTTTCGCCTTACAGCTGAAACGGAACGCGTTTGACGAAGTCCTTTTGAAACGCGTTCGCCTTCTCCCAGGTGCCTTCCATTGCATATTTTTGGCAGATCAGCGTCAGCGTGTGGCGGGCGAAGTGGTAGCTTTGCACCCGAAACAGCTGGCAGCGCTGTGGGTTGTTGATCTCGACGATCAGCCGGTTGTGCAGCTTGCTGAGCGCGTGCAGGTAGCTGTCGTCGTCGCCGTTCTCCAGACACAGATTGGCCATGGTGAGGCTGACGCTGTTGTACCGCTTCAGATGGTCGATATTGCATTCCGGGCGCCGCAGCGCCGCTTCGGCCATATAAAAGTCCACCGTGGCGTCGCGCACGCTGAATTTGTATTCATCAATCTTGCCCAGCAACCATGCGTTGATCGAAAGAGTCATTGGCTTCGCGCTCAAATTCAAATTGAATGATAATCATTATCATATAAACTGCCGCGTTGCCGATCAATCCCGGCGCGGCGTTTTTTTATTGCTCAGGAGGGTAAAAGACCGCCGCCGACCCAACTTAATCCTGAGCGACTAAACTTTAACCTGAGGGCCGCGCGCTTGCGCCGCGCCACGAAATGCCGATAAACGCACATTTACGACAGACAGAATGCAGAAATAGGTATTTTCTATGAATGTTTAGATCGGCAACGCACCGCAGCGCTGTAACGCTGACGGGCCACCGGGGAGTGCGGTACGGTGATGCAGGATAGATAACGAATTCATAGGGATAGCATGCACACCTTGCCGCCTGACGCCGCAAGCCGCCACGGGTGTCCCGTTGGCTTGCCGCGCGCCGCAGCGAAAAACCGCGCTCGCGGCGGATACCCCCGCAAAACAAACGGTTGAAGTGATAATCGTTATCACTAACATATAAGCAACCCAGATTGGCTGTGGCCAAACACGAGTGTGAGGTAGACCCTATGCAAACGGAAAATGTCGGCACTTTTTCTCTGGATGAAAATGTCTGGCAAGGCATTTCGCTCAGCGACAGCGCCGTACGACAAATAACGAAACTGATGCAGCAGGATCCGCAGGTGAAAGGGCTGCAGCTAGGGGTGAAACAATCCGGCTGCGCCGGCTTTGCCTATGTGCTGGATCTGACCCGCGAACCCGCCGATGACGATCTGCTGTTTGAGCGCGACGGCGCCAAACTCTATGTGCCGCTGAAGGCTATGCCGTTCATCGACGGCACCACGGTAGATTATGTCCGCGAAGGGCTGAATCAGATATTCAAATTCAATAACCCTAAAGCTCAGCATGCCTGCGGGTGCGGCGAGAGCTTTGGCGTTTGAGCGATGCAATCAACATGACACGAAGCAATGTAGAAATGCCTAATGAAGTGCAGGCTTGGGTCAGCGAAGGTCGCTACAAAGAAGGTTTCTTCACCCAGCTGGCAACCGATGAGTTGGCCAAAGGCATCAACGAAGAGGTGGTGCGAGCCATCTCGGCCAAGCGCAACGAACCCGAGTGGATGCTGGAATTCCGCCTCGAGGCCTACCGTGCCTGGCTGCAGATGGAAGAGCCGCACTGGCTGAAGGCCAATTATGATCGCCTGAACTACCAGGACTACAGTTACTATTCGGCGCCGTCCTGCGGCAGCTGCGACGATGCCTGCGGTTCGCAACCCGGCGCCGAGCAGCAACCGGGCGCGGCGACGGAAAAAGATTACCTGACCAGCGAAGTGGAGCTGGCGTTCAATCAGCTCGGCGTGCCGGTGCGCGAGGGCAGCGAGGTGGCGGTGGACGCCATCTTCGACTCGGTCTCGGTCGCTACCACTTACCGTGAAAAACTGGCGGAAAGCGGGGTGATCTTCTGCTCGTTCGGCGAAGCGATCCAGGAATACCCGGATCTGGTGCGTCAGTACCTGGGCCGCGTGGTGCCCTCCAACGATAACTTCTTCGCCGCGCTGAACGCCGCGGTGGCCTCCGACGGCACCTTCGTCTATGTGCCGAAAGGCGTGCGCTGCCCGATGGAGCTGTCGACCTATTTCCGTATCAACGCCGCCAAAACCGGCCAGTTCGAGCGCACCATCCTGATCGCCGACGAAGGCAGCTATGTCAGCTACATCGAAGGCTGCTCGGCCCCGGTGCGCGACAGCTACCAGCTGCACGCGGCGGTGGTGGAAGTGATCCTGCATAAAGACGCCGAAGTGAAATACTCGACGGTGCAGAACTGGTTCTCCGGCGGCGAGAGCAAGGGCGGCATCCTCAACTTCGTCACCAAGCGCGCGCTGTGCGAAGGCGCCGGCTCGAAAATGTCCTGGACCCAGTCGGAAACCGGCTCGGCCATCACCTGGAAATACCCGAGCGTGATTTTGCAGGGCGACAATTCGATCGGCGAATTCTTCTCGGTGGCGCTGACCAGCGGCCATCAGCAGGCGGACACCGGCACCAAGATGATCCACATCGGCAAAAACACCAAGTCGACCATCATCGCCAAAGGCATCTCCGCCGGCCACAGCGAGAACACCTATCGCGGCCTGGTGAAAATCCTGCCGGGGGCGGAAAACGCCCGTAACTTTACCCAGTGCGACTCGATGCTGATCGGGCCGGACAGCGGTGCCCACACGTTCCCTTACGTTGAAGCGCGCAACAACAGCGCTCAGCTGGAGCACGAAGCCACCACCTCGAAGATCGGCGACGACCAGCTGTTCTACTGCCTGCAGCGCGGCATCAGCGAGGATGACGCCATTTCGATGATCGTCAACGGCTTCTGCAAGGACGTTTTCTCCGAGCTGCCGCTGGAGTTCGCCGTCGAGGCGCAGAAACTTCTGGCCATCAGCCTGGAACACAGCGTGGGTTAATCGCCGCATTTTTAGCGCCGTCGGCGCTATCTGAGGACACAGCATGTTAAGCATCAAGAATTTGAAAGTCAGCGTGGAAGGCAACGAGATCCTCAAGGGATTGGATCTGGAGATCAAACCGGGCGAAGTGCACGCCATCATGGGGCCGAACGGCTCGGGCAAGAGCACGCTGTCCGCCACGCTGGCCGGGCGTGAAGAGTACGAAGTGACCGAAGGGGAAGTCACCTTCAAGGGCAAGGATCTGCTGGAGCTGGATCCGGAAGATCGCGCCGGCGAAGGCGTGTTCCTGGCCTTCCAGTACCCGGTGGAGATCCCTGGCGTCAGCAACCATTTCTTTCTGCAGACGTCGGTCAACGCGGTGCGCAAATACCGCGAGCAGGAGCCGCTGGATCGCTTTGACTTCGCCGATTTCATCGAAGAGAAAATCGCGCTGCTGGATATGCCGGCCGATCTGTTGACCCGTTCGGTCAACGTCGGCTTCTCCGGCGGTGAGAAAAAACGCAACGATATTCTGCAGATGGCGGCGCTGGAGCCGGATCTGTGCATTCTCGATGAAACCGACTCGGGCCTGGACATCGACGCGCTGAAGATCGTCGCCAACGGCGTCAACTCGCTGCGGGACGGCAAGCGCGCCTTTATCATCGTGACCCACTATCAGCGCATTCTGGACTACATCAAACCGGATTACGTACACGTGCTGTCCCAGGGGCGCATCGTTAAATCCGGCGATTTCTCGCTGGTGAAACAGTTGGAGGAGCAGGGCTATGGCTGGCTTACCGACCAACAGTAATTCAAACGCGCTGCAGCAGCTGTATCGCCTGTTCGAAGGCCGCGGCGGCGAGCGTTCGCCGCATGCGCTGGCGCACTGGCAGCAGGCGCTGCGCCTCGGCTGGCCGACGCGCAAGCATGAAAACTGGAAATACACGCCGCTGGAGAGCCTGCTGGAGCAGCAGTTCCTCGATCCGCAGCCCGCGCCGGTGAGCGCAGAGCAGCTTGAGGCGCTGGCGCTCGGCATCGATGCCTGTCGGCTGGTGTTTATCGACGGCCGCTACAGCGCCGCGCTCAGCGATGGCGATCTGGGCGACTACCAGTTCGAGTTGACCGCCTACGGCACGCCGCAGGCGCTGCCGGAGCCGATCCAGCCGGAGATTTTCCTGCACCTGACCGAAAGCCTGGCGCAGGAAACAAGCCTGATTCGTTTGCCGGCCGGCAAGGCCCCGGCCCGCCCGCTGTACCTGCTGCACATCAGCAGCGGACGCGGCGCCACCGGGGAAGTGAACACCGTGCATCATCGTCACCATCTGGAGATCGGGCGCGGCGCCGAGGCGGAAGTGATTGAACACTATGTCAGCCTGGGCGAGGCCGCGCACTTCACCGGCGCGCGCCTGACCGCCAACGTGGCGGACAACGCCGGGCTGTTGCACTGCAAGCTGGCGTTTGAGAGCCAGCCGAGCTACCACTTTGCCCATAACGATCTGGTTATCGGCCGCGACGCGCGGGTGAAAAGCGACAGCTTCCTGCTGGGCGCCGGCCTGACGCGGCACAACACCAGCGCACAGCTGAACGGCGAAGGCGCAAACCTGGTGATCAACAGCCTGGTGCTGCCGGTGGGCAAAGAGATCTGCGATACCCGCACCTATCTGGAGCACAACAAAGGCTATTGCGAAAGCCGCCAGCTGCATAAAACCGTGGTCAGCGATCGCGGCAAGGCGGTGTTCAACGGCATGATCAAAGTGGCCAAGCACGCGATCAAAACCGACGGCCAGATGACCAACCATAACCTGCTGTTGGGTAAGGTGGCGGAAGTGGATACCAAGCCGCAGCTGGAGATCTACGCCGACGACGTCAAATGCAGCCACGGCGCCACCGTGGGGCGTATCGATGAAGAGCAGCTGTTCTATCTGCAGTCGCGCGGCATCGACAAACACGCGGCGCAGCAGATGATCATCTTTGCCTTCGCCGCCGAGCTGACCGAAGGCATCGCCAACGACATCATCCGGGAACGGGTGCTGGCGCGCATCGCCCAGCGTCTGCCGGGGGAGGCTGCATGAGTTATCCGATTGAACGCGTGCGCAGCGATTTTCCACTGCTGGCGCGTGAGGTGAACGGCCAACCGCTGGCCTATCTCGACAGCGCCGCCAGCGCGCAGAAACCGCAGGCGGTGATCGACCGCGAGCTGGAGTTCTACCGCCACGGTTATGCGGCGGTGCATCGCGGCATCCACACCCTGAGCGCCGAGGCGACTCAGCAGATGGAAGCGGTGCGGGAGCAGGCGGCGCGCTTTATCAACGCCGCCTCGGCGGAAGAGATGGTGTTCGTCAAAGGCACCACCGAAGGCATCAATCTGGTGGCCAACAGCTTTGGCCGCCACCTGCTGCAGCCGGGCGATGCGATTCTCATCACCGAGATGGAGCACCACGCCAACATCGTGCCGTGGCAGATGCTGGCGGAGGAGCGCGGGCTGCAGCTGCGGGTGTGGCCGCTACAGCCGGACGGTACGCTGGATCTGGCGCGGCTGCCGGAACTGGTCGATGCGTCCTGTAAACTGCTGGCGCTGACCGAGGTCTCCAACGTGCTGGGCACCGTCAACCCGGTGCGCGACATTATCGCCCGCGCCAGAGCCCTGGCGCCGAATTTGACGGTGCTGGTGGACGGCGCGCAGGCGGTGATGCACCAGCGCGTCGATGTCCAGGCGCTGGACTGCGATTTTTATGTGTTTTCCGGCCACAAGCTGTACGGTCCTTCCGGCATCGGCATGCTGTATGGCCGCCAGGCGCTGCTGCAGCAGATGCCGCCGTGGGAAGGGGGCGGCTCGATGATCCGCCAGGTCAGCCTGACGGCGGGCACCACCTTCGCCGATCCGCCGTGGCGCTTCGAGGCCGGTTCGCCGAACACCGCCGGCATCATGGGGCTGGGGGCGGCGTTTGATTACGTTGAAGCCCTGGGCCTGAATGCGATCCACGATTATGAACAGTCGCTGATGCACTACGCGCTGAAGGCGCTCAGCCAGGTGCCGACGCTGAAAGTCTATGGCCCGGCCCATCGCGCCGGGGTGATCGCCTTCAATCTGGGGGAACACCATGCCTATGACGTCGGCAGCTTCCTCGATCAGTACGGCATCGCCATTCGCACCGGCCATCACTGCGCCATGCCGCTGATGGCGTTTTATCAGGTGCCGAGCATGTGCCGCGCTTCGCTGGCGTTATATAATACCCGCGAAGAGGTGGACCGGCTGGTGGCCGGGCTGCAACGCATTCATCAGCTATTAGGCTAGGCCGGGGCGCGTCCCCGGCGGTACAAAAGGATCCCCATGGCGAATTTGCCGGACAAAGATAAATTGGTGCGAAATTTCTCCCGCTGTTTGAACTGGGAGGAGAAATACCTGTACGTGATTGAACTCGGCGCCAAATTGCCGCCGCTGGACGAGGCTGAGCGGCAGGCCGGCAACCTGATCTCCGGCTGTCAGAGCCAGGTGTGGATTGTGATGCGCCTCGATGAGCAAGGGCAGGTCGAGTTTCACGGCGACAGCGACGCGGCGATCGTCAAAGGCCTGCTGGCGGTGGTGTTTATTCTGTATCGCCAATTGACGCCGCAGCAGATTGTCGAGCTCGACGTGCGGCCGTTTTTCGCCGAGCTGGCGCTCAGCCAACACCTGACGCCTTCGCGTTCACAGGGGCTGGAGGCGATGATCCGCGCCATTCGCAGTAAAGCCGCGCAGCTGGCCTGAGCCTGAACGCCCCCGTTCTTAAGGGCTCATTGATACATTCGTTTTGTCAATGAGCCTTTACAATCCACGCTTTCCCCCCAGATAACATCCCCAATTCAGTGATATTTCAGCAGCTTATCCGTTGACGTTTCGTTGACAATCAGCGGCGGTGATTACGTTATAACGTGTTGATTTTTAGAGAACTTATTGCCTTTGATGCCAGCATTGCTAGTATTAATCAGGTATTGTCTGATTTACCCGCCGCCGGGCGCTCGTTAGCCTTGGGGACGAACCGTCATAAAAAATATAGGGATGATAATGAAACGTGCGTTGAGTTTAATGGGCATGGTCTTCGCCACCGTATTGGCGGGCACGCAGGCCGCCAATGCGACCGAGTACCCGCTGCCGCCGCCGGACAGCCGTCTGATCGGTGAAAACACCACTTATACCGTGCCAAACGACGGCCGTCCGCTGGAGGCGATCGCCGCCGACTACAAGATTGGCCTGCTGGGCATGCTGGAAGCCAACCCCGGCACCGACCCGTTCCTGCCTAAGCCGGGTACGGTGCTGACCATTCCGACCCAAATGCTGCTGCCTGATACCAAGCGTGAAGGGATCATCGTCAACCTGGCCGAGCTGCGCCTTTACTACTATCCGAAAGGCGAGAACAAAGTGATCGTCTATCCGATCGGCATCGGCCAGACCGGGATGCACACGCCGCTGGAAGTGACCTCCGTGAGCCAGAAGATCCCCAACCCGACCTGGACGCCTACCGCCAACATCCGCAAACGCTATCAGTCCCAGGGCGTGACGCTGCCTGCGGTGGTGCCGGCCGGCCCTGAGAACCCGATGGGGCTGTTCGCCCTGCGTCTGGCGATGGGGCGCGGTGAATACCTGATCCACGGCACCAATGCCAACTTCGGGATCGGCATGCGAGTCAGCTCCGGCTGTATTCGTCTGCGTCCGACGGACATCGAAGCGCTGTTCAACCAGGTGCCACGCGGTACGCGGGTGCAGGTGATCAACGATCCGGTGAAGATTTCGGTTGAGCCGGACGGCAAACGCTATGTGGAAGTGCACCAGCCGCTGTCGCGGGTAGAAAGCGACGATCCGCAGACCATGCCGATTGCGTTGTCTAAAGCGGAGAAAGCCTTCGCTGCAGATGGGCAAACCGATCGCGCCGTGTTCGATAGCGCGGTTGTACGCCGTTCTGGCATGCCGGTGCTGGTCAACGTGGGGGAGAACCCGTCTGAGGTGAGTTTAACGCCTGTAGCGGCGCCTGCGGCGAATAAGAGCCCATTCAAGGCAGCGCCAATCAGTTCAGTGAACTAAGTTTGCAGGACTGAGCGGTCGAAGAGGGGGTCAGCGTGCTGAGCCTCTTTTTTTTTTGCCTGCCGAAGGAGAACCCCCGGGCCGATGAGCAGGCAAAAAAAACGGCGCACAATGTGCGCCGTTTTCAATAACCAAAGCTAACTTACTTTTTGTAAGCGTGAGCTTGGTTGTCCAGACGCTGGTTAGCGCGTGCTGCGTCGTCTTTAGCCGCTTGAACGTCAGAACGCATTGCGTTCACGTCGTTGCTCAGCTGATCAACTTTAGCGTTCAGAGTCTGAACGTCAGAAGACAGTTGATCGATTTTAGCGTTGCTAGAGCAGCCAGCCAGCAGAGTGGAACCCAGGATTACCGCGCCCAGTACCAGTTTAGTACGATTCATTATAACACCCTCTAGATTGAGTTAATCTCCATGTAGCGTTACAAGTATTACACAAACTTTTTTCGAAAGAGAATAATTTTTTAGTGTTGAGGTGCTTTATTTTGATCGTTCGCTCAAACTTGCATCTGGTTTTACAAATTAGTTAAAAAAACGAGGGAAAACAGCCGGCTTCCATGGGACTACTCCGATTTGTTATTAGCTAAATAATGAGCGGATCGCGGTTGCGTTTTGAGAAAAATAGTTTACTGCCGATAAAAAAAACGCCGCAAAGCGGCGTTTTGATCAAGGTAATTATGTCACGTTTTATATTACAGCACGTGTACCGAGGCGGTGTTGGTAGTGCCGCTCGGCACCAGCGCGCCGGAAACCATCACCACGACGTCGCCTTTCTGCGCCAGGCCGCTGGCCAGCGCGGCTTCTTTACCGATGCGGTAGAAGTCGTCGGTAGAGGCGATTTCCTTGACCATCTGCGGGATAACGCCCTTGCTCAGCACCAGCTGATGCGCGGTGGTTTCATTGGTGGTCAGCGCCAGGATCACCGCGTTCGGGAAGTATTTACGCACGGATTTCGCTGACTTGCCGCCGCTGGTGGCGACGACGATCAGCGGCGCGTCCAGTTTCTCGGCGGTTTCTACCGCACCGCGGCACACCGCTTCGGTGATGCGCAGCTTGCGACGGTCGTTCAGGGTATCGATGCGGCTAGGCATCACGCGATCGGTACGCTCGCAGATGGTGGCCATGATGTTGACCGCTTCCAGCGGGTATTTGCCCTTGGCGCTCTCGCCGGACAGCATGACGGCATCGGTACCGTCCAGGATGGCGTTGGCAACGTCGCCGGCTTCCGCGCGGGTAGGGCGCGGGTTCTTGATCATGGAGTCGAGCATCTGGGTGGCGGTGATCACCACTTTACGCGCGCGGTTACATTTCTCGATCATCATCTTCTGGGCGAAGATCACTTCTTCGACCGGGATCTCGACGCCCAAGTCGCCACGGGCAACCATGATGCCGTCGGACGCTTCGAGGATCTCGTCGAAGTTGTTAAGGCCTTCCTGGTTTTCGATCTTGGAGATGATCTGGATCTGCTCGCCGCCGTGGGCTTTCAGGTGTTCGCGGATCTCCAGCACGTCGGAGCGCTTGCGGATGAAGGATGCCGCCACGAAGTCGACGCCTTGTTCGCAGCCGAAGATCAGGTCGCGTTTGTCTTTTTCGGCCAGCGCAGGCAGCTGGATGGAAACGCCCGGCAGGTTGACGCCCTTGTTCTCGCCGAGATCGCCGTTGTTCAGCACCTTACAAATGACTTCGTTTTCGGTCACGTTGGTGACTTCCATGCCGATCAGGCCGTCGTCTACCAGCACGGTGTTACCGATCTTCAGGTCGGCGGCGAAGCCGGCGTAGGTGACCGCTACGCGATCGCTGTTGCCGATCACGCTCTGGTCGGTGGTGAAAGTGAAGGTTTGGCCGGCGACCAGCGAGGCGTCTTTACCGCCTTCCAGTTTCATGGTGCGAATTTCCGGGCCTTTGGTATCCAGCAGGATGCCGGCATTGATACCGGTTTTCGCCATCACGGCGCGCATGTTCTTGATGCGGTTGCCGTGCTCTTCATAGTCGCCGTGAGAGAAGTTGAGACGCATCACGTTCATGCCCGCATTGAGCAGGTTGGTCAGCATTTCTTCCGATTCGGTTTTTGGACCGATGGTACAAACAATTTTGGTCTTTTTCATGGCGGAGTTTTCTACAAGTTGTGATGGATAAAAAAACGAATTTGACCGGCGCGGTTTACGCCGGTAGGGAATTTGGGCCGTGCCTGGTGGTGAAAAACATAGTTAAGGATAGGTGACGACAGTTGAAGCGGGGCGGAAAAATTCAGCCCGCGCGGGGGCGCGGAGATGCTGCGCAACGGGGTAAGATCAGATCGTGTTGTTATAGCGTTTTCGCAGATCAAGGGCTGAAACCATTCAACTGATAGACGTTGCGCATTATAAAGGCTAAGCGGTGGGAAACAAAATAAAAAACCGCGGCGGCGCGGCGGATATGTCAAAACGGGGGCAAATGTGGCGCAAATGCAACGCGTTGCGGGCCGCTTGTTGCGCAAATAACCATGCTGTAAATACAGGTTTAACGCGTTTGGGGAATTTCCAGCAGCACGCCGGCGCTCAGGCAGAAGCAGCCGCTGGCGACGTTGGCCGGCAATATCAGGCTCTCGCCGGCCCGTACCACCCGGGTGTCACCGCCGAGGGTAAACTCGAATTCACCGGAGATCACCCGGGTTTGCCGCGCGTGCGGGGGCTTTTGCAGCTGGCCGAAGGCGCCGGCCTCGAAACGCACTTCTGCCGCCGGTGAACCGTCGCTCATCACGCCTTCACGGCGGGCAAGGCCATTGTCGAGCGATAAAAAGGCGGTTTTGGCGGTAAAGGTGGTCATGTGGCGTTCCTGGTGGCTGATGGCGGTAGCACGGCGCGATCGACATAAAAGTCAGGCGGTCGGGCAGAGACGAAACAACGGGAAGTATAACGCGATAGGGGGAGAGATGAATCAGCAATATGGTGCGTCCGAGTGGACTCGAACCACCGACCCCCACCATGTCAAGGTGGTGCTCTAACCAACTGAGCTACGGACGCACTGTACGGCTTCAGGAATTTGGTGCGTCCGAGTGGACTCGAACCACCGACCCCCACCATGTCAAGGTGGTGCTCTAACCAACTGAGCTACGGACGCATCTTTTCCTGTCTGTCATGGCTGACAGCGGGGACGAATATTAACGAGCTACCCGCGTGCTGGCAAGGGGAAAAGCGCAATTTTATTCGGTATTTCACGCGATTGCTGAGGTTGTGCGCAGTCCGGCGTTTTTTTCCGCAAACCGCAGCCCGGCCGGGGATGAAACCGGCCGGGCGCGGGCTCAGCGCGTGGATCGCTGCAGGATGACGGCGGTCGGCTGTTTCTGCAGCCAGCGCATGCGTAGCGCCATCATGATGGCGGCGAAGGTCAGGCCGATGATAAAGCCGATCCAGAAACCGCTTGGCCCCATTGCCGGCACCACCACATCGGTTAACGCCAGCAGATAGCCGCTCGGCAGGCCCAACACCCAATAAGCGATGAAGGTGATAAAGAAGATCGCGCGGGTGTCTTTATAACCACGCAGCACGCCGCTGCCGATCACCTGGACAGAATCCGAGATTTGGTACAGCGCCGCCAGCAGCATCAGCTGCGACGCCATCGCCACCACCGCCGGGCTGTCGTTGTACAGCAGGGCGATCGGTTCGCGGAAGGTGGCGGTAAACAGCGCGGTGCAGACGGCCATGGTGATGCCGACGCCGATGGCGGAGTAGGCGGCGACACGGGCGCCTTCAACCGAACCTTCCCCCAGACGGTAACCGACGCGGATGGTGGCGCCGACGCCCAGCGACAGCGGCAGCACGAACATCAGCGCGCTGAAGTTAAGCGCGATCTGGTGGCCGGCGACTGCAACGATCCCCAGCGGCGAAACCAGCAGCGCCACCACGGCGAACAGCGTGACTTCGAAGAACAGCGCCAGCGCCACCGGCATGCCGATGCCGATCAAGCGCTTCAGCGCCGCCCAGTCTGGGCCGCCGAGATCGCCTGCCTGGCGTTTGATGTCGCGCTGCGAGGGCGCGCGCTTCACGTACCAGCGCATCATCAGGAACATGATCCAGTAGACGCTGCCGGTGGCGACGCCACAGCCGACGCCACCCAGCTCCGGCATGCCGAACTTGCCGTAGATGAAGATGTAGTTGATCGGGATATTCACCAGCAGGCCGAGGAAGCCGATCACCATGCCGGGCTTGGTTTTGGACAGGCCTTCGCACTGGTTGCGCATCACCTGGAAGAACAGGTAACCCGGCGCTCCCCACATGATGGCGTGCAGATAACCGACGGCTTTATCCGCCAGCTGCGGGTCGATGTTGTGCATCATGTCGATGACGAACTTGCAGTTATACAGCACCACGATCAGCAGCACGGACACGCCGGAAGCCAGCCAAAAACCCTGGCGCACCTGGTGAGCGATGCGATCGCGCCGCCCGGCGCCGTTAAGCTGGGCGATAACCGGGGTCAGTGCCAGCAGCAGGCCGTGGCCGAACAGGATGGCCGGCAGCCAGATTGAAGTGCCGACCGCAACCGCCGCCATGTCGGTGGCGCTGTAGGCGCCGGCCATGATGGTATCCACCACGCCCATGGCGGTTTGCGATATTTGCGCGATGATGACCGGGATAGCGAGAGCCAATAAACTACGCGCTTCAATTAAGTACTTCTGCACGCATACACCTTTCTATTTATATATGTGGGAGGGAGGGCTGCCGCGAGAGGACAACAATTAAAATAGCGGAATTTTGTCAAAAATATTGTACCTGCTCGGCGTCGTTAAGCAAACGCCGCAGATAAATAGTTATTAAATGCGCAGGCGCGCGTTTTTTGCCTACGCGGATTTGGTTTTCAGCGCCAACTGGGGCAAACTGCCGGGAGCGTTTTAACCTATTAGTAAGAAGAGGCACATATGTTCACCGGTATCGTACAAGGCACCGCGCCGCTGGTCGCCATTGATGAGAAACCCAATTTCCGCACCCACGTGATCGAGATGCCTGCCGAGCTGTTGCCGGGGCTGGAGCTGGGCGCGTCGGTGGCCCATAACGGCTGCTGCCTGACCGTGACCGCGGTGGAAGGCAACCGCGTCAGCTTCGATTTGATCAAGGAAACGCTGCGCCTGACCAACCTCGGCGATCTGGCGCTGGGCGACATCGTCAATATCGAGCGCGCGGCGAAGTTCAATGACGAAATTGGCGGTCATTTGATGTCCGGCCATATTATCTGCACGGCGGAAGTGGCCAAGATTTATACGTCAGAAAATAACCGCCAGGTATGGCTGCGCATGCCGAATGCGGAATTGATGAAATATGTGCTGCACAAAGGTTTCATCGGCATCGACGGCATTAGCCTGACCATCGGCGAAGTGGTGAATAATCGTTTCTGTGTGCACCTGATCCCGGAAACGCTGGATCGCACCACGCTGGGTAAGAAACGCCTGGGCGATAAGGTGAACATCGAAATCGATCCGCAAACGCAGGCGGTGGTGGATACCGTCGAGCGCGTGCTGGCCAACCGGGAAGCGACGCTGGCGGCGGCGATGGCGCCGGCGCACAAAGACTGACAGCGATTCTGGCGTTGCCGCCGGCATCGAATCATAAGCAGAGAGGAGAAACGCGTGAAGTTTTATGGGAAAACGTTGTTGTTAACCGCGTTGCTGGCGCTGAGCGCCTGCAGCAGCTCACCTGAGCAGGGCGCCGGCGCGCAAATGGCCGATGCGGACGATACCTGCGGCGCTTCGCAGTATCAAAACTTCGTCGGTAAGCCGATGACCTCGCTGGAAGGCGTGCGGATCGACGCCAAGGTGCGCGCCATTCCGTACAACTCTGCCGTTACCATGGATTTCAACCTGCGCCGCCTGAACTTCCTTGGCGATAGCAACGATAAAATCATTCGCGTTTATTGCGGTTAACCCGCAGCATCCGAAAGAGCAAAAAAAAGCCCCGGCGATGATGTTACCGGGGCTTTTTTATTGGGGAAACGTTCAGCGCGCGACGCGAATGCCGCCTTCAACGCCTTTCGGGCTGAACACCACCTGCCACAGCTGCAGATCGCGCGCCCGGAACGCGCCGGCGCAGGCGTTCAGGTAGTAGCTGAACATCCGCTCGAAGCGTTCGGAATAGCGCGGGGCAAGCTGCGGCCACGCCTGTTTGAAGCGCTCGAACCAGGCCATCAGCGTGCGGTCGTAGTCGGCGCCGATGTTGTGCCAGTCTTCCATCACGAAATGGCCCTCGCTGGCTTCGGCAATATGGCTCACTGAAGGCAGGCAGCCGTTCGGGAAAATGTACTTGTTGATCCACGGATCGACGTTCATATCGGTCTTGTTGGAGCCGATGGTGTGCAGCAGGAACAGGCCGTGCGGCGCCAGATTGCGTTCTACCACGTTGAAATAGGTGCGGTAGTTTTTCGGCCCGACGTGCTCGAACATGCCGACCGAGACAATGCGATCGAACTGCTGATGCAGATCGCGGTAATCCTGCAGCAGGATCTGCACATCCAGCCCGGCGCAGCGCGCCTGAGCCAGCTTCTGCTGTTCGGCAGAAATGGTTACGCCGACCACTGACACGCCGTAATGCTTCGCCGCATAGGCGGAAAGACCGCCCCAGCCGCAGCCGATGTCCAGCAGGCGCATACCTGGCTGCAGCTGCAGTTTTTCGCAGATCATCCGCAGCTTCGCTTCCTGCGCTTCCTCCAGCGTAGTAGCGTCTTTCCAGTAGCCGCAGGAATATTGCATGTAAGGATCGAGCATCAGGGTAAACAGATCGTTGCCGAGATCGTAATGTTCTTTGCCGACGATCCAGGCGCGCTTTTTCGATTGCAGGTTGGTCAGGCGCGCGGCGGCGATACGCAGGGTATCTTTCAGGTGGTGGGGGAGTTTCTTCTCCAGCCCGGCGCTGACCACGCGCTGGAAGAACATATCCAGCCGTTCGCACTCCCACCAACCGTCCATGTAGCTTTCGCCCAGGCCCAGCGACCCTTGCTGCAGGACGCGTTTAAAGAAATCGGGGTTTTTAACCTGAATATCGAAAGGGCGCGATCCGTTGATTTCAATGCCGGCCAGACCGAGCATTTCGTGCGCGATACGGTACCACTGATTGTCCTGGATGCTCAGATCTTCTATACACGATGAACTCATAGCTTCTCCATCACCTTCTTCTGACTGATGACCCGTTAGGAAACAGCTTAGACAATTTCTGCGGGTGCATACGTTTACCGGCGGAAAATAGGCCCGCGGCGTCTGATATCCGACTATGAACAGAGGAAATTTAAAGAAACGACCCGGCGCGAACGGCGCGGGATAAACGCATCCTTAAAAAAGAGTGTGACGCAAAGCGCGTACACAAGTGCTAATTGAGATATAGAGATTATAAGGTGTTACTTTACAAGGTTGTTTTTGAGTATAGGCGTGCCGAGGCGTTGACTCAACTGTAAATCGCACTCGGCACGCATATTCTTTAAGTGATTATTAAACTTGGTAATTATGACGCTGAGTTAGCATGTTCCCGCTGCGCCTTTTGCTGCGCGTCAACTGCTTTTCCCCGCTGCAGGAAATACCCCAGCGCGGCCAGGATCACCGTCGATACCATTACCGTCACCGTCGCCAACAGCGGCTGGGCAATGAACGCCGACACCAGCATGCTCGCCACAAAACACAGCCCCAGCTGCAGCGTATTTTGCAGCGCGGCGGCCTTGCCACTGCTTTCCGGGAACGGCATCAGCGCATTCGCCACCATGATCGGATAGCCGGCGCCGTTGACCAGCGCCATCACGCAGAACGGGATCAGCAGCGTGGTGAGCGTCGGTGCGGTCAGGGTCGCCACCAGATACAGCGCCACCATGCTGACACCATAAGCTACCAGCAGCCACGGCAGCAGGGTTTTGCCATTGATGCGCTTGAGCGCGGCGCGGCAGCCATAGCCCCCCAGCAGGAAAGCCAGCGTCTGCGGCACATAGCTCAGACCGATGTCGCTCGGGCCATAGCCCATATCACCGAGGATGAACGGCGAGCCGGTCAGCCAGGCGAAGAAGCCTGCCGAGCAGGCGGCGTACATGGTGACGTTGCCGCTGAACACCGGGGATTTCAACAGTCGCCAGAAGCTGACGCCGTTTTTTGGCGCCTCGGCGGTGGGCTGCGTTTTGGCGCGCTCTTTGAGCATCAGCGTCGGCAGCAGCAGCAGTACGGTGATGGCCAGCAGCACGGCGAAGATCGCGCGCCAGCTGGCGTGGTTCAACAGCCAGGCGCCCAGCAGCGGCGCCAGCGCCGGCGACAGCGCCACCAGCGGCATGATGGTGGCGAATACGCGATTGGCCTGGCCTTCGCGATAGCGGTCGACCACCAGCGCTTGCCAGATGGCGGCGGCGGAACAGACGCCGACGGCCTGAATAAAGCGCAGGATCCAGAGCTGCACGGCGTTCTCTACCCACAGCATGCCCAGGCAACCGAAGGCGAACAGCGTCAGGCCGATCAATAATACCGGTTTGCGGCCCAGACGGTCGGAGAGCGGCCCCCACAGCAGCTGCGCGAAGGCGAAGCCGGCCAGGAAGATGCTCAGGCTGGCGCTCACCGCGCCGGCGGAAATTTGCAGTTCTTCCCGCATGGCGCCGAAGGCGGGCAGGTACATATCGGTCGCCAGATAACCCAGCATGCTCAGGCCGGCGAGGTAGAACATAAAGCCAAAGGAATTTCGCATGGTATTTCTCGTTAATATTTTAATGTCGCAGGTTTTTAGCGCCGGCCAGTGTATCCGGCTGGATCTCTGCTTGTGAAACGGTAATATTTGCAAAGTGCTGTTAAAAAAATTGAAGGCAAAGCGATGTGGTCTGAATATTCTCTTGAAGTGGTCGACGCGGTGGCGCGCACCGGCAGTTTCAGCGCGGCGGCGCAGGAACTGCACCGGGTGCCGTCGGCGGTGAGCTATACCGTACGGCAGCTGGAGCAATGGCTGGCGGTGCCGCTGTTCGAGCGGCGTCACCGCGATGTGGAGTTGACGCCGGCCGGCGCGCTGTTTATCAAGGATGCGCGAGTTGTTATCAAAAAAATGCTCGACACCCGTCGCCACTGTCAGCAGGTGGCCAACGGGTGGCGCGGCCAGCTGAATATCGCGGTGGACATCATCGTCAAACCGCAGCGCAGTCGCCAACTGGTGCTGGATTTCTACCGTCATTTCCCCGACGTCGAACTGATGCTGCAACCCGAGGTGTTCAACGGCGTGTGGGATGCCTTGGTGGACGGCAGGGCGGACATGGCAATCGGCGCGACCCGTGCGGTGCCGGTCGGCGGCGGCTTTGCCTTCCGCGACATGGGCTATATGAACTGGCTATGCGTGGTCAGCCCGCAGCACCCGCTGGCGCAACTGACAGGGCCGCTGAATGACGATCAGCTGCGGCCGTACCCTTCGCTTTGCCTGGAGGACACCTCGCGCAATCTGCCCAAGCGCGTCACCTGGACGCTGGATAACCAGCGGCGGCTGGTGGTGCCGGACTGGACTTCGGCGCTCGACTGTTTGTGCGCCGGGCTGTGCGTCGGCATGATGCCGGCACATCGGGCGCTGCCGCGGGTGCAGCGCGGTGAGCTGAAGGCGTTGCAGCTGCAGCAGCCGTTTCCCGCCAGCCCTTGCTGCCTGACCTGGCAGCAGGATAAACCCTCACCGGCGATGAGCTGGCTGCTGGCGTATCTGGGCGATGGGGAGACGCTGAACCAGGAGTGGCTGAGCGAGGCGGAACCGGAAGCCGCGCAGGCTTCCGGCGCGGGGGATTAGCGGCGGTAGTCGATGAACGGACCGTCGGCGACCGAGCGGCGTTCAATCAGCTTCGGATGCACTTCGATCACCTGCGACTCTTCGCGTTTGCTGATGATGCGATCCAGCAGCATGGTGAAGGCCATTTCGCCCAGGCGTTCTTTAGGCTGGTGAATGGTGGTCAGCGCCGGGGTGAAGTAGCGGGCGTTACGCACGTTGTCGTAGCCGATCACGGAAATATCCTGCGGCACCCGCAGCCCCAGCTCGTCGGCGGCGCAGATGGCGCCCATCGCCATGATGTCGCCGCCGCAGAATACCGCGGTCGGCCGCTGCTTTTGCGACAGGATTTGGTGCATCGCCTTGTAGCCGGACTCCGGCTCGAAGTCACCCTGGACGATCCACTCTTCGCGAATGTCGATATGCGCTTCCTGCAGTGCCTTCATAAAGCCCTGGTGACGGCCGCCGCCGGTATTGCGCGACAGTTGGCCCGGAATGGCGCCGATATCGCGGTGGCCGCGCTCGATCAGGTAACGGCCGGCCAGATAGCCGCCTTCGAACGCGTTATCGATGATGGTATCGGTGAAGTCGCCGCGCGCGGCGCCCCAGTCCATCACCACCATCGGGATATTGCGGTAGTCTTCCAGCATGCCCAGCAGCTGATCGGGGTACTCGGAGCACATGACCAGCAGGCCGTCGACGCGCTTTTGCGCCAGCATCGCCAGGTAGGCGCGCTGCTTGTCGAGATTGTTGTGCGAGTTGCACAGGATCAGGGTGTAGCCTTTGCTGTAGCAGCTGTTTTCCACCGCCTCGATCACTTCGGCAAAGTAGGGCGCTTCGCTCGAGGTGGCCAGCAGGCCGATCGACTTGGTGTGATTGACTTTCAGGCTGCGCGCCACGGCGCTCGGCGAGTAGTGCAGCTCTTTGATGGCGGCCCACACGGCCGCTTTGGTCTCTTCGGCGACGAAACGAGTCTTATTGATGACGTGCGAAACGGTGGTGGTGGAAACGCCCGCGCGTTTGGCCACATCTTTAATCGTTGCCATGTAAGGAATGACTCCTGAACTCACATGTTTACAGCATGTAAGTGTGATGTTAATCGTTTGCCTACGTAGATCCTTCTCCAGAGAAGCGAAAACTGAGTTTTTAGTGTGTTGAAGTCTTCAGCGCTTAATCAGGAGGGGCATGGATGCCGGTACGCAGTTGTGAACTGCGAATTTTGTCGCATATTGAACAAAAGTGGAAGAGGTAATCGAGATTATAAACCGGGAAATGATAACAAGATTTTATCGGCGAACTGTGGGAAAATGATTTGACGTACTAATTGTGCGCCTTTTATCCTTAGGAAAGCCCATTTTAAAGGAGTTGTCATGGATACCGAATTGAAGATGTCGCTGTTCACCACCGTCTGCGCATTGGCGGTCATTATCGCTTTCAGCTTCGTTGCCGCGTTGAACTGATTTACCCCCGGTTATAAAAAAGGCGCAGCCTGGCTGCGCCTTATCACCTCAGAACCTGCGCTTACGCCAGGTTTTCCGCTGCGAAGGTCCAGTTGACCAACGCCCAGAAGTTTTCCAGGTATTTTGGACGCGCATTGCGGTAATCGATGTAATACGCGTGTTCCCACACGTCAACGGTCAGCAGTGGTTTGTCTTCACCGGTCAGCGGGGTGGCCGCGTTGGAGGTGTTGACGATCGCCAGCGCGCCGTCCGGTTTTTTCACCAGCCAGGTCCAGCCTGCACCGAAGTTTTTCACTGCGGCATCGGTGAACTGCTCTTTGAACGCAGCGAAAGAGCCGAAGGATTTGACGATTGCCGCCGCCAGTTCGCCCTGCGGTTCACCGCCGCCCTGTGGCGACAGGCAGTGCCAGTAGAAGGTGTGGTTCCACACCTGCGCGGCGTTGTTGAAGACGCCGCCGTTAGAGGTCTTGATGATCTCTTCGAGCGATTTGCCTTCGAACTCGCTGCCTTTCACCAGGTTGTTCAGGTTAACCACGTAGGTGTTGTGGTGTTTGCCGTAGTGGTATTCCAGGGTCTCGGCGGAGATGTGCGGCTCGAGCGCGTTTTTCTCATACGGTAATGCAGGTAATTCAAACGACATTGCTTCCTCCTTTACAGCGCCATTCGCTTCCCGCCGGGGCGAGAGCCGTATGGGCCGTTTTTTATTGTGGTCATTCAATCTTAACAATTTTCATCATAAAAAACAGGAGGAAAAGCGAGAAATGCGCGTGGGGAAGTGCGATGGGCGATAGCTTGAGCAGGCGGTTGCGACCGGGGCCGCAACCGCGCAGAACAGGGCATTAACGAATGGTTTTCGGCGTCACTACGCGGCGTGCGCCGATGTAGTGGTTCTGCCAATAGTCGTTGTCGAGCTGACTGATGCGGATCTCTTCACCGGTGCGCGGCGACTGGATGAACTTGCCGTTGCCGAGGTAGACGCCGACATGGTCCGCCACGCCGCGGTTGTTGATGCGGAAGAACACCAGATCGCCGCTTTCCAGTTCGCTTTTCTTGATCGGCGCCGCATCGCGCAGGTGATACATCTCGTTGGCGGTGCGCGGCATCTTGATTTTCACTACGTCTTTATAGGCGTAATAGATAAGGCCGCTGCAATCGAAGCCGGTGCGCGGCGAGCTGCCGCCCCAGCGGTAAGGTTTGCCCATCTGGCCCATCAGCTTGGCCATCGCGGTCTGTTTGGCGTGCTGGTAGCGTTTTTTGTGCGCGGGGCTGAGTTTCAACGGCTTTTCTTCACGCGCCAGTTTGGCGGTGGCCATACCGGCTTCGCGGTGGCGACCATAGCCTTTTTTATAGCCTTTTTTCGGCGGGGTGACTTTAATCTTGGCGGTTTTCTGCGCTTTGGCCTTGGGTTTGGCGCTGACGATCTTTTTCGCGCTTTTCTCGCTTTTTGCCTTGGCGGTCTTGGTTTTTTTCTCGGGGGCCGTCACTTTGGCTTTTTTGGCGGCTTTGTCCGCTTTCTTTTTTCTGCGGTCATCGGGCCGCGCTTCATTAGCATGGCTTTTACGCTGCTCGGCGGCGACACGCGCCTGTGGCGCAGCGTGCGCCAAATTGAAGAAGAGCTGCGTAAACAGCAGCGCAAAGAGCGTAAGAATTAAACGCATGTCGACGTCACCAACCTTGGCCCCGAAACGGATATCGAAAGAGTTACAGTATTCCCGAATTTCGCCATATAAAACAGCGAAGAACTCATAAATAATAATCCATATTGTGAGAAAACGTTAATGACATTTTTTTTGGTTCAAAATCAGCCTGTTGATGTATGAAAAAGCGCCAGTTGGCGGTGGGGATATAATTAATCCTCGCCGTCATCGCGACGCAATATATTAGTGAAATGGTCGGATTAAAAATGTTATTCTCGACGTATGTTTTGACCGGAATGACGTGGCCGGTGAAACGCGATCGGCGGCGGGCGAATATCCTTGCAAAAGATGGCGTTTTCTTGCGACTGTTCCAGCCGCTACAATAGCCCGCGTGATGCATGTTGTAGCCATGAAATGTGGCTTGAGGAAGCAATAAATGACGACGACACTTGAAAAAATTCAGCACCAGATCGCTGAAAACCCGATTCTGCTGTACATGAAAGGTTCGCCTAAGCTGCCGAGCTGCGGCTTCTCCGCACAGGCTGTGCAAGCGCTGTCCGCCTGCGGCGAGCGTTTCGCCTACGTGGATATTCTGCAAAACCCGGACATCCGCGCCGAGCTGCCAAAATACGCCAACTGGCCGACGTTCCCGCAGCTGTGGGTAGACGGTGAGCTGGTAGGCGGTTGCGATATCATCATCGAAATGTATCAGCGCGGCGAACTGCAGCAGCTGATCAAAGAAACTGCGGAAAAGTATAAAGCGCAGGAAGACCAACAGTCTTAATCGACAGGCTTGCGGTTATCGCGCAATGGGCGGCGCCAGTGCAAACTGGGCCGCCTTTTTTATTGGGCTTATTCGGCGAGGTCGCCGGCGGGCAGCGGCCAGCCGCCGAGACGTTTCCAGCGGTTAACCAGCTCGCAAAACAGCAGGGCGGTTTGTTCGGTGTCGTACAGGGCGGAGTGCGCCTGGCTGCTGTCGAACGGCATGCCGGCGGCGATGCAGGCTTTCGCCAGCACCGTTTGGCCCAGCACCAGGCCGCTCAGCGCGGCGGTGTCGAAGGTGGCGAACGGATGGAACGGGTTGCGCTTCAGGCCGGCGCGCTCGGCCGCGGCCATCAGGAAGCTGTGATCGAAGTTGGCGTTGTGTGCCACGATAATGGCCCGGTTACAACCGCGATCCTTGAGCCCTTTGCGCACCGCTTTGAAAATGGCGTGCAGCGCGTCATATTCGCTGACCGCGCCGCGCAGCGGGTTGTGCGGATCGATGCCGTTGAACGCCAGCGCTTCCGGCTGCAGGTTGGCGCCCTCGAAAGGCTCCACGTGGAAGTGCAGGGTCTCGTCCTGCTGCAGCCAGCCGTCTTCATCCATTTTCAGCGTGACGGCGGCGATCTCCAGCAACGCATCGGTATTGGCGTTGAAGCCGGCGGTTTCAACATCTATTACTACGGGATAAAACCCACGAAAACGACCACTCAGGGCGTTAAGATCACTTTTCTCGGCCATCAGTTTCTTATCTTCATCGAATGCAGCGCGCATTATGGCAAATTTTGCGCCCGGTTGCAGGCGCTATTGCGCGGAGAATCAGCAGGGCGCAGCGCGCCCTGAAGGGGAGGCTTAGTGGCCGAGGCCCTGACCGGCATGTTTATTTTCGATCAGCTCGATTTTGTAGCCGTCCGGATCTTCGACGAAGGCGATGACCGTGGTGCCGCCTTTCACCGGGCCGGCTTCGCGGGTGACCTTGCCGCCTGCGCGGCGGATGCTGTCGCAGGTGGCGGCAACGTCGTCCACGCCCAGCGCCAGGTGGCCGAAGGCGGTGCCCATGTCGTAGCTGTCGGTGCCCCAGTTATAGGTCAGTTCGATAACCGCGCCTTCGCTTTCTTCCGTATAGCCGACGAAAGCCAGCGAGTATTTGTACTCTGGGTTTTCGCTGGTGCGCAGCAGGCGCATGCCTAATACCTTGGTGTAGAAGTCGATGGCGCGTTGCAGGTCACCGACGCGGATCATGGTATGGAGTAAGCGCATAATTCCTCTGAATTGGCTGTGCCGTGGCAGACGGCGGGTGGATTGAAGCTCCAGCGAGTATAGCCTTGCCCCGCAAGGGAATTCAACGTAACGAATAAGTGACAATGTCACTTGTGGGGCTCGCGACGGTGATGTCTAAATATTGATCGAGCGTACCGATCGATACAGAGTAATTGATCTGCACAATCAATTATCTATTTCGACGGCAAGCGTGTAAAAATTGAACGGCAGTAGAGCACAACACCAGGGAACACCGGCCCGCCCCGTGCGGGCTTTTTTGCGTGCGGCGCATAAAAAAACGGCCAGGCAGTCGCATGGCCGTTTGGGATCAGGACGGGTTACTTCGCCAGAAACGGATAGTCGGTATACCCTTCGGCGCCGCCGCCGTAGAAGCTTTCCGGCTTAGGTTCGTTCA
>NZ_FCJA01000001.1:406993-509413 GCF_001537385.1 Serratia sp. 2880STDY5682894 | reverse complement strand
ACGGCCCCAGCGGCGAGATGCGGATGCCGATGTGCTCAGAACCCCATTCGGCGACCGCCGCGTCGACCACTTCCAGCGTCAGGCGGGTGCGATTCTCGATGCTGCCGCCGTATTGATCGGTACGTTGGTTGGAGGCCGGCGACATGAACTGATGCAGCAGATAGCCGTGGGCGGCATGCAGTTCGATGAAGTCGAAGCCGGCTTCCCGCGCGTTGGCGGTCGCCTGGCGGAAATCGTTGACGATGCCCGGGATCTCGCTGGTTTCCAGCGCGCGCGGCGTGGAGGTCGGTACGCGCACCCAGGCACCGGTTTCATCACGCACGGTGGTGCGGGTTTCGGCGTTGATTGCCGAAGGGGCGACCGGTGCTTGCCCGCCCGGCTGCAGGCTGGCGTGGGAGATGCGGCCTACGTGCCACAGCTGCACGGCGATATGGCCGTTTTTATCATGCACTGCCTGCGTGATGTTTTTCCATGCGGCGATCTGCTCCGGCGTATGCAACCCCGGCGCACCGGCGTAGCCTTTCGCCTGGAAGGAAACCTGCGTCGCTTCGGTCACGATCAGGCCCGCGCCGGCGCGCTGTGCGTAATATTCCGCCATCAGCGGCGTAGGAATATCGCCCGGCTCGATGCTGCGCAGACGCGTCAGCGGAGCCATAAACACGCGGTTGGGCAGGGTGATGGCGCCAACCTTCAGCGGAGAGAGCAATTTTTCAGTCTTCATAGTGCATCCTGTATTTAATAGACCGGTCGTCTAGTGGTGGGCGATAAAAAACCACGAACTGCATTTTTCAATAAAAAGAAATTGTTACCGTTACGGTTGCGGCGGGCGCAGCAGCAACTCGATGCTTTCCAGCGCGCTGGTCAACGGCGCCAGCGAGTGGCGGATCTTGGCGCGCAGCGAAGCGCCGAGCCACAGTGAGTACAGCGTCTCTGCGGTCGCTGCCGGGCTCATGGCCACCGACAGCGAGCCCTCGGCGATACCGCGTTCGATGGCCTCCTGCAGGTGGCCGATCACGCGAGCGGTGCCTGTTTCCAGCGCATGGCGCATCGGTTCTGACAGATCGCTCACCTCGGCGGAAAGCTTCACCGCCAGGCAGGCGTTATGGCATTCGCTGCGGCAGTGGTAGCTGATGGCCTGGGCGTAATAGCCGAGCAGCTGGTGGCGGGCATCGCCGTGCTCATCGGCAAACAGCGCCTGCATTTCTGCATCATAATGCGCGAAATAGCGTTGCAGCATCGCTTCGCCGAAGGCTTCCTTCGAGCGGAAATAGTGGTAGAACGAGCCTTTCGGCACGCCCGCAGTGGCCAGCAATTCGCTCAGCCCCATGCCAGTAAAGCCCAGGCGCAGGCTGAGAGTTTCGCCGGTGGCGAGCAGATGTTCACGTGTGTCCACGTTGCAATGCGTTGATTTGGTCATCATGGTGCCGAGCATAATAGACCGATTGGTCTAGGTCAATGGGAATAAAAAAACCGGCGCACAAAACGCCGGTTGTCTGCGAACTATTGTGCCCCAGCGGCACGAGGAAGTTAAGCGCTTACGCCGCGTTGCGGCAACGCTGCAGGATATCCAGCCGGGATTGATATTCGCGGCTTTGTACGTTCAGCATGCCCAGCAGGGTATGGAACAGGTTGTCCTGCGACACATCGCCCTTTTCCGCCAGCGCGTTCAGGCATTGGCGATCGACGCCGAAGTTGCGCTGATAGTCGGCCGACATCCACATCAGGAAAGGCACGTGCGTTTGCTGGCTCGGCGCGAAGACATAAGGCGTGCCGTGCAGGTACATGCCGTTTTCCCCCAGCGACTCGCCGTGATCGGACAAATAGACCAGCGCGGTATTGAAGCGGTCGTCATACTGCTGCAGCAGCTTGATGGTGGCATCGAGCATCGCGTCGGTATACAAGATCGAGTTGTCGTAGGTGTTCACCAGCTGTTCATGGCTGCAATCCTGGATCTGATTGCTGTTGCAGGTCGGCGAAAATGTCTGGAATTCTGGCGTGCTGCGGCGGTAGTAAGCCGGGCCGTGGCTGCCCATCTGGTGCAGCACGATCACGCCGTCGTCTTTCAGGCTATTGATGTAGTCGTTCAGCTTATACAGCAGCACGTTATCCATGCAAACTTCGCCGTCACAGTCCTGCGGCAGTTTCAATTTGGTCATGTCGATGTGCGGCACCCGGTCGCAGGCGCCTTTGCAGCCGCCGTCGTTATCACGCCACAGCACGTTGACGCCGGCATGCGCCAGCACGTCGAGCATGCCCTCCTGGTGTGCCGCCTGAGTCGCGTCGTACTCTCTGCGCGGCATGTTGGAGAACATGCAGGGGACGGAGATCGCCGTCTCGGTGCCGCAAGAGCTGGCGTTCTTGAAGTAGACCACGTCGTCCTGCTTCAGGCGCGGGTTGGTTTCGCGCTCGTAGCCGCCGAGGGAGAAGTTTTCGGCGCGGGCGGTTTCGCCCACCACCAGGATCACCAGCGTTTTCTTGGCCTGCCCGGCGATCAGCGGCCCTTTGCGCGCGTCTTCACCGATTTTTACCAGCGGCAGATTGCGGGTGAAATAGCGCTGTTCGGTAAATTTGAGCGTGCCGGCGACGAAGTTGGAAGGCGTCAACATCTTCACCACGCTTTTATTGTTGCGGATCAGCGAAGCGTAGTCTTTGTAGAACAGCGCGGCGACGATCAGGATCACCACCAACGACAGCATGACGTTGGCGGCGCGCAGCCCGACCATATACCACCAGGGGCGGGTCTGGCGAATATGGGTGAAGCAGACCGCCACCGCCGGCAGAACGCCGAGCAGCGCCAGCCACAACCCCATGCGCGGCGTCAGCAGCGCCGTCGCTTCCTGGGTATTGGTTTCGAAGGCGTTCTGCATCATGTTGCCGTCGATCACCACGCCATAGCTGTACATGAAATAGTTGGCTGCGGCGCTGCCCAGCAAGAAAAAGACGATCAGCGGCTTGCGCAGGTAGGGCACGGTCAACACGCTGAAGATGATATTCAGCGCACAGAAAATCACCACCGGCATGCTGGCGGCGAAAATGACGCTGTGGACGCTATCGAAGGTGATATACGACCAGGCGCGGTGCAGGAATAACGCGTTTTGAAACAGAGTGAAGAACAGGGCGGTGGCGAGGATAAAACCGAGGCTGTTGCACTGTAAGCGTTGACGTAACCACATTGCCAAATCTGGATCCTGAGAGGAGATAATGCCTTGAAATCTACCGGATGAAACTTAAGAAAACCTTAGAAATTCAGAATACTGGCGGCGGTGAACGCAGGGAAAAGGCCAGGCCGGGCGGCCTGGCAATGAGGCAGTTTAGTAGGCGGCGGTGAACTGCGCGCGAATAAACTGTGGTTTTTCAATCTCATCGACGATGGCGACCGCCAGATCTTCCACCGAAATGCTGGCCGGCGCTTCGCCGTTCATCAGCAGCTGGGTGGTGCCGAGGCGGAACTGACCGGTGCGTTTGCCCGGTTCCAGCAGGGCAGCCGGCGAGAGATAGGTCCAGTAGAGCGCCGATTCATTGCGCAGCTTGTTGCGCAGATCGCGTACCGCCTGCGCGCCGGGGCGGATATTTTCCGGGAACTGTGGCGTATCCACCAGTTCAACGCCCGGTGCCACTTCCAGGCTGCCGGCGCCGCCGACCACCAGCAGGCGCTTGACGCCGGCCTGTTCGACCGCGGTGAGGATCTGTTGGGCGCCTCGAGCGGTCTTTTCATACAGGTTGTCTTCGCCCCAGCCGGGGTTGTAGGCGCTGATCACCGCATCCTGACCGCGCAATTGCCCCGCCAGCCAGGCGGTATCGGCAACGTCGCCCAGCGCGACGGTCAGATTGGCGTGCTCCGGCAACTCTTTTTTCTGACGGGCGATCGCCGTCACCTGAATGCCGCGAGCCAGCGCTTCATCCACCACGCGGCGGCCAACAAAACCGGTTGCTCCAATAATGGCTACTTTCATCTGTATGCTCCTTCGGGGATGTGTTCAGTATCATGAAGCAGGCCGATATGCCTGCTGCGTGGTTTATAGACTAGCCCTTAACAATAGCCGTGATTAGTGCCATATTCATGCTTTCTTGATTAAGTAAAACTTCATAATCGTGGATAAACTCAATCGAATGGCGATATTCGCCACCGTGGTGGCGGAGGGGTCGCTGGCCGGCGCGGCGCGGCGGCTGGGCATGACGCCGTCGGCGGTCAGCCAGCATATGCGCTCGCTGGAGAAGGCGCTCGGGGTGCCGCTGCTGCACCGCTCCACCCGTCGTCTGGCGCTGACCGAGGCGGGGGCGGCGTTTTACCCCGGCTGCGAGGCGATGCTGCAACAGGCGCAGCAGGCGGAACAGCGGCTGGCGGAGCTGCGGGATACGCTGGTGGGTGAGCTGCGCATCGCCACCCCGGTCGGCATCGGCGGCCGATCGCTGGCGGAGGCGCTGGCGCCGCTGCTGCAGGCGCATCCCAAGCTGACGCTGCGGGTGCTGGCGGACGATCGCATCGTTAATATGATAGAGCAGCGGGTCGACATTGCGCTGCGGGCCAACCGGCAGCTGGCGGACGCTAATATGATCGCGCACCCGCTGACGGCATGGCCGATGGTGCTGTGCGCCGCACCGCGTTATCTCAGCCAGCATGGGGTGCCGGAAAAACCGCAGGATTTGGTGCAGCACCGCTGGATCTCCAGCGGCTACAGCGGGGCCCATCTGGACCTGCTGCACCAGTCCGGCCAGCAGGTTAAGCTGCGGCTGGCGGAAGGGCAGATCGTCAGCGAGAGCATGAACGTGATGCGCGCCTTTACCCGCGCCGGGCTGGGCATTTCCATTCAGCCGCTGTATGAAATTGGCGACGAGCTTCAGCGTGGCGAGCTGTTGCTGCTGTTGCCGGAGTGGCGGCCGGCGCCGCTGCGGCTGCACGCGCTGACGCTCGAGCGTAACGTGCCGGAGAAAAGCCGCCAGGCGCTGCGTTATTTGCGCGACTATTTTCGCCGCAATGGCGAAAAGGGACTTGCCAGCGGCGGCGATGGCGTCTTCAATTAGCAAGAGAACGCAGGAGGCCCCGTGGCGCAGCAGCTTGAATTTTTCGACATCCCCAGCCCGTGTCGCGGCATTTGTCAGGCCGACGACCGCGGATTCTGCCGTGGCTGCCTGCGCAGCCGCGAGGAGCGCTTCGGCTGGATGAGCATGAGCGACGCGCAGAAGCGCGAGGTGCTGCGCCTTTGCCGTCAACGCTTCCTGCGCCTGCAACGCGCCAATAAAGCGCCCGACGAGCCGCTGCCGGAACAGCCGTCGCTGTTTTAACCTTTCCTGATCTGCCGCACGTTAGTGTGGCTTACCGCTTCCCTGTGCCTCACCGGCTTGTGTATGCTGGCTGACAACTAATGTCATGAGGTTTTCGCAATGGTAGAACGTATACGTCTCGCGCCGCAGGGGCCTGAATTTTCCCGCATGATTTGCGGTTACTGGCGGTTGATGGAATGGGGCATGTCGCCGCAGCAGCTGCTGACGTTCATCGAACAGCATGTTGAACTGGGCGTCACCACCGCCGACCACGCGGATATCTACGGGGGTTACGCCTGCGAACAGGCATTCGGCGACGCGCTGCGCCTGAAGCCGGCGCTGCGCCAGTCGCTGGAGCTGGTGACCAAGTGCGGCATCGCCACCACCGCCAAGCCCGGCAACCCGATCGGCCATTACATCACCGACCGTGACCATATCGTACAGAGCGCGGAACAATCGCTGCGCCATCTGCATACCGACTACCTCGATCTGCTGCTGATCCACCGGCCGGATCCGTTGATGGATGCCGACGACGTGGCCGAAGCCTTCGTCGCGCTGCATAAAAGCGGCAAGGTGCGCCATTTCGGCGTTTCCAACTTTACGCCCGCGCAGTTCCAGCTATTGCAGTCGCGCCTGCCGTTCACGCTGGCGACCAACCAGGTGGAGATCTCGCCGATTCACCAGCCGGCCATTCTCGACGGCACGCTCGACCAGTGCCAGCAACTGCGCATCAAGCCGATGGCCTGGTCCTGCCTTGGGGGCGGGCGCCTGTTCAACGACGCCGAGTTCCAGCCGCTGCGCGACGAGCTACAGCGGGTGGCGCAAGAGATCGGCGCCGATACCATTGAACAGGTGGTGTACGCCTGGGTGATGCGTCTGCCGTCGTCGCCGCTGCCGATTATTGGCTCCGGCAAGATTGAGCGGGTGCGCTCGGCGCTGAAGGCGCAGAAGCTGGTACTGAACCGCCAGCAGTGGTTCCGCATTCGCAAGGCGGCGCTGGGGTATGACGTGCCTTAAGGCGGAGCAAAAAAGAGGAAAGCCGGGCGGCGACAGCGCCCGGCTTTTTTTACGCCGATCCTTAGGCCAACACCACCTGATCGGTGTTGAAGTGATCGAGCGAGACGCCGATCAGCGTGACCTGGCTGTGGCCGAAGGCCAGCACCAGATCGTCGTTTTGCTGCGTGGCGTAGTCGCGGATATTTCCGCTGGCGCCTTCGGTGCCGATAAACACCAGCTTATCGGTGGCGTTGAAGCCATACAGTTGGTCGCGGCCAAAATCGCCGCTGAACAGGAAGGTATTGCCGTTGCCGACGCCCTTCAGGATGTCATCGCCGCTGCCGCCGACGAAGGTCAGGTTGCCGCCGGCATGGCCGATCAGCGTGTCGTTGCCGGCGTTGCCGAACAGCCAGGCGTCGTGGCTGCGAGCCTGCAGGACGTCATCGCCGTCGCCGCCGGTGGTGGCAGCGGCATAGGCTTTGAGGCCCGAATCCGATTTTAATCCGGCCGCGGTCACCTGATGATCCACCTCTTTGCTGAAAATCAACCAGGAGGTTTCTTTGCTGCGCAGGGTGCTGATGTCGTCCGCCAGCGTAATGCCGCCTTTGGCGTCGCGCAGGTAAAGCGTATTGCCATCGTAGGCGACCTCGGTGTTCTTCAGCGCCTGTTGGGTATCGAAGGTATTGTGGCCTTTGCCGCCGGCGATCAGGTTGTAGCCGCCGGCGTCGCGGAAGATATCGTCGCCGTCGCGGCCCTCGAGATAGTCGTTGCCTTTGCCGCCCTTGATCAAATCATTGCCGTCGCTGCCGATGATAAACGTCGGCCCGCTGTGCGTCTCCGCGTTGCGGTTCAGGTCTTCCACCCAGGTATTACCGCGCGTCACGTTCGACAGGTTGGAGACGATGATGGTCGAGTCCTTGTCGGTCAGCGAATAAAACTCGGAGTTCAGCACCCGCATCAGCCCGTCCTGATAGAAGAACGGCAGGTGCGACAGCCAGGTCGGAATGTTGAGAATGGAAAACGGCAGCAGGTTCCAGGCGTCCGACGCGTAATGGTCGTTGAAGTTGACGATATTGTTGGTGGCGGAGGCGTGCGGCGCATCGTGGACGCCCAGTGACGGCAGGGTTAGCGAGGTGCCATCGAGCGCACGAAACACCGGATCGTTTTCGTAGCCGATGTTGATCACCTTGCCGCCGGCTTCGTACTGGGTCGGCGAGGCGAAGGCAACATAGTTGGATTGCGCGTAGAAGCCGCCCCAGTTGGCGTCGCTCTGCGCGGCCATGCTGTTGACCGCCAGCCCGCCGAGGCTGTGGCCGCTGACCACCACGTCCTCGCCGCTCAGCCCGTGCGCCTGCGCGAACTTCGCTACGTCGCCCAGCAGATTGCCGAAGGCGTTCAGCGCGTAGCCGTCAGCGTAGCCTTTCGGCCCGAAACCGGCCAGCAGATCGTTAATCACATCGCCAATGGTATCGCCGATCAGCGACTCGCGTGGGCCGCTGGTACCGCGAAATGAGATGCCAATGGCGGTGAGATTGCCTTCGCTGTCATATTTGCCCAGCACCTCGGCCTGAGCGGTGGTGTAACCGGCGGTCTCACCGTAGTAGGTGCCGCGTGCATCGGTTTTGCCGGCGTAACCCAGCTGCGCGGCGCTGATGACCGACCAGCCCGCATTGTTCACCGCCTCCTGCGCGGCCTGTTCTGAGTCGGGGTTCCAGGGAAGGCCGGGCAGGCCGCCCTGCGATTGGGTGCTGCCGATGAGCGCGGTGATCAGCGTCAGCGGCAGGCCCAGCCCGAAACCGGTCTGGTGGTAGCCTTCGTCGAAGCCGTTATCGATATTGTGGTAAGCGTAGGTAGAGATGGCCAAGGCGTCGGAAAACAGCGTTTTCGACGCGTTTTCGTCCAAATCCTTATAGCTAAAGATGCCCATATCAGTTCCTTATGAATTATGCCGCCTGGCCGGGGAGTGAACTCTCATGCGTCGGCGGTGGAAACAGGGAAACAACGTTAGCCGAACGACAGCTGGTCAGAGGACCAACATCGGTAGAAATAGTATTAGCCCTAAATATTAGGTGTGCGAATCAAATTGGCGAGATTGTGCGTTGGTTAACAGTGCCTGCGCCGGCTCTCCTATACTGAAAGCTCAGCACAGACATTAAGGAGACTGATTGATGAAACGTTATTGGTATGCAGCACTTGGCCTGATGGCGTGTGGCGCGGCTCAGGCGGCGACAACCGACGTCGAGATGCACCTGGTGACCGGGCAGGGGATCGGTCAGGATATCGGCAAGGTGGTCATCAGCGAAACGCCGTATGGCTTGCTGTTCACGCCGAGCCTGAAAGCGTTGCCGGCCGGGGTTCATGGCTTCCACGTGCATGAAAAAGGCAGCTGCGAGCCGGGGATGAAGGACGGCAAAGCGGTGGCGGCGCTGGCGGCCGGCGGGCATTTTGATCCGCAAAAGACCGGGAAGCACCTCGGGCCGTATGCCGACGGGCATCTGGGTGATTTGCCTGCCATCTATGTGACCGCCGACGGCATGGCGAACTATCCGGTGTTGGCGCCGCGGCTGAAAAAAATCAGTGAAATTGAGGGCAAGGCGCTGATGGTGCACGCCGGCGGCGATAACCACTCGGATCACCCATTGCCGCTCGGCGGCGGCGGTGAGCGTTTCGCCTGCGGGGTGATCAAGTGATCACCCGCCGCTAACGGCCGGCGCGGTGGCGGGCTGGCCCATCGCCTGCTGCAACTGCTGCAGCGAGCAGTAGAGTCGCCAAATCAGACCGGCCAAATCGCGCGCCGCCTGTTCCGGGTGGTGCGCCAGCGCGTTGCTCATGCGCAGCAGCTCCTGCAGCGTGGCGTCCAGCGAACTGTGCTGCACGCCTTTCTCCGTCATGATACCGCGCAGGCAGTGGATGCAGACATCGCGCACCGCCGACAGCGGATCGGAACGGGTTTGCCAGTCGCGCAGCTGCCAGACGATATGGCTGCAGTTGAGCAGCACCACGCCCCAGCGCAGCAGCCAGGTGCGCGCTTCCTGATCCTGACTTTGATTGAGCTGGCTGATGCGATGGTAGATCAGCGATTCGAACTGGCTTTCGCTCTGCTGCGGCCTTTTGCTCAACTGATCGATAAAGTCGCGCCGCAGCGCGCGGATAATGCGGCGGCTTTTGCGTTTGTCCGAGCTGGGGCGCAGGATCTGAAACGCCAGCCCGGCCAGCAGCACGCCGACGACTTTAGCGATGTTGTCATTGATGAAGGACTGGTAGTCATAGCTCGGCGGGTTGCTGACGGTCAGGAACGACCCCATAAAGACGATCAGCTGCCCCCAAAGCGCGGCATAAGGCGGATTCTGCAGCTTGAGCATCTGCATGGTCACCAGGATCGGAAACAGGAAGGCGCAGAACACCCAGAAGTCGTCAATCTGGATCATCAAACCGAATTTTACTACGAAGCAGACGACCGAGAGCAGCAGCACCGCCTTGAGCAAGGTGCTGACGCTGTTGATCGGTGAAGGCGTCGAGGAGTAGAGCACGCAGCTGATGGCGGTGAGCGTCAGCGCCGCGCTGCCGGCGTCCCACTGCGTGTTGATCCAATAGGCGCAGCCGATCACGATGCACAAAAAGGTGCGCAGACCGTTGTAGGCGGCTTCGTAGCTGTCGGTATGGCGCGCCAGCGAGGTGACGCGCGGCGGCTGGAGATCGCTGACCGCTGTGGCGCTCTCCAGCCGCTGCAGCCAGCGGTTGCAGCGCAGGTAAAGCCAGCAGAAATGGCGCAGGCGCAGCCAGAAGGCGCGGTGTCGGTAGTCCGTAGGCTCTTGCGGCGCGATCTGCTGAAGCAGGCGCGCCAAACGGTATTTGTCGGTGGCGGGATCGCGCAGCTCGTCCAGCAGTTGCGTCAGCACCGGCATCAGATTGGCGGGGCGATCCGGCCAGTTCAGCAGCATGCGGCGCAGGCTGGAGATAACGCTGGTAATGCGCAGCTGCTGGTGCAGCAGATAGTTGAGCAGGTTATTTTGCCGCCGCAGCCGGTAGTGGCTCCAGAACGCCTGAATACGCAGCAGGTTCATGGTCAGGATCTGGCCGATGACCCCTTCGTGCGAGGTGCGCATCTGGGCGGTGATCTCCGGCTGCCACAGCATGGCGGCGTGCTCTAACAGGCGTAGCTGCATGCGCCGCAGCGAGGTCAGCAGCGCTTCGCCGTCGGAGGTACTGGGCAGGATCATCATCATCAATCCGCCGCACAGAATGCCGGTGATCACTTCGCAAACCCGCGCCTGCGCGATATCGAAAATCTGCTGGGTATCGGTGACGTTGACCGTGCCGAAGGCGATGATGGCGGCGGTATAGCCCGCCAGCGCGAACGCGTAAGAGACGTTGTTTTGGTAATGGTTGGAGATATAGGTGCACAGCCCGATCCACGCGGCGATGAACAGCGTAAACAGCCAGGGATCGTTCAGACAGTGGCCGGCGATCGCCACCGACGCGGCGGCACCCATCAGGCTGCCGAAGATGCGGCCGATGCTTTTGCTGATCACGCCGCCGACGGTGGGGAAACTCACCACTGCGGCGGAGGTGAGCGCCCAAGAGGGCTCGTCGAGCTCGAGCACGAACGCTACCCACAGCGCGAGACACATCGCCAGCGAATTGCGCAGCGCATAGCGCCATTGGCCGCCGGTCGCCTTACCCCAGGGGGTGCGGCTCCACTCCAAAAAAGGCAGGTTCACACTTTAGTTCCGCTGATGAATCGAAATGGTGCAGGTGGTGCCGGCGACCAGCGTCAAATCGGCGGGCACGTTGAGCAATTTTATCCGTACCGGCACGCGCTGAGCCAAACGCACCCAGGGAACATTAGGCTTAACGTCCATTAATAGATCGTTGCTGCTGTCGACGCTCTGATCGTAAATGGCGCGGCCGATGCTCTCTACTTCCCCCTGCAGCGGCGTGTTGCCGTTATATAAAACGATGTCCGCTTTATTGCCTTCTTTTATATGCTTCAGCTTGGTTTCTTCGAAATAACCGAGTACATAAAACGAATGTACATCCACCAACGCCACCAGCGGCGTGCCGGCGTTGGCGTAGTTCCCGACCCGTGCCTGCAGATTGGTGATATAGCCGTCGGTTGGCGCGTAAATTTTGGTTTTGCTCAAATTCCATTTGGCCTGTTCCAGGTTGGCCAGGGCGGCTTTATAGGCGGCCTTCATTGCCTGAGCGGCTAAATTGGACGCGTCCAAATCTTCAGCGGAAATAACGTTACGCGGCAAACCGCGACGGCGGGCGGCCTCGTGGTCTGCCTTGGCCAGATCGGATTGCGCTTTTGCCACCGCGGCCTCAGCATTGTCCAGCGCGATCTGGTAGGGCACCGGGTCGAGGGTAAAAATCAGACTTCCCGCAGGTACGAACTGATTGTCATTCGCGCTTATTTTCTCTAATCTTCCAGAGATTTCAGGGGTGATATTGACGAGTTCGGCGCGCACTTTTCCATCACGGGTCCATGGGGATTGCATATAATAATTCCAGAGCCACCAACCGGCGCAGACGGCAATGGCGCAGACGATCACCGTAGAAAAGTATTTTAATGTTTTATGCTGCATGGGTTACCAACTCGCTAAAATCCATAAGGAACCGCTGACGGTCAGAACGAAAATGGACAGGTCCATCAACATGGGATGCCAGATTTCACCGGAATACATCCAGTCTCTCAGCAGCTGATGAATCAGCAGCCATAAGACCAGTCCTAGTAAAAAAGCTTTAAATATAGGTGGAAAATAAAGCGATGCCCCCAGGACCAAATCGGGTAAGGGGGATGAGGTGTGTAACCATGATGTATTCACATTAACAATCCCTAAGGGTGAATATGTTGAATATTTGCATAACGATTAAACAATAGCGGCTAAAAATAGTGGCTATTTCCACAATATACATTATATACATTTGTGTTTTTAATGTGAGTTACCCAAAATAGTCTAAACTCTGGGAGGTAATGTTAGCATGCTAATTATAAGGAGGGGGAAGTGGAGTCAACATTAGGTTCAGATTTAGCACGATTAGTTCGTGTTTGGCGCGCGCTCATCGATCATCGGCTCAAGCCGTTGGAGCTGACCCAAACGCACTGGGTCACTTTGCACAATATCAATCGCTTGCCGCCGGAGCAGTCGCAAATCCAGCTGGCCAAGGCGATCGGTATCGAGCAACCATCACTGGTTCGCACGCTGGACCAACTGGAGGAGAAGGGGCTGATCACGCGCCACACCTGTGCCAACGATCGCCGCGCGAAGCGCATCAAGCTGACCGACGCGGCCGATCCGATCATCAGGGAAGTGGACAGTGTGATCACGTCGACACGCAGTGAGATTTTAAGCGGCATTACCGCCGACGAAGTGCATCTGTTGGTAGGGCTGATTGGCAAGTTAGAACAAAATATCACCGAACTGCAGAACAAATAATAATATTCTTATTTTCTACGATTACAGTTTCACAGCATCAGAAATAAAACCGGAGGCGATTGCCTCCGGTTTGCCGTTTGTCGCCGACTGACTTACAGCGGAGAGACGGTGATGGTGTCGCCCATGCGCGCCATGCGCACGCGCTGGCCTGGGCTGAACTTGGTGTCGCCCGCTTTCTGTACCACCACGATGTTCTCTTTCTGGTCGGTTTTGATTTCCAGCTCGTAGCCTGAGGTACGGCCGGCCACTTCACCGATGCTGTTGCCCGCCGCGCCGCCGGCGATGGCGCCCGCCGCGGTAGCCAGCGTACGGCCGGTGCCGCCGCCTACGGTGTTACCCAACAGGCCGCCAATCACTGCGCCGCCGATCATCCCCAAGGCGTTGGAGCCTTCGCCGCCCTGGATTTTAACCGGACGCACGGAAACCAGCGTCCCGTAGGTGACGTTCTGCACCTGCTTGGCCTGCGAGGACGAGTAGACATCGCCGGACATGGATTCATTGGCACAGCCGGCCAGCGTAACGGCGGCGACGGCAACGACGAGAAGACGCTTGATCATACAAAACTCCTGATGGTAGTAGTCCATAACCTGGCAATGCTCTCCAGGCAAGATTCAGTGAAAATGATAGACAAAGTATGGCTGAAAGTTGACACACCGCCATGCTCCATCGCTGCACGCAGCTTAACTTTTCTCTGTTCAACCAATAATAAACCGCGGTTTACCTTTATGACAGCCTTGGCGACATTCCGTTGCCTGTTATGGCACGGTTTAACACATTACATGTGCCACAGCGGCGCCGGGAGGCGGTGTCTGGCTCACGGCCTGTAAAAAAAGCATCATAATTCATGGCGTTAATCCGGCAATTCTGGTTTATTTGTCAGGATAAAATTTGCTTACCGCGCGGGTTAGAGGATGTTGCTATGAAGTCAGGCCGCTATATAGGCGTCATGTCCGGCACCAGTCTGGACGGAATCGATGTGGTATTGGCCGCGATCGACGATCGCATGGTGGCGCAGCAGGCCAGCTATAGCCACCCGATGCCGATGGCGCTGAAAAAAGAGATTCTGGGCATGTGCCAGGGGCAGCAGACCACGTTGGCGGCCGTCGGCCGGCTGGACGCTCAACTGGGCACGCTGTTCGGCGAGGCGGTGCTCGGCTTGCTGAAGCAAACCGGCATCGACGCTGAGCAGATCACCGCCATCGGTTGCCACGGCCAGACGGTGTGGCACGAACCGGAAGGCGACGCGCGTTTCTCGATGCAGCTCGGCGATAACAACCGCATCGCCGCGCTGACCAATATCACCACCGTCGGCGATTTCCGCCGGCGCGACATGGCCTACGGCGGGCAGGGCGCGCCGCTGGTGCCAGCGTTTCATCAGGCGTTGCTGGGGCATCCCGTCGAGAGGCGCATGGTGCTGAACGTCGGCGGCATCGCCAACCTTTCTCTGCTGTTGCCCGGTACGCCGGTGCGCGGTTTCGATACCGGGCCGGGCAACATGCTGATGGACGCCTGGGTGTGGCGCCACCGTGCGCAGCCTTACGATCAGGACGGCGGCTGGGCCATGCAGGGGCGGATTTGTTTACCGCTGTTGCAGCAGATGCTGGCGGATCCTTACTTTGCGCTGCCGGCGCCGAAAAGCACCGGCCGCGAGTATTTCAATATCGCCTGGCTGGAGCGGCAGCTGGCCGGATTGCCGGCGATGGCGCCGGTCGACGTGCAGGCCACGCTCACGGAACTGACCGCCGTCAGCATCAGCGAACAGGTGCTGCTGGCCGGCGGGTGCGAGCGCCTGCTGGTGTGCGGCGGCGGGGCGCGCAACGTGCTGCTGATGGCGCGCCTGTCTGCGCTGCTGCCGGGGACGGAGGTCGGGCTGACCGACGATTTCGGCGTCAGCGGCGACGACATGGAGGCGCTGGCCTTCGCCTGGCTGGCGTTTCGCACGCTGTCCGGCCAGGCCGGCAACCTGCCTTCGGTGACCGGCGCCAGCCGTGAAACGGTGTTGGGTGGGATTTATCCGGTTTTGCCATTGGGGGCCCGTTAGCTCTGTTAGGATAGCCTGTGAAGGATTTTTCTAAGGAGCAACAGCATGAAAAAAGTCATTTTCGTCGCCGGCGCGCTGGCGCTGTCCGGCTGCAGCTACATCCTGCCGCAAAGCAGCCAGACGATGCACTACCAGTGCGGCACTACGCCGCTGACGGTGGCGCTCGACGGCAAGGCGAGCGAAGTCAGCCTGCTGATGGATGGCGAACAGCTGCATCTCAAGCAGGTGCTGGCGCTGACCGGTGCCAAATACAGCGACGGCAAATACACTTTTTGGTCGAAAGACCGTAACGCCTATCTTGAGCGCAACGGCAAGGTAGTCATGAGCGACTGCGTGTTGACGGAGTGACGGTCGGCGGCGGCGTCGGAGCGATTGAGTTCCTGGCGCCGCAGGCGCAGAATGTAACGACGGATTTTTCAGTTGGTCGATAACCCAGATGATTGAAAAGAATGAGTTTGATGTTGCGGACCTGCGCCGTGAATACACCCGAGGCGGCCTGCGCCGCAACGATCTGACCGCCAATCCGCTCGAACTGTTCGAGCGTTGGCTGAAACAGGCCTGCGACGCCCGCCTGGCCGATCCTACCGCCATGTGCGTCGCGACCGTCGACGAACACGGCCAGCCTTATCAACGCATCGTGCTGCTCAAGCATTTCGATGAGCAGGGGCTGGTGTTCTACACCAACCTCGGCAGCCGCAAGGCGCAGCAGCTGGCGCACAACCCGCATATCAGCCTGCTGTTCCCCTGGCACATGCTCGATCGCCAGGTGATTTTTCTCGGCCAGGTGGAGCGTCTGTCGACCCTCGACGTGCTGAAGTATTTCAACAGTCGCCCGAAAGACAGCCAGATCGGCGCCTGGGTATCGCAGCAATCTTCGCGCATTTCCGCGCGCGGCGTGCTGGAAAGCAAATTCCTCGAGCTGAAGCAGAAGTTCCAGCAGGGCGAGGTGCCGTTGCCGAGTTTCTGGGGCGGATTCCGCGTGAAATTCGACTCCGTCGAGTTCTGGCAGGGCGGCGCCCATCGCCTGCATGACCGTTTCCTGTATCAGCGGGACGGGAATGACTGGAAAATTGACCGACTGGCACCCTGAAGACGGAAAATCCCCTCTAAGCGCTGGTGCTGACGCCGCCGGCGCTTTATTCTATGCGCTACCCTGAATTTTTTATTTCGCCACTGGGCGAAAGGCCGTGTACCGGCAAAGGTGCATTCGTTTATACATGGAGTCATTGATGGCAAGCAGCAACTTGATTAAACAACTGCAAGAGCGGGGCCTCGTTGCCCAGGTTACGGATGAGGAAGCGTTAGCGGAGCGACTGGCGCAAGGGCCAATTGCACTGTATTGCGGTTTCGATCCGACCGCTGACAGCTTGCATTTGGGCCATCTGGTTCCTCTGTTGTGCCTGAAGCGCTTCCAGCTGGCCGGCCACAAGCCGGTCGCACTGGTGGGCGGCGCCACCGGCCTCATCGGCGATCCGAGCTTCAAAGCGGCGGAGCGCAAGCTGAACACCACCGATACGGTGAACGAGTGGGTCGAGAAGATCCGCAAGCAGGTTTCTCCGTTCCTCGATTTCGACTGCGGCAGCAACAGCGCCATCGCGGCCAACAACTACGACTGGTTCGGCGGCATGAACGTGCTGACCTTCCTGCGTGACATCGGCAAGCACTTCTCCGTCAACCAGATGATCAATAAGGAAGCGGTTAAGCAGCGCCTGAATCGCGACGACTCCGGCATCTCCTTCACCGAGTTTTCCTATAACCTGCTGCAGGGCTTCGATTTCTCCGAGCTGTACAACCGCCACCAGGTGGAGCTGCAGATCGGCGGTTCCGATCAGTGGGGCAACATCACCTCGGGTATCGATCTGACGCGTCGCCAGCACCAGAAGCAGGTGTTCGGTCTGACCGTGCCGTTGATCACCAAAGCAGACGGCACCAAGTTCGGTAAAACCGAAGGCGGCGCGGTCTGGCTGGCGCCGGAAAAAACCAGCCCGTACAAGTTCTACCAGTTCTGGATCAACACCGCCGATGCCGACGTCTACCGCTTCCTGAAGTTCTTCACCTTCATGAGCCTGGAAGACATCAATGCGCTGGAAGAAGAAGACAAGAACAGCGGCAAGGCGCCACGCGCCCAGTACGTGCTGGCGGAAGAAGTGACCGGCATGGTGCACGGTGCGGAAGGCCTGGCGGCCGCGAAGCGCATCACCCAGAGCCTGTTCTCCGGCGCGCTGCACGACATGACTGAAGCGGACTTCGCCCAGCTGGCGCAGGACGGCATGCCGACCATCAAACTGGATGGCGACGCCGATCTGCAGCAGGCGTTGGTGAATGCCGAACTGGTGCCGTCACGCGGCCAGGCGCGCACCATGATCGGTTCCAACGCGGTGACCATCAACGGCGAGAAACAGTCCGATGCCGAATACCGCTTCAGCGATTCAGACCGTCTGTTCGGCCGCTACACGCTGCTGCGTCGCGGCAAGAAACACTACTGCCTGGTGGATTGGCAGTAACGAATAATGACGGTAAGGGGCCCTGGCGGCCCCTTTATTTTTGGGCAGCCGCCCGGCTGCCGTATTCCGAACGAGTTCTGTCGATGAAAAACATTCTTTCTATCCAGTCGCACGTGGTGTTTGGTCACGCCGGCAACAGTGCGGCGGAGTTCCCGATGCGCCGCATGGGCGTCAACGTCTGGCCGCTAAACACGGTGCAGTTCTCCAACCATACGCAATACGGTCAGTGGACCGGCTGCGTCATGCCGGCCAGCCACCTGACCGAGATCGCGCAGGGCATTGCCAATATCGATCAGCTGAAGTGCTGTGATGCGGTGTTGAGTGGCTATATCGGTTCGCCGGAGCAGGGTGACCATATTCTGGAGATCGTGCGTCAAGTTAAGCAGGCGAACCCGAATGCCTGGTATTTCTGCGATCCGGTGATGGGGCATCCGGAAAAGGGCTGCATCGTGGCGCCGGGCGTGGCCGAGTTTCACTGCCGCCAGGCGCTGCCGTGCAGCGACATGATGGCGCCGAACCTGCTGGAATTGGAGATGCTGAGCCAGATGGCCGTCGCCGACGTGGCCGATGCGGTGCAGGCCGCCCGCGCGCTGATCGCCAAAGGGCCGCGGCTGGTGCTGGTCAAGCACCTGGCCCGCGCCGGCTATCATGCTGACTGTTTCGAAATGCTGCTGGTGACGGCGGACGAGGCCTGGCACATCAGCCGGCCGCTGGTGGACTTCGGCGCGCGTCAGCCGGTCGGCGTCGGCGATTTGACCAGCGGTCTGCTGCTGGTGGATCTGCTGAAGGGCGAGGCGCTGGATAAAGCGCTGGAGCACGTCACCGCCGCTGTGTATGAGGTGATGCTGACCACGCAGGAGATGGGCGAGTACGAACTGCAGGTGGTGGCGGCGCAGGATCGGATCGTGCAGCCGCGCAGCGAGTTCAAAGCGGTCAAACTGTAAGTGGCATTCGGCCCCGGCGACAGTCGCCGGGGCCCGATGTTTACTTCAATCCTTCGGCGTTCAGCGCCGCATCTACCGCCGGGCGCGCCGCAACGCGATCGAACCAGGCCGCCAGATGGGCGTGCTTGCGCACGTCGAACTGCAGGGCAAACGCCCAACGCAACACGGTGAACAGGTAGGCGTCAGCCACGCTGAAACGGCTTCCCAACAGGAAATGCTGCTTCGCCAGCACCGAATCCAGATAGCTGAACTGCTGCTCCAGCTTGGCGCGCGCGATGGTTTTATATTCCTCGGGCGTTTTCGGGTTGAACAGCGGGCTGAATCCTTTGTGCAGCTCGGTGGCGATGTAGTTCAGCCATTCGATCGCGTGGTAGCGCGACAGGGTGCCCGCCGCCGGGATCAGGTTGCGGTCCGGCACGCGATCCGCCAGGTATTGCACGATCGCCACGCCCTCGGTCAGCAGGCTGCCGTCATCCAGCTGCAGCGCCGGTACCTGTCCCTTGGGGTTGATGGTGAGGTAATCGGCGCCGCTCTCGGTTTTCTTCTGCGCCAGGTCGACCTTCTCCGCCGTAAAATCCAGCCCTGCCTCACGCAGCACGATATGCGGGGACAGCGAACAGGCGCCGGCTTTATAGAACAGTTTCATCGGAAGCTCCTTGTTGATGACGAATGACGGGCATGCTTAACCTCTCATCGTAGTCCCATAGCGCCAAAATTACAGCGGCTTAGCTAACAAATTTAACCGATGATCGCCTCGGCGGGCTGCAGCTGCGCCAGCGTTGCGGCGATCTGCTGCTGCAGCGCCTGCGGTGCCACCTGCATCGGCGAGCGCAGCTCGTTGGCGATAAGCCCCTGCTGGGCCAGCACCGTCTTGACCGGCGCCGGATTGGGGAAGCTGAACATCTGGTGGATCATCGGCAGCAGCTCATAGAAGTTGCTGCGCGCCGCGGCCAGATCGCCGGCGGCGACCTGCTGCGTCAGCTGAACGAAGCGTTCCGGGTGAACATGGGCCGCGGCGGAAATGGCGCCGGTGCCGCCGAGACACAGCGTGGTGAGGATCAGATTGTCTTCCCCGGTCATCACATCGATCTCGCCGTCGGCGATCAGCGCCATGGTGGCGTCAGGGTTGCCGCCGCAGTCCTTGATGGCGGCGATGCGCGGGTGGCGTGCGAGCCGGCGCAGCGTGGCCAGCTCCATGGCGATGCCGGTGCGTTGCGGAATGTTGTACAGGATCACCGGCACGGTTGAGGCGTCGGCCAGCTGGGTGAAATAGTCGATCAGGCCGCATTGCGAAGGGCGGATGTAGTAAGGCGCCGGGATCAGCACGCCGGCGATATCGCGCAGCTGAATAGCCTGCTGCATTTGCAGCGTGGCGACCATGTTATTGCCGGACAGGCCCATCACCACCTGATGGGCGGGCGCCACGTCCAGCACGGCGTCGAGCACCGCCAGCTGTTCTTCTTTGCTCAGCGCGGCGGCTTCACCGGTAGAGCCGCAGACCACCAGACCCTCGATGCCGGCGTCGAGCAGGTGCCGCGCCAGGCGTTTCACCGCCGGCAGATCGACGGCATCGTGATTGAAAGGGGTAACCATCGCCACCCAAATACCCGAAAATGAGGCCATAAAATATTCCTTCTGTGTGACCGACAGAGAAGCCAGATGAGAAAATTGAAGGCGGGGCGTTGCGTGCCATCCAGTCAGCTCATCCGACGGGACAGCTCGCCCCGGTCAAATGAGCGTCTGTTTCTTCGATTTTACCGCCGCCAAACCGCCAATAGGCAACGCGGGCGTCATCAGAATGTCAGCGTTGCGTGGGTAGGCCATGGCGGTCTCGCGAAAAGGGGAAGTGGGGTGATAATGAATAGTCTTCATCAGGCTGTCAATTTACAACAGATTGATAACATTGTTATTCATGATTCGTCGGCGGGAATGAGTTTGGCTAATAAATAAAAATCCCCGCAGCGGCGGGGAGGGTTTGGCCGGCTCAGCGCGGCGGGCGGGAGCCGATGGTGGCGGACCAACTGAAGGTGTCGCCGCTTGGCCGGTAGCGGTTGGCCTTGCGTTCTGCGCGCTCCGCCTTGGCGAGCTTCGCTCTGGCGGCCATGATGCGCGCCACCACTTCATCTTTGACCTTGTGCTGTTCGGCGTTGGTCAGTGGCCGCCCATGGCTTTTGCGCGCTTTGTCCAGTTCGGTTTTCACTTCCCGCTGTTCGCTTTCCGTCATCTCTTTCAACGTCAACTTTTTCATCTGTGCCGCCCGTTCGGTGAAGTTGACTTACAGTTTAGCGGCGTTATATGACCGAAAATGTTATGGGCATAACGAAAATACCCGGTAAGCCGGCATTACACCTCTTCCAGCAGATCGTCGACAAAGCGCCGCATGCGTTCGGTGCGCAGTTCGGCCATGTGCCGCCCGGCAGCGGTCTGGAAGCCATCTTGCAGTTTGAACAGCTTGGTTTCGAAGTGGTCCAGGCTGAAACGCTTGTCGTCATATTGACGATGCTCGGCCCGCGGATCGGCGGCGTCATACAGCGCGCTGCGCATGCGGCCGCCGATATAGAAGCAGCGCGCCACGCCGATAAGACCGATGGCGTCGAGGCGATCGGCATCCTGCAGGATCTTCGCCTCCAGCGTTTGCGGGGGGATGCCGGCGGAAAAACTGTGCGCTTCGATGGCGTGAGCCACCGCCGCGATATCCGCCGGTGCCCATTCCAGCCGGGTCAGCGTCAACGTGGCTTGCTCCGCCGCCATGCGCGAGGCCAGATGGCGCTGCGGCGAGTTTTTTTCCACCGCGACGGCGTCGTGCAGCAGCACCGCCGCGCAGAGAATGCGCCGGTCGCCACCTTCCAGCTTGCTGATTCGGCGGCAGTTCTTCCAGACCCGGTGCAGGTGCGCGACGTCATGCGAACCGTCGTCCGACTCGAGGGTCAGCGGCAGCAATGTTTGCGCCAGCGCCTGGTAGGGTGAGAAAGGTTGTAACAGCTCTTGCGTCAGCGAGGGTAAAGACACGTTCAGCTCCTGTTGGGGGAAATCGGTCAATCAGCATAGCCGCGCCGGATGCCGGGAGAATGACAGTAAAACGGCTATTGTTTACTAAAGTGCAACCCACTATTGTCATAACTGCGGTTTTTGCAGCGAAACAAGCAACCTAGAATAGCCGCATTCCGCCGTCTCCGCTTGGTGAGAGCCTGTGTCCGCGGGGATGGCCGGAATATCCTCATCAGCCATTGGAGAAGAGACATGCCAACCCCTCTTGAGATAGTGCGCGCAACCTATGAAGGCAGTTCCGAAGAAAACGGCCGTAATCTGCTGGCGGCGCTGGCCCCCGATGCCGAGTGGACCGAAGCCGCCGGTTTCCCCTATGCCGGTACCTATATCGGCCCGGAAAATATCATCAAGAACGTGCATCAGCGCCTGGGCAGCGAATGGCAAGGCTACCGCGCCGATGTCGACCACTTTTACGACGCCGGCGACAATGTGATCGCGCAAGGTTTTTATCACGGCACCTACCGGGCCACCGGCAAATCCTTCAGCGCCTCTTTTGCGCATATTTATACGCTGCGCGCCGGCAAAATCGTGAAGTTCGTGCAGATTGTCGACAGCGCTAAAGTGCTGGAAGCGATGCAGCCTTAATCGCCGCTGCGCTTGCCGAATTTGCGGTCGAACTCGCGCCGGTAACCCCGGGCCTTGTTGCGATCGCGGATCCACAGATAGCCGCACACCAGCGCAACCGCTCCCGAGAAGGTGACGTTGCGCATATCCCGGTCATACCAAAACACCAGCAGCGCATCCAGCGCCGCAATCAGCGCGATCCATTTATACATATGGGATTGACGCCGCGTGGCGGCGTTGAGTCGCTTTAACTGTCTGGCTTCGTCCAACACCGGCTTTTGCTGCATAGCATTTCGTTATCATCAGGCTGTTCACGCTAAATTAACAGAATTTCCCTCACCGTCGCAAAGATTAACGCACGGTGCCATGCGGTTTTCACCGCCCCTGGCGCGGCGCAGAAAATTTGTGTGCGGGTGCTTGAATTGTCCATTGGGCGTGGTAGGTTATTTATTCGCTATTTTTGGGTTTTTATTCAATTCTCGCCGTGTCATCAAGCTGCAGCACTGGGCGGTTAACGTGATGGGTTCGATACATGCGGCGGTTAACTTCGGCAGGAGGATGTGATGAACGATAAAACGGCACGCCCGCAGGATGTGGTTCAACAACAGCTTGACGCCTATAACGCCCGCGACATCGATGCCTTCATGGCCTGCTGGGCGGACGACGCGCAGTATTACGAGCATCCCGACACGCTGCTGGCCAGCGGTAAGGCGGCGATCCGCGAACGGCATCTGGTGCGTTTCCAGGAGCCGAGTCTGTACGGCGAACGGATAAAACGTATGGCGGTGGGGAACATGGTGGTCGATCAGGAAGTGGTGACGCGCAACTTCCCGCAGGGGCGCGGCAAAATGGATGTCATCGCCATCTACGAAGTGGAACAGGGGCAGATCGCCAAAGCCTGGTTCAAGATCGGCCCCTGCGTGCCGGATGAAGGCGCGCTCTAGCCGCGCATTATTGCAACGCCATCACCGCCTCTATCTCTACGCACACCTGCGGTGAGAACAACGCGCTGACCGCCACCAATGAACAGGCCGGCAGCGCGCCATCGAAATAGTCAAACAGCACCGGGCGCACGCCCGCCAGATCGGCAATGTCGGTCAGGAACACGCTGATTTTAATCAATGCCTTGAGATTCACGCCTTCGCTGGCGGCGATGGTCGCCAGCTGTTCGAGGATCTCCTGCGTCTGTTCCGGCGCGCTCAAGCCTTGCGCGTCGGTGGCGAAGGCCGTCAATCCCGACACGTACAGGCGATCGCCGTGGCGCACCGCATGCACATAGGGGCCGCCCGGCGTAGGCAACTGCGGATAATTCGTGCGTTTTAATGATGTCATGATCAAACCCCGCGCAAGACCGGTTAATAAAATCGACAAACTTGGTTAGGATACTGAGGAAGCGGCGGCCAGACGCCGCACACCGATGATATCTGAGAGTATCATCCCTCTTTATTTTATACGTCGTCTCTCACGCGAATGTGACAGTGCGGCGCAGATCGGCCACAAGGACGCATGAGACGATGAACCCGCTTTTTACTCCCTACCTGCAACGCTGGCAACTGGAACAGGACGGCAAAGCCTTCGAAACCCACAGCAGCCTGCTGATGCCGGTGCGTTACCGGGGCGAGGCGGCTATGTTGAAGATCGCCCGCGAGCAGGAAGAGCGCTTCGGCGGCCAGCTGATGTGCTGGTGGCGCGGGGAAGGCGCCGCGCAGGTGCTGGCGTGGCACGACGACGGTATTCTGCTGGAGCGCGCGCAGGGTGAAGGTTCGCTGGCGCAGCTGGTGCGTGACGGCGACGATGAGCAGGCCACGCAGATCCTTTGTCGGGCGATCGCCGCGTTGCATGCGCCGCGTGCCGCACCGTTGCCCGAGCTGATCCCGTTGCAGGAGTGGTTCAGCTCGCTATGGCCGGCGGCGCAGGCGCACGGCGGCATGCTGCGTCTCAGCGCCACGACGGCGGCGGAGCTGCTGAGCAGCCCGCGAGAAGAAAGCGTGCTGCACGGCGATATACACCATGACAACGTGCTGGACTTCGGCGAACGCGGCTGGCTGGCGATCGATCCCAAGCGCTTGTACGGCGAACGGGGCTTCGATTACGCCAATATCTTCTGTAATCCCAACTACGGCATCGCCACCGACCCGGCCATTTTCCAGCGGCGCGTGGAACAGGTCTGCCGCTTGGCCGGGCTGGAGCGCCGGCGCTTGCTGCAATGGATCCTGGCCTGGTCGGGGCTCTCCGCCGCCTGGTTTATGGAAGACGGGCAGGCGGCGGATATCGACTTCCGCGTGGCAGAGCTGGCGGCGCGCGCATTGGATCTCCCGCTGCCGGACGGCGATTCAGGGTTCATCCTGCCAGTAATCGAGCGAGGTTGAAGGGCGCTGCAGGTAGCGTACCTGCTCGCCGTCTGCGCTGCGCGCCATCGCCTGGTATTTGCCGGAATCCGGGTACATCACCAGCTCCGGCTGCTCGCGCGTGCTGACGGACAGGTACTTCAGCGGCGCATCGGAGGTGTTGATGATCTGGTGCGGGTATTCCGGGCCCGGCGGAATGAAGATGACATCCCCGCTGACGATCGGCAGCATTTCTCCGGCCACCCGCAGCGTACCGCTGCCTTCCAGAATGATGAACATTTCCTCCTGAGCGTAGTGAAAATGGTAGGGGCAGGAACGCATGCCCGGCGCCACGCAATCGAAGGAGGCGCCCAGCTTGTCGGCGGCGGTGCCGGTGCCGAGGCGAGCGCCGACGCTGTCATACAGCGGCGGTCGCCGATCGTGTTGCTTATCTACCCGTTCGACATTGCGTATCAAGCGCTGAGCTAACAGCGCGGCTTTCTCAGTCATAGGCTTCCTTGGTGACGTTGTCACTTAAAAATTGACGATAGCCAGAGAAAATCCGTCCCAGCCCTTGCTGCCCACGGTTTGCAAGGCGGTGGCGGTCAAACGGGGTTCCTGCGCCATCATCGTGAAGAACTCGCGTACGCCTTGTACACGGGCGTCCGTACTGGCGGCGTCGGTGACTGCGCCATCGCGCACCACGTTGTCACCGATAATCACCGTGCCCGGGCGCGCGAGTTTAAGCGCCCAACGCAGGTAATCGGGGTTGCTGGGTTTGTCGGCGTCGATGAAGATGAGATCAAAGGGGGCCAGGGTGTGCAGCGTCGGCAGGTGAGTCATGGCGGGGCCGACGCGCAGCTCAACCAGGCCGTCGAGACCGGCGCGAGTGATATTCCGGCGGGCGATGGCGGCGTGGCTTTCATCCGCTTCCAGCGTGATCAATTTGCCATCCGCCGGTAGCGCGCGCGCCAGCCAGATGGTGCTGTAGCCGCCCAACGTGCCGATTTCCAAAATGCGTTTGGCGTTCACCATGCGGGCGAACAGCTGCAGCAGTTTGCCCTGATTCGGCGCCACATCATGCGCCGGCAGCCCGGCGGCAGCGTTGGTCGCCAGCGCCTGCAGCAGGGCATCATCTTGTTCTACCAGGCTGTCTGCGATATAGCGATCGACCTGGGACCATTGTTCCTTTTCTTTCATGCGGGCCTCGTGCGGGAAACGCAGTGTGCCCACCAAGTGAAGGCGTCGCCGCCGAGCTTGTCAATGCACGGCGTGCGTTTGGCATCTTATGCTGCCGTTTCTCGCCGCGGCAGCGACAGCAGCAGATGGGCGATGGCGCCGCCGACAATGCCCCAGAAGGCCGAACCGATGCCGAGCAGCGTGACGCCGGAGGCGGTGATGAGGAAGGCGATCAGCGCCGCGTCGCGCTGTTTCTCATCATGCAGCGCGCGCTGCAGGCTGCCGCCGATGGTGCCGAGCAGCGCCAGCCCGGCGATGGTGTGGATCAGGGCGACCGGCAACGCGCTGAACAGCAGGCCGATGGCGCCGCCGAACAGCCCGGCCAGCAGGTAGAAACCGCCGGCGGCCACCGCGCCCATATAGCGTCGCTGCGGATCGGGATGCACGTCCGGCCCCATGCAGATGGCGCCGGTGATCGCGGCGATGCACACCGAGAAGCCGCCGAACGGCGCCAGCAGCAACGCGGTCAGCGCCGTCCAGGCGATCAGCGGTGACGTAGGCACGCGGTAGCCCGCCGCCTGCAGCGTGGCGATGCCGGGAGCGTTCTGCGAAGCCATGGTCACCACGAAGAAGGGTACGCCGATGCCCAGCAGCGTCGGCCAGCTGAAGTGCGGCGCGATAAATTCCGGCATGGCGAACGCCGGCGCATGCTGCGTCAGCTGGATATTGCCCTGCAGCGCGGCGATCGCCAGCCCGGCCGCCAGCGTTAGCACGATGGCGTAGCGCGGTTGATAACGGCGGCTGAGCAGATAGGCCAGCCCCATGCCGGCGCTCATAGGGAAATTGAGCTGCAGCGAAGCGAAGGCGTCCAGGCCGAAACGCAGCAGGATCCCCGCCAGCATCGCGGCGGAAATCGCCTGCGGAATGTAGTCCATCAGGCGGGCGAACAGCCCGGTGACGCCGCACAGCAGGATCAGACCGGAAGCGAAGATAAACACGCCGATCGCCTCGTTGATCGGCGTGCCGGGCAGGCTGGTGACCAGCAGTGCCGCACCGGGCGTCGACCAGGCGGTGAGGATCGGGGTACGGTAGTAAAGCGAGAGTCCGAGCGAGGTGATGCCCATCGCGATCCCCAGCGTGCTCAGCCAGCCGCCGATCTGCGCCGGCGTGGCGCCTGCAGCGGCGGCGGCCTGAAAAATGATCGCGGCGGAGCTGGTGTAACCCACCAGAACGGCGACAAAGCCGGCCATGACGGCGGGCAGGGTCAGATGGCGCAGGGAGAGGGCTGGGCGCATGAGTGGCTCCAATCGGTGGTTGTGCGTTATAACGCACGTTGAGAAATCAGCATAGCACCGTGCGCTATAGCGCACAAGCGGGTATAATCGGGCTCGACACGCAGAGGAGAACTGGATGCAGGAACTTGCCGGCCATTTGGCACACACCCTTCGCACGCTGCGCGCGCAGCGCGGCTGGAGCCTGACGCAGGCGGCGGAATACACCGGCGTCAGCAAGGCGATGCTCGGGCAGATTGAACGCGGCGAGTCCAGCCCGACGGTGGCGACGCTGTGGAAGATCGCCACCGGTTTCAACGTGGCGTTTTCCGCCTTCCTTGAGGCCTCGCCCGCGCAGCAGCAGGCGACGCTGCATCGCTACGGCGAGCTGCCGGTGTACGATCAGGACAACGCCGATATGCGCGTGGTGCCGCTGTTTCCCTACGATCGCCAGCTGGGTTTCGATATGTTCGTCATCGATCTTGCACCGGGCGCGCTCAGCGAGTCGTCGCCCCATGAGCCGGGCGTGATCGAGCATGTCATCGTGATCAGCGGCCGGTTGGAGTTGGCGATAGACGGCGAATGGCACAGCCTGGCCGCCGGCGAGGCGATGCGCTTTCAGGCCGATCGGCCGCACGCTTACCGCAACGCCAGTTCACAAACGGTGCGTATTCACGATCTGATCCACTATCCTCAATCCTGACTCAACGCGGCGGCCGTGGGCTTTGACTCCGCGCCGCCAAACGCCTACCTTGTTGAAAATGACTCTTATTTCACAGGCTGTCGCCCACGACGGGGCGGCGTTGCAGCCGACTCAAAAGGAGCTTGATTTTGCCGGTCACCAATCGACGTCAGTTCATTAAACTCAGTGCGCAAACCGCAGGAGCCGTATTCGCGATGACTTCATTACCCAACAGTATCCGCCTGGCGATGGCGGCGGAAGGCGGCGCGGCCGCCGGCGATGACTTCCTGTGGCTGGAAGAGCTGCAGGGTAAAAAAGCGCTGCAATGGGTGCAGCAGGAAAATCAGCGCACCGTGGCGCGTTTCGGCCAGGGCGAAGACTTTCAGCGCATTGAACGCGAGGTGTTGGATATCCTCAATAAAGACACCCAAATCCCGTGGGTGAGCAAGCGCGGCGAGTACTATTACAACTTCTGGCAGGATCAGGCCAACCCGCGCGGCCTGCTGCGGCGCACCACGCTGGACGAGTACCGCAAGGCCAAACCGGCCTGGGAGACGGTGCTGGATATCGATGCGTTGGGCAAGGCGGAAGGCAAGGATTGGGTCTATCAGGGCTCGCAACCGCTGGCGCCGGAATACCGCTATTGCCTGATGCAGCTGTCGCCGGACGGCGGTGATGCCACCGAAATCCGCGAATTCGATCTGGTGGCCAAACGTTTCGTCAAGGACGGCTTCAACGTGCCGGTGGCGAAAAGCCGGGTCTCCTGGGTCGATCGGGACACGCTGTTCATCGCCACCGATTTCGGCCCCGGATCGATGACCCAGTCCGGTTACGCGCGCATCGCCAAACGCTGGCGGCGCGGCACGCCGCTGAGCGCCGCCGAAACGCTGTACGAAGCGCAGCCCGAGGATATGGCGGTCTTCGCCTATCACGATCGCACGCCGGGCTTTGAGCGCGATTTCGTCGGCCGCAGCGTGGATTTCTATCGCCGCGACTATTTCCTGCTGATGCAGGACGGCCGGCAGAAAAAAATCGATATCCCGGCCGACGCCGAGCTGGACACGCATCGGGAATGGCTGCTGATCAAACCGAGCAGCGACTGGGAGGTGGGCGGCAAGCGTTATCCGTCCGGCGCGCTGCTGGCGGCCAACTTCGATGACTATCTGGCGGGTAAGCGCGAGCTGCAGCTGTTGTTTACCCCGACGGCGGAGCAGGCGCTGAGCGGCTACAGCGGCACCCGCGATCATCTGATCCTCAGCATCATGGATAACGTGGTCAACCGGCTGGAAGTGCTGACGCCGCAGGGCGGCAGCTGGCAACGTCGCCCGCTGGGCAACCCCGGCGCCATCAGCACCCTTTCCGCCGGCGGCATCGACGAAGAGAGCAACGCCTATTTCCTGACCGTCAGCGGGTTCCTGCAGCCGACCTCGCTGTACATGGGCAATCTCGACGGCGGTGAGGCGACGCTGCTGAAACAGGCGCCGCAGGATTTTGACGCGTCAGGCTACCAGGTGAGCCAGCATTTTGCGCGTTCCAAGGACGGTACCCGCGTGCCGTATTTCCAGATTGCCGCCAAAGATCTCAAACCGGACGGCAGCACGCCGACGCTGCTGTATGGCTACGGGGGGTTTGAAGTGCCGCTGCTGCCGGGCTATCTCGGCGGCAAGGCGCCGGCCTGGTTGGAGCGCGGCGGGGTGTACGTGGTGGCCAATATCCGCGGCGGCGGCGAATACGGCCCGGCCTGGCACCAGGCGGCGCTCAAGCAGAACCGCCATCGCGCCTACGAGGATTTTGCCGCCGTGGCCGAAGATCTCATCGCACGCAAGGTGACCTCGGCGCCGCATCTGGGGGCGCGCGGCGGCAGCAACGGCGGCCTGTTGGTGGGCAATATGCTGACGCTGTATCCGCAGCTGTTCGGCTGCATCGTCTGCGAAGTGCCGCTGCTGGACATGCAGCGTTATACCCAGCTTTCCGCCGGCGCGTCGTGGATCGCCGAATACGGTGACCCGAGCAAGCCGGAGGAGTGGGCCTACATCAAGACCTTCTCGCCGTACCACAATATTCAGGCGCAGACGGCCTATCCGCCGGTGCTGTTCTATACCGCGACCAGCGACGATCGGGTCAACCCGGCCCACGCCCGCAAAATGGCTGCGCGCATGCAGGCGATGGGGTATCAGCAGGCCTATTTCTATGAAAATACCGAAGGCGGGCACAGCGCCGCCGCCGACAAGCAACAGGCGGCGTTCCACAGCGCGCTGGTAAGCGAATTCATGTGGGCCAACCTGAGCGGCAAGCCCAAGTCAGCGTAAGCCTTTTTCTTGCAGGCATAAAAAAACACCGGGGCGTTAACCCCGGTGTTTTTATTTACGTTCAATCTGCCGGCGATCAGCGAGCCGCGGTGGCTTCCTGCGCTTTCTGATTGGCGTCTTCGGTGGTGTCCAGCGTCATGCGGTACAGCTTCGGCGCGGTCAGCATCATCAGGATAGCGATGACGGCGGTGACGATGCCGATCTGCATAAACACATGGCTGTAGATGGCCAGCGAAGCGTGCGCGTCGTTGATGTCGCTCGGGACGGCGGTCAGACCGGCAACCTTACCGGCGATCAGCGCGGCGGCGGCGGTGGTCAGGAACCAGGAGCCCATGATGAAGCCCATCAGACGCTGCGGCACCAGCTGTGCCACCATCGCCAGACCCAGGCCGGAAATCATCAGCTCGCCGATGCTCTGCAGCGCGTAGCTCAGGATCAGCCAGTTGACCGACACGATGCCCTGTTCGTTGGCGAAGCTGGCGCCCCATGGCAGCACCAGGAAGGCGCAGGAACACAGGATCATGCCGAAAGCGAACTTGTGCGGCATCGGCAGGCGATCGCCCATTTTGTTATACAGCGCGGCCAGAATCGGGCTGGCGAGCATGATCCAGAACGGGTTCAGCGCCTGATACTGCTCCGGCTCGAAGGCAACGCCGAAGATGCTGTGTTCCACGTTATGGATGGCGAAGAAGTTCAGCGAGGTTGGCATCTGGCTGTACAGCACGAAGAACACCACCGCTTCCAGCATCAGCAGGAAGGCGACGATCATCTTGCGGCGTGCGGCGCCGTGCAGGGCGAAGGTTTCCTTGGCGAACACCAATACGATGCCGGCGGAAACCAGGGCCAGCGCCCAGCGCGCGATCACCTGGTTGTGCAGCAGCCAGCTGGACACGGCGATCAGCGCCACGATGCCGACCAGCACCATCAGCAGTTTCGGCAGATGCAGCGGCTTGAAGTCAGGCTTGGAACCGTTTTCCTTCACCCACTTGTGGCACATCATAAAGTTGACCAGGGTGATCAGCATGCCGACCACGCTCAGGGAGAACGCCACGCTCCAGCCGTATTTTGCCGCCAGCCACGGAGTCGCCAGCATGGAGAAGAAGGAACCGATGTTCACCGACATGTAGTACATGGTGAAGGCGCCGTCGATACGCGGATCGTCTTTCTCATAGCAGGTGGACAGCAGGGAGGATGGGTTGGCCTTGAACAGGCCGCTGCCCACGGCGATGGTCGCCATACCCATGTAGACCCAGAAGATGTCGTGGCCGGAGTAGGCCACCATGGCGTAACCGGCGGCCAGCACCAGCGCGCCGAGCACGATCACGCGTTTGGCGCCCAGCACCTTGTCGCCCAGCCAGCCGCCGATGGCGACGAAGCCGTATACCAAGGCGCTGAAGGAAGAGAACAGGGTGATGGAGTCGGCTTCGCTCATGCCGAGCATCTTGACCAGATAAACCGCCATGATGCCTTGCAGGCCGTAATAGCCGAAACGCTCCCACAGTTCGATCGAGAAGATCAGATAGAACGCTTTCGGTTGTTTGAACGCGTTAAGGCTAACGCTCTCCGGGTGTTGGTTGTTTGCTGTTGACACTGGTACCTCTGTTTTTTCACAGCCCGTCTTTGGAGGACGGGAAAGTACAAAAGTTGATGCGGAACGGCATCCTTTTGCGTTGTTATAGGATGGGGACGGCGGTTAATGTTCACTATCTTTGTCAACGTGGCAAGCAGTTTGTCATATTTGGTTACATTTAACGCCCACAGGATTATGCTGCGATGTTGCAAATGTTATGCAGTATTAACTTTCGGGTTTTAATGGTTTGCCGATTTTTTGTTTTGATTAAAAGCTATACGGATTTTAAACAGGGATATATTCTGCTGAATTGCTATTTCTTAGCGCATCAGTGTATGTACGGTTATTAATCCGTTGGAATGTTGTGTATATGGCGCGTTTTGTAAAATTATAGAAATTTAGGAAAACGGGACTGGCATTTGTGAACGCCTTGTGATCCCGAAAGCGTGACGTTCACCGCAATTTTCGACTAATTTTTCGCTTGAAAATAACACGGCACTGAGTTTTTCACTGAAAACCGCGATAACGCCGGGGTTACTGCTGCGCGATATCACATTTCCGATAAAAAAGAGGCGTTGGCGGGGGAAAGAACGCGGTGGGGTACGGTTTGCCGCACCCCACAAACTCAGGATTCCGGATAAACCTTTTCTTTATACTCGCACAGGTCTTCGATAATGCAGGAGCCGCAGCGCGGTTTGCGCGCGATGCAGGTATAGCGGCCGTGCAGGATCAGCCAGTGGTGGCAATCGACCTTGAATTCGGCGGGCACCACCTTCAACAGCTTCTCTTCCACCTGATCGACGTTCTTGCCCGGCGCGAAGTGGGTGCGATTGCACACCCGGAAGATATGGGTGTCGACGGCGATGGTCGCCCAGCCGAAGGCGGTGTTGAGCACCACGTTGGCGGTCTTGCGGCCGACGCCGGGCAACGCTTCCAGCGCGGCACGGTCTTCCGGCACTTCGCCACCGTGCAGCTCCAGCAGCATGCGGCAGGTTTTGATCACGTTTTCGGCCTTGCTGTTGAACAGGCCGATGGTCTTGATGTACTCCTTGACGCCATCAACCCCCAGCGCCAGCATGGCGGCGGGAGTGTTGGCGACCGGATAAAGCTTGGCGGTCGCCTTGTTGACGCTCACGTCGGTGGCTTGCGCAGACAGCAGCACCGCAATCAGCAGTTCAAACGGCGTGGTATACACCAGCTCGGTGGTCGGGTGCGGATTGTTGTCGCGCAGCCGGGTCAGAATTTCGAGTCGCTTCTGCTTGTTCATCAGGCCTTCTCAGCACGTCCTTGTTCCAGCAGCGGTTCCACCGCCACGGCGCGGGCTTTGCGCGCCTTCATTTTTTCGTCGATCAGATATTTGACCGCCAGCAGCAGCCCCAGGCCGATAAAGGCGCCCGGCGGCAGCATCGCCAGCAGGAAGGGGCTGTCGAAATGCACCACTTCGATGCGCAGCGACTTGGCCCAGCCGCCCAGCAACTGATCGGCGCCGTCGAACAGCGTGCCGTTGCCCAACAGTTCGCGCATTGAGCCCAGCGTCACCATCACGCCGGTAGCGCCGAGGCCGATGGCCATGCCGTCCAGCGCCGAGAGGCCGACCGGCTTCTTGGCGGCCACCGCTTCGGCGCGGCCCACCACGATGCAGTTGGTCACGATCAACGGAATAAAGATGCCGAGCGACTGATACAGGCCGAAGGCATAGGCGTTGATCAGCATCTGCACGATGCTCACCACGGCGGCGATGATCATCACGTAGATAGGAATGCGCACCTCGCTCGGCACCCAGCGGCGCACCGCGGAGATGGAGGCGTTGGTCAGCGTCAGCACCAGCGTGGTAGCCAGCCCCAGGCCGAGCGCATTGGTGACGGTGGAGGTCACCGCCAGCAGCGGACACATGCCCAGCAGCTGCACCAGGGCGGAGTTGTTTTTCCACAGCCCCTGGACGATCAATTCTTTGGCTTCACTCATTCGCTGGCTCCACACGCAGGTAAGCTTTCAAGTTTAGGCGGCAGCGTTTCCATATACAACGCCGTGCGGCGTACCGCATTGACCACCGCTCGCGGGGTGATGGTGGCGCCGGTGAACTGGTCGAACATGCCGCCGTCTTTCTTCACCGCCCAGCGCTTATCGTCCGGGCCTTCGATTTTCTTGCCGCTGAAGAAGGAAATCCAGTCGGAAATGCGCAGTTCGATTTTGTCCCCCAGCCCCGGGGTTTCGTGGTGCTCAATGACTCGGGTGCCGAGCACCGTGCCGTTGAAATCGGCGCCGACCAGCAGCTTGATGGCGCCGGAGTAGCCGTCCGGCGCGGTGGTTTCCAGCGCGGCGGCGGTCGGCTGCCCGTTTTTGCGCGCCAGGTACAAGCGGTGCGGCGCGCCGTCGCCCAGCGCCGGGTCGCTGACCAGGAAGCATTCGTTCTGCATGACGTTGTCGTAGTTTTCCGGCGGCACCACCTGATCGAGCAGCGCTTTTTGTTGCAGCGCCGCCTGATGGGCGATGGTGGTTTTCGTCAGGGCGTAGACCACGGCGGTCAGGCCGGTGGTGACCGCCGCGAACACCGCCAGCGTGGTGCCGTGCTTTCTCATGGAATTCAGCATGGCGGCTCCTTAGCGATGGCCGTACACGCGCGGCTGCGTGTAGTGGTCGATTAACGGGACGGTGATGTTGGCGAGCAGCACGGCGAAGGCTACGCCGTCAGGGTAGCCGCCATAGACGCGGATCAGCCACACCAGCACGCCGATCAGCGCTCCGTAGATCAAACGGCCCTTCGGCGTAGTAGAGGCGCTGACCGGATCGGTGGCGATAAAGAACGCGCCCAGCATGCTGGCGCCGGAGAACAGGTGGATCAGCGGCGAAGCCTGATGCGCCGGATCGATCCACCAGGCCAGGCCGGAACAGAAGGCGATGGCGGCCAACATGCTGAAAGGGATCTGCCAATGGATCAGGCGGCGCGCCAGCATAAACAGGCCGCCGGCCAGGAAGCCGAGGTTGACCCACTGCCAGCCGATGCCGGCCAGGGCGCCGCCAAACAGCGGCTGCTGCAGCACCTGTTCCACGCTGTGGCCGCTGCGCAGGCCGGTTTTGAAGCCGTCGAGCGGCGTGGCCTGGCTGATGCCGTCCACGCCCATCTGCAGTTCGTGCAGCGTCGCGCCTTGCGAGGTATGGCCGCTGAAAATGGCCAGCAGCGTGTCGTGGAGCGACAGCGCGGTGGCGCGCAGCTCATCCGGCGGCAGCCAGCTGGTCATCTGTACCGGGAAGGAGATCAGCAGCACCACGTAACCGACCATTGCCGGGTTGAACGGGTTCTGCCCGAGGCCGCCGTACAGCTGCTTGGCGATGACGATGGCGAAGAAAGTACCGATGACGATCATCCACCAGGGGGCCAGCGGCGGCAGGCTGATGCCGAGCAGCAGCGCGGTGAGCAGGGCGGAGTTATCCGCCAGCCGGCTGCGCACCGGCAGCTTGCGCAGCTTGAGGATCGCGCCTTCCGCCGCCAGCGCGACGATCGCCGCCAGCGCCACTTGAATCAATACGCCGTAGCCGAAGAACCAAATCTGTGCCGCGATGCCGGGAATGCACGCCAACATGACCCACAGCATGATGCGGCTGGTGCTTTGCTGGTTGTGGGTGAAAGGCGAGCTGGCGATGTGTAAGCCTTTGGCGGCTGTGGGTGATACCGGCCTGAACTTCATAGAGTAACGATACCTTCTGCGCCGCGCCTGCGGCAGTTTCGATGCGCCGTTCTGAAGGCGCGGCAAAAATGATAGCCGAGCATTCTACCTGATTCGATGCGAGGGTAATACGCCTTAATAATAGGGGTATTCAGCTTTTCGCATTCGCGGCGATCGGGGCAATGCAATTTGATTTTTTTTTGGCCGGAAAATGGGCTAACGTGAGGAATTGTCAGTGGAACTTGTGCCGCTAGCGACCGCAAAAAACCGGGTAACCGTATGAATGAGATATGATTTTTCTCCAAGTTTTCGCACAAAATAACAACTTTCACATAATCTGTGTAGGTTACTATCGCGACATTATTGAGTTAGTGAATCCATAATAATGACAAATGAAGACATTTTTTTTATTGAAGAGCTAATTGAGTGGGTGGAGATACATCTGGAGAAGCGGCCAAACCTGGATGAAGTCGCGCGTATTTCGGGCTATTCCAAGTGGCATCTGCAGCGTAAATTCAAGCGTATTACCGGCATTCAACTCGCCACCTATATCCGTTCGCGCATCCTGACGCGCGCCGCGGTGGCGCTGCGCATCACCCGTCGCTCGATCATCGACATTTCCGATGAGCTGGGCTTCGACTCGCAGCAGACCTTTACCCGCATGTTCAAGCAGCGCTTCAACATCACCCCCAATCGCTACCGCGCGATGGAGCACTGGGATGTGAAAAACCTGATGCCACGCTTTAACTTCGAAGCCAGCTACGGCGCCGGTTATTATCCGGAGGTGAAGCGGCTGACGCTGCCCGAGATGCAGCTGGTCGGCTTCACGCGCCGGCTGGATTTCGCCTCCGAGCAGGAGCTGGAGTACTCTTCCTGCATGGCGATGAAGGACGAGATTTTCAACGACTTCTTCAAGGGGCTGCACGTCGACTGCCGGCGGATTTACAGCATCTATTCCCCCCAGGCCGGGGAAGGCGACGAGCTGTCATCCACGCTGGTGATGGCGGTCGATCCTGAACACAAAAAGGATATTCTTTCCAACCATCAGATAGACACCTTCCATTTGCCGAGCCGCGAGTTTATCTCCATCAACCATAAGGGCACGGCGAAAGAGTGTCTGCAGTTTTTCGGTTACCTGATGTCGCATGTGATGCCAGGGCTGAAGGATGAGGTGCGCGGCAGTATGGAAATGGAGATCATTCAGACCAAAGAGTGGAATCCGGAATCTAAACTGCGTCAGATTGAGGTGGATTACACCTACCTGATCTCTATCGATTAAACGGCACCCGGCGTAGGCCCGGCGCCGCTATCGATCATTTTTCTTCCGTTGCGGCCGCCAGCGATTCTCTGGCGGCTTTCTTCGCTTTGGCGCGGGCGATAGCCGCTGCCACCGCCGCCTTTCGCGGATCTTCCTCGGCGGTCGCCGGTGCCGTTTCCGCCGGTGCAGGGGCGTCCGCCTGCTGCGCCGCTTTCTTGGCTTTGGCGCGGGCGATAGCCGCCGCCACCGCCGCTTTACGCGGGTCTTCCTCAGTGGTTGTCGGCGTCGTTTCCGCCGGTGCAGGGGCGTCCGCCTGCTGCGCCGCTTTCTTGGCTTTAGCGCGCGCGATAGCCGCTGCCACCGCCGCCTTGCGCGGATCTTCCTCGGCGGTTGCCGGCGCCGTTTCCGCCGATGCAGGGGCGTCCGCCTGCTGCGCCGCTTTCTTGGCTTTGGCGCGCGCGATAGCCGCTGCCACCGCCGCCTTGCGCGGGTCTTCCTCGGCGGTTGCCGGCGTCGTTTCCGCTGGAGCAGGAACGTCCGCCTGCTGTGCCGCTTTCTTGGCCTTTACACGCGCCAGAGCGGCAGCGACCGCGGCCTTGCGCGGGTCTTCCTCAGTGGTTGCCGGCGTCGTTTCCGCTGGAGCAGGAACGTCCGCCTGCTGCTCTGCTTTTTTGGCTTTGACGCGCGCCAGGGCGGCAGCGACCGCCGCCTTACGCGGATCGTCCTCTGTTACGGCAGGAGCAGTGCCATCTGCGGCCGGCGCTTCTTTGCGTGCTTTCACACGGGCCAGCGCTGCGGCCACGGCGGCTTTGCGCGCGTCGTCGCCGGAAACGGCCGGTGAGGCTTGCTCTGCTTCGGCCGCCAACTGGGCTCGGCGTTCGCGCGCCTGCGCTTTACGCGCTTCGCGGGCGGCGATCATCTCGCTGTTATCCGGCTGCTGGCCGTCGACCGGCGTGACCGCCGCTTCGGCATTTTTGCTGCGCACGCGCGCCAACGCGGCCTGCACCGCGCCCTGATCGTCGTCGGTCAGTTTGACGGCGGCTTTTTTGTGCCGCTCTTCGCGCGCCAGCTTCTCGCGTTCCAGACGGGCCAGTTTGGCTTCGTAACGCGCCTTGGCCTCGGCGGTGCGCGCCGCCTCCAGATCGATAGCCTTGATCTCGGCCTTTTCCTGACGGTAGTACTGCACCAGCGGGATGTTGCTGGGGCAGACGAACGCGCAGGCGCCGCATTCGATGCAGTCGAACAGGTTATGGTTGCGCGCCTTGTCGTGCTCTTGTCCGCGGCTGAACCAGTACAGCTGCTGCGGCAGCAGCCCGGCAGGGCATGCGTCTACGCACAGGCCACAGCGGATGCAGGACTGCTCTGGCTCCTGCGGCGTCATTTCATCGACCGTCGGCGCCAGAATGCAGTTGCTGATCTTGACGATCGGCACATTCAGCGCGGGCAGGGTGAAGCCCATCAGCGGGCCGCCCATGACTACCATCTGCTGCGCCTGCGGGCGGAAACCGGCGAAGTCGAGCAGGTGCTGCACCGGCGTGCCGATGCGCGCCCACAGGTTGCCCGGGCGCTCGATAGCCTCGCCGGTCAGGGTCACCACGCGCTCAATCAGCGGTTCGCCGTCGACGATCGCTCGTTTGATGGCGAAGGCGGTGCCGACGTTCTGCATCAGTACGCCGATGGCGGAGGAGTGCTTGCCGTGCGGCACTTCCTTGCCGGTCAGGATCTTGGTCAACTGCTTGGCGCCGCCGGACGGGTATTTGGTGGGGATAACGCGCAGCCCAATGCCGGACTGGCCGCGCAGCGCCTGCTTCAGCGCCGCGATCGCCTCCGGTTTATTGTCTTCGATGCCGATCAGCGTGACCTTGGGCTGCAGAATGTGTTGCAGGATCTGCGTGCCTTCGATGATCTGGTCGGCATGTTCCTGCATCAGGCGGTCGTCGGCGGTAATGTAAGGCTCGCACTCGGCGGCGTTGAGGATCAGCGTTTCCACGCCGCTCATGCCGCCCTGCAGTTTGCTGGCGGTCGGGAAACCGGCGCCGCCCAGACCGGCGATGCCGGCCTGATGAATACGTTGAATCAGCTCTGCGGCAGGCGTCTGGCGGTAGTCCGCCACCGGATCGCGCTCGCACCAGCGGTCTTCCCCATCCGCCTCGATAATCACGCACAGTTCCGTCAGCCCGGAAGGGTGAGCGGTGATGTGCGGCGTGATGGCGCTGACGGTGCCCGAGGTTGGGGCGTGTACCGGCACGGTGCGGCCACGGCCGACGGTCAGCGGCTGGCCTTTCAACACCCGATCGCCGGCGTTGACGCACAGCTCGCCTTCCGGCCCCAGATGCTGCTGCAGCGGAATGATAAAGGTCTTGGGCAGGGGAGCGACACGCAGCGGCGCACCGCTGGACTGCGTTTTCATTTCCGGTGGATGGATCCCGCCGTCGAAATCCCAGATCCGGTCTTTTTTAAAGGCGGCGAACAGATTAAGCATGTTGCTCCACGTGGATCACTTGCACCGGGATCGTCTTCATGTCCCACTTCCAGTTGGCGGTGGTGGTGGCGACCGGTCTCATTTCAATACAGTCGGTAGGGCAAGGGGCGACGCACAGATCGCAGCCGGTGCAGAGGTCGGTGATGACGGTGTGCATGGCGCGGGTGGCGCCGACGATGGCGTCCACCGGGCAGGCCTGAATGCACTTGGTGCAGCCGATACAGTTGGCCTCGTCGATATAGGCCACCTTACGCTCCGGCTCGGCGGCGGCTTCGCTGCCCAGCGGCTGCGGCTCGACGTTGAGCAGCTCCGCCAGCTTCAGCATCACCTGTTCGCCGCCCGGCGCGCATTTGTTGATCATCTCGCCGTTGGCCACTGCCTCGGCGTAGGGGCGGCAACCGGGGTAGCCGCACTGGCCGCACTGGCTTTGCGGCAGGATCGCGTCGACCTGCTCGGCGACCGGATCCTCTTCCACCTCAAAACGGCGCGCGGCGTAGCCCAGCACCAGTCCGAACAGCAGGCCGAGCGCGCTTAAAGCCGCGATAGCTATCCACAACGCAGTCATTAGAATTTCACCAGCCCGGTAAAGCCCATAAAGGCCAGCGACATCAGCCCGGCGGTGATCAGCGCGATCGAGGAGCCGCGGAACGGCGCCGGCACGTCGGCGACCGCCAGGCGTTCGCGAATGGCGGCGAACAGCACCATGACCAGCGAGAAACCGGCGGCGGCGCTGAAGCCGTAAACGGCGGACTGCAGGAAGTTGTAGCCGAGGTTAACGTTAAGCAACGCCACACCCAGCACCGCGCAGTTGGTGGTGATCAGCGGCAGGAAGATGCCCAGCAGGCGGTAGAGCGCCGGGCTGGTTTTGCGCACCACCATCTCGGTGAACTGCACGACGACGGCGATCACCAGAATGAAGGAGAGCGTGCGCAGGTACACCAGATCCAGCGGAACCAGAATAAAGGTGTTGATCACCCAGGCGCTGACGGAGGCCAGCGTCATAACGAAGGTGGTGGCCATTCCCATGCCGATGGCGCTTTCCAGCTTCTTGGAAACGCCGAGGAACGGGCACAGGCCAAGAAACTTCACCAGAACGAAGTTGTTCACCAGTACGGTGCCGACAAACAGGAGCAGGTATTCGGTCATTGCGATGCCTAAAAAAATAAAAGCCGCCTATTATCGGAAATCGGCGGCCGGACGACAACATATGAATCGCAGGGGTATTGCCTTTTTTGGTGAAAATTTACACAAATCACCCAATAAAACGTGCTGCAACCGCCTTTAACGTTCGGTAAAGGTCCCTTTGACCCGCTGCGAGCGCTTGATGTAAGGCACCAGCAACGCCGCCATCAGCAGCGGCCAGCCGAGGCTGCGCACCGCCACTTCATCCGGTACCGGCGCGAAGGCGAAGGCTTTCACCGCCAGGATCACCGTGATCAGCAGCCACAGCAAGAACAGCTTGGGGAAGCGCTGCGAGCGCTGGCAAAACAGCCACAGCAGCCACAGGGTGAAGCACCACATCAAGAGCGTGGTCAGCACCGAAAAGTACCATTGCAGGGTAAACGCCTGGGCGTTGGTCAGCAGGTAGTCGCGCGACTCGGGCATAAAGATCGCCATGGCGTACAGGAGCAGCATCAGGCTGGCGCTGAGCAGGGTGACGATCAGATAGGCCATCGGGGCCAGCAACCAACCGCCGATACGAGAGTATTCAGCTTGAGACATAAAGGCTTCCTGATTGAAACGGGGATCACAGGCGGCATAGCTTAGCGGGTAATACCGGCTTCGTCATCTCTATCAACCGGATAGCCCGGCATCGCGGCGCGTGGCAGCACGTTTGGCTACTCGACGCCGTATTGAGCCTGCTTCAAATTAACATCTCATTTACTTCTTGTTCCATCCGGCCGCATGGTGTCAAATCGAAAGGTCTGTCGTGAGCCTGCAAGAGGAAATCCCATGGCTGAAAAAATTCGTGTTGGGCTGGTCGGTTACGGCTACGCCGGCAAAACCTTTCATGCGCCGCTGATCGCCGGTACGCCGGGGTTCGAGCTGGCCGCTGTCGCCAGCAGCGATGCCGGCAAAGTGCACGCCGACTGGCCGTCGATGGCGGTGGTGGGCGATGCGCAGGCGCTGTTCGCCGATCCGGCCCTCGATCTGATCGTGATTCCTACCCCCAACGATACCCATTTCCCTCTGGCGCAGCAGGCGCTGGCCGCCGGCAAGCATGTGGTGGTGGATAAACCGTTTACCGTGACATTGTCACAAGCGCAGGCGCTGCAACAGCAGGCGCAGCAGAGCGGTTTGCTGCTGTCGGTATTTCACAACCGCCGCTGGGACAGCGACTTCCTTACCCTGAAAGCGCTGCTGAATGAGGGTGCGCTGGGCGAGGTGGTCTATTTCGAGTCGCATTTCGATCGCTACCGGCCGCAGGTGCGCCAGCGCTGGCGCGAACAAGGCGGCGTCGGCAGCGGAATCTGGTACGATTTAGGGCCGCATCTGCTCGATCAGGCGTTGCAGTTATTCGGCAAGCCCGACCGGCTGTTCGTCGATTTGGGGGAGCTGCGGCCGGGGGCGCAGGCGGTGGACTATTTCCACGCGCTGCTGAGCTATGGCAATCGCCGCGTGGTGCTGCACGCCAGCATGCTGGCGGCGGCGGAGAGCCCGCGCTACGTGGTGCACGGCACCCGCGGTAGCTATATCAAATACGGCCTGGACCCGCAGGAAGACCGGCTGAAGGCCGGCGAGCGCCTGCCGCAGGCCGACTGGGGCTATGACATGCGCGACGGCGTAGTGACGCTGTCACGTGGCGATCTGCTGGCGGAGCAACCGCTGCTCAACATTCCCGGCAATTACCCGGCCTATTACGCCGCGGTGCGCGACGCGATCGCCGGCACAGGCGAAAACCCGGTGCCGGCCGCCGACGCCATTGCGGTGATGGCATTGATCGAACTGGGGTTGGAGTCGGCCCGGCTGCAGCAGGCGCTGCCGGTGGCCTGATACCGCCCGTTTCTCCAGTGGCCCGGCGCAACGTCGGGCCTTTTTACGACTTTACGTGCAAGGAAATCCGTTTCATGTCCTGGTTGCAGCGTTTGCGCATTGATAAATTTTTGCTGGTTCTGATCTTGGTGGTGATCGTCGCCTCGCTGTTCCCCTGCGAAGGCATCTGGAAAACCTTCTTTGAACACCTGACCACCGCCGCCATCGCGCTGCTGTTCTTTATGCACGGCGCCAAGCTGTCGCGCGAGGCGATCGTCGCCGGCATGAGCCACTGGAAGCTGCATCTGCTGGTGTTCCTCAGTACCTTTGCGCTGTTCCCGCTGCTTGGGCTGGCGATGAACCTGCTGGTGCCGGGCATTATGACGCCGACGGTCTATCTCGGCTTCCTCTACCTGTGCGCGCTGCCGGCCACGGTGCAATCGGCCATCGCCTTTACCTCGGCGGCGGGCGGCAACGTGGCGGCGGCGATCTGCAGCGCCTCGGCGTCGAGCATTCTCGGCGTGTTCCTGTCGCCGCTGCTGGTGGGGGCGTTGATGCATACCCAGGGCGGCAACACCGACGTGCTGCACGCCATCGGTTCAATCATTCTGCAGCTGATGGTGCCGTTCGTGGTTGGCCATCTGGCGCGGCCGCTGATCGGCAAGTGGGTCGATCGCCATCGCAAGCTGATCAACCTGACCGACCGCTCGTCGATCCTGCTGGTGGTGTACACCGCGTTCAGCGCGGCGGTGGTGGAAGGGATTTGGCACCGTATCGACGGCTGGTCGCTGCTGACCATCCTGGTGATGTCGCTGGTGCTGCTGACGGTGGTGTTGGTGATCAACACCTATGCGGCGCGCTGGCTGGGCTTCAATACCGCCGATGAGATCACCATCGTTTTCTGCGGCTCGAAAAAGAGCCTGGCGAACGGCATCCCGATGGCCAACGTGCTGTTCCCGGCTGCAGCGGTGGGCGCCATGGTGCTGCCGCTGATGATTTTCCACCAGGTGCAACTGATGGTGTGCGCGGTGCTGGCGCAGCGCTATGCGCGTAAAACCGCCAAACAGCGGGCCGAGGCGGAGGCGCTGGTGGCCAAATAGAGCACAGGCCGCTAACGGCAGCCCAGCGCGTCGAGCAGAAAGTCGGCGCGCTCGTTGGGTGAGGCGCGCGGCAGTTCCTGCAGCCGATAACCCGATCGGCGGTAGACGGCCAACATCGCTTGGTAGGTCTGCTCGGCTTCGGCGAAAGATTGTTTTCTCTCGCTGTCCTGCGCGTAGATCGCTCGCCACGGTGGGGCGATGAACACCGTATCGGCATAGCGAAAAGCGCCGATCGCCGCGGTTAAGGGGGCGGGGATCGGCAACCCGCACAGCGTCAGGTAACCGGCGATATCCGGCAGGCCGCGATCGAAGAACCAGCATGTTGCGCCCGTCGCTTCTCGCCATGAGCGCAGCTCCCAATCCAGCATCCGCTCGGCGAAAGCCTGGCGATCGCCCCATGGCAGCGCATTGCCGCCAATACCCACCTGATCCTGAATAATCGCCCGGCCCGCCTCCTGCGAATGCGGGTAACCTCGGCGATGAAGAACGTCGATGAGCGTGCTTTTGCCCGAACCCGGGCCGCCGGTCAGCACGATGCGGCGTAGTTTGTCAGACATACGGAATTCCTCTCTTGCGGCAGAGCTATGGGTGAAAACAGCGATAAAGACGAGCAGGCGGAAGAAAATGGGGGGGGTGAGAAGAAGGCGCCGCTTGGCGCCTTGGGGAGATTTAACCCTGAACTTTGGCGCGCAGCGCCTGTTTTTCCTGCTCGCTGAGGAAGGCCAGCTTCAGGCCGTTTTCCTGTGCGGTGCGGATTTCCTCCGGCGTCAGCCCGGCCTGCGGCGCGGCGACGCGGTATTCGTGCTCGATCTCGATGCCCTGAACCGCCGGATCGTCGGTGTTGATCGATGCCAGCACGCCGTGGCGCAGGAAGGTGGCCAGCGGATGCTGCGCCAGCGAAGGCACGGTGCTGGTCTGGATGTTGGAGGTCAGGCAGGATTCGATGCCGATGCCGTGTTCCGCCAGGAAGTCCATCAGCGCCGGATCTTCGACCGCTTTCACCCCGTGGCCGATACGCTCGGCGCCCAGCTCGCGGATCGCCTGCCAGATGCTTTCCGGGCCGGCGGCTTCGCCCGCGTGCACGGTGATGCGCAGGCCGGCGTCGCGCGCGCGGTTGAAGTGGCTGAGGAACAGGCTGCCGGGGAAGCCCAGCTCATCGCCCGCCAAATCCAGCGCGGTAATGCCGTCGCGGTGCGCCAGCAATCCTTCCAGTTCCTGCAGACAGGCGGCCTCGCCGAAGGTGCGGCTCATGATGCCGATCAGGCGAATGTCGATGTCGCGATCGCGGCAGCCCGAACGGATCCCGTCGATCACCGCTTCCACCACGCCGGCGACCGGCAGCTGGTGCTTCATCGCCATGTAGTAAGGGGAAAAACGCAGCTCGGCGTAGTGCAGGCCGGCGTTGGCGGCGTCTTCGACGTTTTCGTAGGCCACGCGGCGGCAGGCGTCCAGATCGCCCAGCACCGCTACGCCCCAGTCCAGTTTCTGCAGGAAGCTGACCAGATCCGGTTCGGCGTGGGTGATCTGCACGTGCGGGCGCAGGCTCTCCAAATCGTTGGCCGGCAGGGCGAGATTGAACTGGCGACCGAGGTCGAGAATGGTCTGCGCGCGGATATTGCCGTCGAGATGGCGGTGAATGTCGGTAAGCGGTAGGCGGGGATCGATCATGCTGGGCACTCGCTAATTTATCGTAGGTAAAGTGCAGAACAGTATAAAAACAAATGAATGAAACTTGCCATCTCGTTGCATAAAAAAGTGACTTACATCACAAATAATGCGAGGTGTATCGCATTATCGTCGTGAATCAGGCTTTCAACACGCTGACGCCCGCCTGCTGCAACGGCGCGATCAATGCGTCGTCGGTGGCGCGTTCAACGATGATGGTATGCGCCAGCGTAATGTCACCGATCGCATACTGCGAGGCGGCGTTAAGCTTGGCGGCGGAAGCCAGCACCACGGTTTCCGCCGCGCGGGCCGCCAGCGCCCGCTTGATGTAGGCCTCTTCCAGATCGCCGGTGCTCAGCCCTGCAGTGGGGTGCACGCCGGTCACGCCCATAAAATAGAGATCGGCGCGAATATGCGACATCGCCTCCACCGCGGCGGCGCCGACGCTGACGATCGAATGCTTGTACAGCCGGCCGCCGATCAGGATCACCTCCACCGTGGGGTGATCGACCAGGCCCACGGCGACGCTGGGGCTGTGGGTGACGATGGTGGCGTTCAGGTTGAGCGGCAGCTGCCGGACCAGTTCTGCAGAGGTGGTGCCACCGTCGATAATCACTACCTGGCCGGGGGCGATCAGCGCCGCTGCGGCTTTGGCGATCGCGCGTTTGGCGCCGGATTCCAACTGATTGCGCTCGGCGAAGCTGGCAATGGCAGAGGAAACCGGCAGAGCGCCGCCATGTACCCGCTGCAGCAACCCCTCGGCGTCCAGTTCGCGCAGATCGCGCCGGACAGTATCTTCCGACAACCCAAACATTTCGCTGAGCTGCTTGGCCAACACCTGGCCGTCCTGGGCCAGTTTTTCCAGGATGATCTTCTTGCGCTGGCTGGTCAACATGGCCATTTTCCTCTCAAATTTGGGTTGCACGAAATTCCTTGATCATACACGAAATTGCACGATAGTATCAATTTCCTTCCTCTGGCGGAGTAAACCGATGATAGCCACCAAAGACAGGGTTCGCATTGTCGAAACCCGGGTGTTGTCCGATGACTGGTACCTGCTGAAAAAAACCACCTTTGATTTTCTGCGGCGCGACGGCGTTTGGCAGCGACAAAGCCGTGAGACCTACGATCGCGGCGATGGCGCGGTGATTTTGCTGTTCAACCGGCAGGCGCAAACGGTGATCCTGACGCGCCAGTTCCGTTTTCCGGTGTTCGTCAACGGCCATGACGGCATGTTGATTGAGGCCGCCGCCGGTTTGCTGGACAACGCGTCGCCGGAGGCGCGCATCCGCGCCGAAGCGGAAGAGGAAACCGGCTATTTCGTGCAGAGCGTGGAAAAGGTGTTCGAAGCCTACATGAGCCCAGGCTCGGTCACCGAGAAGCTGCACTTTTTCGTCGGCGAATATCAGGCGGGCGACCGCATCAACGAGGGCGGCGGGGTGGCGGCGGAGGGGGAAGATCTGGAGGTGCTCGAGCTGCCGCTGGCGCAAGCCCTGCAGGCGGTTCGCCAGGGCACGATCGTTGACGCCAAGACCATCATGCTGCTGCAGTTTGTCGCCTTGAACCGGACATTGGAGGAAGAACGATGAAAGCCCAACAAATCTTGATCGCCGGCCCCTATCGCAGCGGCACCGATGGCGATCCGCAGCGTATCGCCGCCAATCTGGCGCGCCTGGAACAGGCGGCGCTGGCGGTTTACCAGCGGGGGCACGTGCCGGTGATCGGCGAGTGGCTGGCGCTGCCGTTGGCGGCGGCGGCGGGTTCCACTCAGGTTGGCGATGCGGTGAGCGAGGCGTTTCTTTACCCGGTGGCGCATCGGCTGATTGCGCAGTGTCAGGCGGTGTATCGCATCGAAGGGGCGTCTGCGGGAGCCGATAACGACGTGCGGTTGGCCAACGAGTGGGGACTGACGGTCTATCGCCGCCTGGAGGACATTCCGCCTGTTCAGGGGTAATCGAGGGGCGGGCAGAGGCTCGCCCCCTCGCGCTATTGCTCGCCCAGCACCAACCGCAATCCAGCGATCAGCTTGTCCATGCCGGCCTCCAACTTGCTGCGCGGGCAGCCGACGTTGAGGCGCAGGAACCCGCGACCTTCCTCGCCGTAGGTAAAGCCCGGCATGATCGCCACCTTTTCGCGCTCGATCAGCACCTGCTGCAGCGCCCGATCGTCAACGGCCAACGGCCGCAGATCGATCCAGGCCAGGTAGGTGGCCTGCGGCGGGCGCCAGCCCAGCGCCGGAAACGCCTGTTCCAACCGCTCGGCGACGTAGGTCAGATTATCCTGCAGATAGTCGCGCAGGGAATCCAACCAGGGTTCTCCGTGGCGATAGGCGGCCACGTGCGCGGCGACCGCCAGCACCGCCGGCGAGGAGAGGCCGTCGCGGGCTTTGAGCTGCTGGAAGTAGGCTTCGCGGCTGGCGTCGTCGCTGATGAAGCCGTAGGCGCCGGTCAGCGCCGGGATATTGAAACTCTTGGAGCCGGAGGTCAGCAGAGCCCAGCCGCCGGTCGCCACCTGGCTCCACGGCGTATGGCGGTGTTCCCCCCAGACCATGTCCATGTGGATCTCATCGCTGATGACGCGCACGTCGTGGCGCTCGCACAGTTCGGCCATCTGCTGCAGCTCGTCGCGGCGCCACACTTTGCCGGTGGGGTTATGCGGGCTGCACAGCAGCAGGATCTTGGTCTGCGGCCGCGCCAGCAAGGCCTCAAGGTGCGCCATGTCGCAGCGCCAGTCGTCGCCGGCTTTTTGCAGCGGGCAGGCCAAAAGCTGGCGCTGGTTGGCGAGGATCACCTTGTAGAAGGCGTCGTAGGCCGGAGTATGGGTCACCACGTAGTCGCCCGGTACGGACCATTGGCGGATCAGCTGCGCCGCCATGTAGATAACGGAAGGGCCGTACACCGCCGTTGCGGTGTCGATGGCGGCGTTGAAACGTTGCTGATACCAGTGGCGCAGCGCGCCGAGAAAATCCTCGTGCTGCCAGCGGCTGTAGCCCAGCACGCCGTGCTGCAGGCGCTGCTGCAACGCCTCGAGAATGCACGGCGCGGTGGCGAAATCCATATCGGAGATGGTGAACGGCAGCAGATCGGCGCTGCCGAAGCGATCGGCGATATAGTCCCACTGGGTGCACCAGGTGCCGTGGCGGTCGATCGGGGTGGCGAAATCAAACATGGGTGGCTCCCTGCAGCGCCGCGGCAGGTTGCGCCGTGGCTATCAGTGAGTCTAATTCATCCTTCACCGATTGCACCTGCGGGCCGATCACCACCTGCAGATTATGCTCGTTGAGATGCACCACGCCGATGGCGCGGTTGGCTTTCAGCGCCGCGTCGTCCACCCGGCTCATGTCGTTGACCGACAGGCGCAGGCGGGTGATGCAGTTGTCCAGCGTGATGATGTTGTCCGGGCCGCCGAGCGCCGCCAAAATCGCCGGCACGTTGTAGCCGGATTTGCCCACCGCGCCGGCCGGCGCGCTCTGGCTGACGGCGCTGTCGCTTTCGCGGCCCGGCGTTTTGATGTTAAAGCGCTGGATGGCGAAGCGGAAAATGGCGTAATAGCCGACGAACCAGACGGCGGCCACCACCGGCACCAGATACCACTTGGTGGCGGTGCCGTGCAGAATGCCGAACACTACGAAGTCGATGATATTGCCGTCGGTGTTGCCGATGGTCACGCCCAGCAGCGCCATCACGGTAAAGCCCAACCCGGTGAGCAGTGCGTGGATCAGGTAGAGGAACGGTGCGACGAACAGGAACAGGAACTCGATCGGCTCGGTGGTGCCGCCGACCACGCAGGCCACCACGCCGGAAATCAACAGCCCTTTGATTTTATGGCGGTTCTCAGGTTTGGCGCAGTGATACATCGCCAGCGCCGCGCCCGGCAGCCCGCCGAGGAACGCCGGCATTTTACCCTGCGAAAGGAAGCGAGTGGCGCTCTCGGCGAAGCCGGTGGTGGTTGGGCAGGAGAGCTGCGCCTGGAAGATGGTCAGGGCGCCGCTGACGCTGTGGCCGCACACTTCCATCGTGCCGCCCGCCTCGGTAAAGCGGATCAGCGCCACCAGTATGTGCTGCAGGCCGAACGGCAGCAGCAAGCGTTCGCCGGTGCCGAACAGCATCGGGCCAAAGGCGCCGGCGCTGTTGATCACCCAGCCCAGCCCGGTGATGCCGGCGGCGAACCACGGCCAGATCAGCGGGATCACCAGGCCGCACAGGCCCAGCACCACGGTGGTGACGATCGGCACGAAGCGCGTGCCGCCGAAGAACGCCAGCGCGTCCGGCAGGCGGATGGTGTGGAAGCGTTCATGCAGGCGATAGACGATGATGCCGACGATCACCGCGCCGAGGATGCCGGTATCGATAGACTGAATGCCGAGAATGTTCTGGATGTTGTTGGCTTTCAGCACCAGCGGATCGCTGGTGGGCAGCACGCCGGCGGCGGTCAGGTAGAAATTGGTGCCCAAATTCAGCACGGCGAAGCCGACGAAGCCGGAGAAGGCGGCGACGCCCTTGTTTTCGCGCGCCATGCCCAGCGGAATGGCGATGGCGAACATCACCGGCAGGAAGCTGAAGGCGAAGGAACCGACCTTGCTCATCCAGGTAAAGATCAGCTGGAAGATCGGGTGGCCGATAAACGGCATCAGGGTGATCACGTCGCGGCTGCTCAGCGAGCTGCCGATCCCCAGCATGATGCCGCAGAAAGAGAGCAAGGCGACGGGCAACATGAAGGTTTTGCCCAGGCTCTGGAAGAACTCCCAGAGGGTGATTTTTGGTTTGTTGGCTGCTGACATAACCGACTTCTCCTGGCGAAAAGACGAGCAAAAAGGGGACTTCTGATTAGGTAAAAAGAAGATAAAACGTTTTACCTAGCAAAAATGCGCCGCCAATCACAAATCTGCCGCCCGGTTTTTGGCGACAATGCGGCAGGCAGTAAAACGTTTTACTGAGCTAACGGATTCGGTATACCCTTGATCATTACGGCGGGTTGCCCAGGAACGGGTTCGCAGAGACTATGAGCATCAAAAAAATCACCATCACCGATGTGGCGCAGCAGGCGGGCGTGTCGGTCACCACGGTTTCCCTGGTGTTGAGCGGCAAGGGGCGCATTTCGCCGACCACCGTCGAGAAGGTCAATCAGGCGATAGAGCTGCTGGGCTACGTGCGCAATCGCCAGGCGGCGACGCTGCGCGGCGGGGAGTCCGGGGTGATTGGCCTTATTCTGCGCGACATCTGCGAACCTTTCTATGCCGAAATGACCGCCGGGCTGAGCGAAGCGCTGGAGGCGCACGACAAGCTGCTGTTTTTGACGCAGAGCGGGCGCGACGGCCAGGGCCTGCAGCGGGCGTTTGACGCGCTGCTGGCGCAGGGCGTCGACGGCATCGTGCTGGCGGGCGGCATTCGCGCGGCGGCGGGCCTGAAGGAGAAGGCGGCCGAGCAGGGCGTACCGCTGGTCTGCGTGGCGCGCTCCAGCGGTCTCGATGGCGTGGACGTGGTGCGGCCGGACAACATGCAGGCCGCCAAGCTGGCCACCGAATTTTTGATCAAGCGCGGCCACAGCCAAATCGCCTACCTCGGCGGCCAGAGCGATTCATTGACGCGCGCCGAGCGGCTGGGCGGCTTTTGCGCCACGCTGGTGCAGTACGGCCTGCCGTTTCGCAGTGAATGGATCGTCGAGTGCGATTGCCGGCAGCGTGAGGCGGCGGAAGCGGCGGAGCAACTGCTGCGCCATTACCCGAACATTACCGCCATCGTCTGCCACAAGGCGTCGGTGGCGCTCGGCGCCTATTTTGGCCTGGCGCGCAGCGGCCGCAGCATAGGTTCGGAAGGGGTAGACGCCTACTACGGACGGCAGGTGGCGCTGATCGGCTTCGGTGACGTGCCGGAAGCCGAACTGACCGAGCCGCCGCTGACCTTCGTCTCCAGCTCGGCGCGGGAAGTGGGGCGCAGCGCCGCCGCGCGCCTGCTGCAGCGCATCGGTGACGCCGACCTGCCGGCGCAGAATGTCATTCTGCCGCCGACGCTGATCCGGCGCGGTTCCGCCTAGCCCTGCCGCTGTTCCTCTTCCGCCTCCCGGCGGATCCAGCCGATAAAGGTTTTCATCGCCGGCGTCAGATCCCGCGATTTCAAATGGGTCAGCCAATAGGCGCCGAGCGCGGCCTCGGCGGCAAACGGCCGCTGCAGCGCGCCGGCGGTCAGTTCGCGGCGGAACATGCTGACCGGCGCCAGCGCCACGCCGTCGCACTGGATCGCGCCTTCCACCATCAGCCTTGACGAGTCGAACACCGGGCCGTTGATCCGCCACGGCGTCACCTGTGCCGCCGCGAACCAGCGCTCCCATTCATCCTTGCGGTAGGTGCGCATCAGCTGCTCGTGCTGCAGATCCTGCGGCGTGCGCAGGCGCGCGGCGACCGCCGGCGGGCAGAGCACCGTCAGCGGCGCGTCGAACAGCTTGATATTGCAGGTGGCGGGCCAGAGCCCTTCGCCGAAGCGGATGGCGAAATCCATGCCGTTGGCCGACAGATTGACCAGGTTGTTGTGGGTGAGCACCCGCAGATCGATAAACGGGTGCGCCGTGCGGAACGCCGCCAGCCGCGGCATCAGCCAGCCGACGGCGAAGGTGCCGACCACCGCCACCGTCAGCACCTCGTGGAAATGCCCGCCTTCGAACTGCTGCAGCACCGCCTCGATGCGGTCGAAGGCGTCGCTCAATACCGGCAGCAGCGCCTGGCCCTCTTCGGTCAGATCCAGCCCGCGCGGCAGGCGGCGGAACAGCTGAATGCCCAGCTGTTCTTCCAGCATGCGCACCTGCTGGCTGACGGCGGCCTGGGTGACGCGCAGCTCCAGACCGGCGCGGGTGAAGTTCAGGTGACGAGCGGAGGATTCGAACGCCCGCAGGGCGTTGAGGGGAAGTCGATTGCGCATTGTCGATAGCCATAAGTTTTTCTTTATGCTGGCTGAAATTATTATTGCTTGTCAACCCGGCGGCAAAATCCGATATTTGGCGCGGCTGCTCAGAGTGTCACGGCAGCCGTAAAGGAATGACATCATCAATCAGGGAAAGCGCCGTATATAACGCCAATAAAAACTTTTGGCCGCGGCCGATGCCCTGCAACCTAAGAGCTTCTATCATGACGAAAATGAACCGCCTGGCGGCCGCGCTGATCGCCGCACTGATCCTGCCGACCGCGCACGCCGCACAGCAGCAGGATATCGACGCCGTTATTCAGCCGCTGATGAAAAAATACGGCGTGCCGGGCATGGCGATCGCCGTGTCGGTCGACGGCAAACAGCAGATTTACCCGTATGGCGTCGCCTCGAAGCAGACCGGTAAACCGATCACCGAGCAGACGCTGTTTGAAGTGGGCTCGCTGAGCAAAACCTTCACCGCGACGCTGGCGGTCTATGCGCAGCAGCAGGGCAAACTGTCGTTTAAAGACCCGGCCAGCCACTATCTGCCCGAGCTGCGCGGCAGCGCCTTCGACGGCGTCAGCCTGCTGAATCTGGCGACCCACACCTCCGGCCTGCCGCTGTTTGTGCCGGATGACGTGACCAACAACGCCCAGCTGATGGCCTATTACCGGGCCTGGCAGCCGAAACACCCGGCGGGCAGCTACCGCGTCTATTCCAACCTCGGCATCGGCATGCTGGGCATGATCGCCGCCAAGAGCCTCGACCAGCCGTTTATCCAGGCGATGGAACAGGGGATGCTGCCGGCGTTGGGCATGAGCCACACCTACGTGCAGGTGCCGGCGGCGCAGATGGCCAACTATGCGCAGGGTTACAGCAAGGACGATAAGCCGGTGCGGGTCAACCCCGGTCCGCTGGACGCCGAGTCTTACGGCATCAAGTCTAACGCCCGCGATCTGATTCGCTATCTGGACGCCAACCTGCAGCAGGTGAAGGTAGCGCAGCCGTGGCGCGACGCGCTGGCCGCGACGCACGTCGGTTATTACAAGGCGGGCGCGTTCACGCAGGATCTGATGTGGGAGAACTACCCGTATCCGGTGAAACTGTCGCGTTTGATTGAAGGCAACAACGCCGGGATGATTATGAACGGCACGCCGGCCAGCGCCATCACGCCGCCGCAGCCGGAATTGCGCGCCGGCTGGTATAACAAAACCGGCTCCACCGGTGGTTTCTCCACCTACGCGGTATTTATCCCGGCGAAGAATATCGCCGTGGTGATGCTGGCCAACAAGTGGTTCCCGAACGACGATCGCGTCGAAGCGGCTTACCACATCATCCAGGCGCTGGAGAAGCGCTGACGGTCAGGGGCGCCGGCGAGGCGCCCCTACCACCGGTGCTGCCGTTCACGCCGCTCGCGCATGAAATCGATAAAGGCGCGCAGCTTGAGCGGCAGATGCTTGCCGGCGGGAAAGTAGATGAAAAAGCCCGACGCTTCGCTGGCGTAACCCGGCAGCACTTCCACCAATTGCCCCTGCGCCAGCTCCTGCAACACCGTGCCCTGAAAACGCTGTGCGATACCCAGGCCTGCCAACGCGGCATCCTTGATCAGCCGATCTTCGTTAAAAATCAAACTGCCGCTGACGTCCAGCGCGCGTTCATCGTCGCCCAGGCTAAAATACCAGGGTTCCAGTTTGCCGCTGCCGGGGAAACGGTAGCGCAGGCAGTGGTGAGCAGGCAAATCGTCCGGCGTGGCCGGAACGCCGCAGCGCGCCAGATAGTCGGGCGAGGCGACCAGCACCCGGCGCTGGCCGTTGTCGATCGGCACGGCGATCATGTCTTTTTGCAGCATGGCGTGCATGCGAATGCCGGCATCGAAACTGCCCAGCACCAGATCGGAAAAGCGGTCTTCGGTAAACAGCTCCAGCTGCACGTCGGGATAGCGCCGTTGAAATTCCGCCAGGTGCGGCATCACCAGCAGCGAGGCGGCCAGCTGCGGCAGCGTGATGCGCAGCTGGCCCGCCGGCTGTGCGCCCAGGGCGCGCACGTCGTCCGCCGCCACGTCGATCTGGCTCATCGCCGGCGACACCTTCTGATAGAACAACCGGCCCTCGTCGCTGAGGCGCACCGAGCGGCTGGTGCGGTGAAATAGCCGCACTCCCAGCTGATTCTCCAGCGTCTGAATGTTTTGCGACACCGCCGGCGGCGTGACGCCGAGCTGGCTGGCCGCGCGGGTAAAGTTGCCCAGGCGTGCGACGGCTTCGAAATAGGGCAGCAGCTGCAGGAGTGAACTCATCTATCAATAACCTGTGCTTAATGATTCATTAAATTATGCCTTATTTTAATTTATGACGAACCTTTTAGACTGATTTTACTTTCCATTCGCGAGATGAAAATCATGTCGGCAGAACAACGGGCGTTAACAGAACGGATCGCGGCGATCGATCAACAGGCGATGGCCGAAGGGCGCATCGTGGGTAGCGTGGTGCTGGTGGCGCGGCAGGGCGAGATTTGTTACGCCGGGGCGGCCGGCTATGCCGATCGCGAAGCGCGGCGGCCGATGCGGCGAGAAACGCAGTTCCGGCTGTCGTCGGTCTCCAAACCCTATACCACGCTGGCGGCGCTGCGCCTGATCGAACAGGGCAAGCTGAGCCTGGACGACGCGGTCAGCGAGTGGCTGCCGTGGTTTACTCCGGCGCTCGCCGACGGCCGGCGCCCGACGATCAAGATTCGTCATTTGCTGAGCCATACCGCGGGGCTGGACTACCGGCTGAACCAACCACCGGCGGGCGTTTATCATCAGTTGGGGATCCAGGACGGCGTGGAGCTGTCGACGCTGACGCTGGAGCAAAACCTGCGGCTGCTGGCGCAGGCGCCGTTGCTGTCGGCGCCGGGGGAGCGCTTCAACTATTCGCTGGCGATCGACGTGCTTGGTGCGGTGCTGGAACGGGTGACGGGCATGCCGCTGCCGCAGCTGTTTGTCGAATGGGTGGCGCAGCCGCTGGGGCTAGGCAATACCGCGTTCCATGCGACGGACGCCGCGAACCTGGCGACGCCGTATTACAACACCCCGCAAGGGCCGCAGCGCATGCATGAAGGCCTGCGGGTGGCACTGCCGAAGGAGATGGCGGGGGGCGAGGTGCTGTTTTCACCGATGCGGGCGCTCAACGCCGGGGCCTATCCTTCCGGCGGCGCAGGCATGGTCGGCGATGCCGACGACGTGCTGAAGCTGGTGGAGGCATTACGCAGCGGCGGGCAGGGCATTTTGCAGCCGGACACGGTGGCGTTGCTGCGCAGCCCGCACGTGGGCGCGCAGGCGCAAACGCAAGGGCCGGGCTGGGGATTCGGTTTTGGCGGGGCGCTGCTGGTGGACGCAGAAGCGGCACAGACGCCGCAGCATGCCGGCACGCTGACCTGGGGCGGGGTTTACGGCCACAGCTGGTTCTTTGACCCACAGGCGCAGCTGAGCGTGGTGATACTGACCAACACCGCGTTTGAGGGCATGTGCGGCCGCTATCCGCAGCAGATCCGCGATGCGGTTTACGCGGCGTAAATAAAAAGGGCCCCGCAGGGGGCCCTTGATCAGGCTTTCAAACGCTTACTGCGCCGGTGCCGGAGCAGGTTGTGCATCCTGCGCCGGTTCGCCGTCTTCCGCCGGGGCGCCCAGCAGGCCGAACTGGCCGATGAACTCCTGCAGCGACATTTTGTTGCCGTTCAGGTCAACCTGATTGTCGGCATAGTGGAACGTGCTCGCGATCACGCCGTCTTTCTGGGTGGTCAGCTTGAACATCTGGCCCATGGCCGCCAGGCCCTGCACTTGCTGCTGCGCCAGTTTCTGCGCGTCTTCCTCGTTGTAACCCTGCAACAGCGCGGTTTTCGCGGTCACTTCGGTAGCCATCGCTTCCGGAATGGTCAGGTTGATATCCAGCTTTTTAACCGCCTGCGCGATCAGCTGATCCGGCGATTGTGCCGGGGAAGCGGCCTTGCTCGGATCGGTCAGCGCCAGATCCAGCGTGAAGGTGCTCTCGCCCTTGCTGTTTTTCCAGCTCAGCGGTGCGATGCTGAGGCTCGGGTTGCCTTTCAGCAGCAGCGGCAGGTTCTTTTGCAGCAGTTCGGCGTTTTGCTGCTCATACACGGCCGGATCCAGGTTCTCGCCCTGTTGCAGCAGCGCCATGGTCTGGCGGTTGTAGCTGTCGGCGAAGTCTTTCAGCGCCTTGCCGTCGACGTTGTCGATTTTCAGCGCCAGCTTGCCGGCGCCGAAGTCGTTGCCCTGCACCTTGAGCGCGTCCATGGTGTAGTCGATCTGGCCGCCGATGTTGCTGCTGCCTTGCTCGCCGAACTTGCTCACCAGGTTGAAACCGTCCAACGCCACGGTATCTTTACCGTCGATCGTCAGTTTGAACTGCTTCAGCGTCATCGTCTGATCGCCGAGCTTCACGCCGAACTTGCTCTCGTTGCTGTTGCCTTTCAGGTTGAAGCCCTGGAAGGTGATCTGCTCGTTTTGACCGAATTCGTTCGGGCTGGCGAACACGATATTGTCGCTATTGGCGTCCAGCACGAATTTTTTCAGATCGCTGGACACGTCAGCGTTAATGGTGGCGCCGCTGAATTTCAGCGAAGACTTATCTTTTTGGTAGTCCAGCGGGATGATGTCGATGGCAGACGAGGTGTCCCCGCTGTAAGAGATGCGCGAATCGGCGGTAAACAGCGATTTGCCTTTGGTGGTGTCAAACAGACCTTTCACCGCCGGGGTATTTTCCAGCTCGGTATGCACCGACGCCATGCTCGGCAGCAGATTGAATTTTTTCAGCTGGGCGAAGGGGAACGGGCCGTGATCGATGGTTTCCAGGAACGCCACTTCTTCACCGGCTTTCAGCGCCGCGTTTTCACTGGTATCCGTGCCGTCGGAACGCAGCACATAACGCACTTTACTGCTGAACAGGCCGCGCTGGTAATTTTCATAGCTCAACTTCACGCCGGCTTTCGGCAGGTAAGCTTTCAGCTGGCCGTTGGCGTTGTCCACGACTTCGCCCATGTGCTGCTCGATCAGTTTCCCGGTGTACCAGGATGCCCCGGTCCATGCTGCGCCAAGAACCACAATGACGCTGACAGCGACTAACGATTTTTTCATAGCTCTGTTTCATCCTTTTTTCTTATCACCCTCCGTTGCGCGGGAGGGGCAAATAGGGGCCGACAAAAAACGCCCGCAGGCGTTTAATTGTGGGGGTAGCTCTCGCTTTCAGCAAGCAATTTGCTGAAATTTATCAACGGTTAGGTCAGCTGGTTATAAACCCTGGCGATGCGGCCGCTGCCGCTGACGTTGACCGGGGATTCGAAAGCCCCGATAAAGCAGGATTCGCCCGGTTTGAGCGTCAGGCGCTGCCCGGATTTTTCCAGCGTCGCTTCGCCGGCGACGCAGAACACGATGGCCGCGCTTCGCTGCGCCAGCGCCTGCGGTGCGGCGGTCAAATCGTGCAGCGAGAAGGCGAAATCCTCCACCGGGATCGGGAAGAACAGCTCGTTGCCGCGTTGCTCCGGCTGGGTCAGCAGGCCGGACGCCGGCTGTGGGCGGAACTGCAGGTTGGCCAGCAGCTCAGGCACGTCGATGAATTTCGGCGTCAGGCCCGCGCGCAGCACGTTATCCGAGTTGGCCATCACCTCCAGCGCCACCCCTTTCAGGTAGGCGTGCGGCGTTTCCGCGTACAGGAACATCGCTTCGCCCGGCGCGAGCTGCACCACGTTCAGCAGCAGCGGTGAGAACAGGCCGCTGTCGTCCGGATAAAAGCCGGCGATAAAGCGCACGGTATCCCAGGGCTCGCCCTGCTGGTTGTTGAGCGCGGCTTTCAGCACGCCGAGCGCCAGCGATTTTTGCTCGCCGCTCATGGTCAACAGGCTGGCGAACAGGGTGGACAGATGCGCGGTGTCCGGCTGCTGCAGGAAGGTGGCGATGTCGTGGTGCGCGCCGGCGATCGGCTGCAGCAGGGAAACGATATCGGTCAGTTCGCGAAAGCCGTTCATCGCCAGGAACGGCGTCAGGGCGAAGACCAGCTCGGGCTTGTGATTGGGGTCTTTGTAATTGCGTTCGGCGGCGCTCAGCGGGATGCCGGCAGCGTTCTCTTTCGCGAAGCCGATCTCGGCCGCCGCTTTGCTCGGGTGGACCTGGATCGACAGCGGTTGATCGGCGCACAGCACTTTAAACAGGAACGGCAACTCGCCAAAGCGGCTGGCGACGTCGGCGCCCAGTTGCTTTGGCTGGTCTTCATCGATCAGCTCGCGCAGCGAACGCAGTGCGCCATCGGCGCCCGGCACGCGGGAAGGGCTCTTGGGATGGGCGCCCATCCACAGTTCGGCCATCGGCTGATTATCGGGGTTGGCGATGCCGTAAAGACGGGTCAGCGCATCGTGGCTGCCCCAGGCGTAATTCTGTACCGCGTTGGTCATTTTTTGCATGTCGATAAACGTCCTTCTGCGTCATTGCCGCACTGCATAGCAATAACTCACTGATTTTATAAGATTAACTTAATCTATGCCGACGACCATCATACGCCCGCGTCGGCGGGAAAAATCATGGGCGCGATCAAAATAACGCCGGATAACGTCGCGCCCGGCAACGGGCCAAAGTATAACGTGATAACGATCGGCGCCTCAAATGGCGCACTGGGCCTCAAGGCGGCCGTCAAAAGCCGCTAATCGATTATTCTTTGGGGCAGTGGGGTTATTGCCGATAGCCCGGGCATCCTGCCTCATTATTTATTTTTCAGCATGTCAAAATATGTCGGCTGAATTTATTTTTTACCGTCTGAGCCATTCCCTTATTATTATTTTCGCGCTGCGCGGGGCGATCACACGCCGAGCTTAAACCGACGCGCCAGACCTCTTTACCGTAAGGGCTAACGAGTCGATTTAACGAAACCAGAGGTCTGTTGCATGAAAAAACTGTTGTTGCTGTTGGGGCTTTGCACCGGCGCAACCCAGGCGGCGGTGATTGTCACCTATCCTTACGCCGCGCCGCGCACCGTGGTGATCGCGCCGGCGCCGATCGTCGTTGCACCCGCGCCGGTCGTGCTTCCCGCCGCGATCGCGCCCGTGGCCCATCCGCTGGCGCTCACCGCCGGCGCGGTGGCGACCGGGGCCTATCGCCATAATGAACGGCAGGACGCCTACGACGAAATCAATCATCTGCAGCAGCAACGTATCGATGAGCTTAATCATTTACAGGCCCAGCGCATCAATAATTTTAATTCGCGTCATCCGCGTTAATCGTGACCCACGCTTGTATTCTCCGGGGCATGCCCGGCCGTTTATTTTGGCGCGGGTTAACCGGCGGCAAATAACCGCGTCATGAAGGAGTAAAAGAGATGAAACGTGCTGTGAGATAACTCTCTTAATGCGAATAGTTATTATGTCACTATACTGGGAGTGCGTGCCGACGGGGGGGAGCGCGTCGGCCTAACCCTACAATTTTAGGAATTATGCTAAGGAGACAATGATGGCAGGCGTTCGTATCGAAAAAGACTCTATGGGCCCCATCGAAGTACCGGCCGACAAGCTGTGGGGCGCGCAGACCCAGCGCTCGTTGGCGCATTTCCGCATTTCCTCCGAAAAGATGCCGACCGCGCTGATCCATGCGCTGGCGTTGACCAAGCGCGCCGCTGCGCAGGTGAACGTGGATCTGGGGCTGCTGCCGGCCGAGCGGGGCGCCGCCATCATCAACGCCGCCGACGAAGTGCTGGCGGACAGCCATGCCGATCAGTTCCCGCTGTCCATCTGGCAAACCGGTTCCGGTACCCAGACCAACATGAACATGAACGAAGTGTTGGCCAACCGCGCCAGCGAGCTGCTGGGCGGCGTGCGCGGTGAAGAGCGCAAGGTGCACCCGAACGACGACGTCAATAAAAGCCAGAGCTCCAACGACGTGTTTCCCACCGCGATGCACGTGGCGGCGGTGATTGCGCTGCGCGAGCACCTGATCCCCGAGCTGAAAGTGCTGCACAAGACGCTGAGCGACAAGGCCGAAGCCTACCGCGACATCGTCAAAATCGGCCGCACCCACCTGCAGGACGCCACGCCGCTGACCCTGGGGCAGGAGATCTCCGGCTGGGCGGCGATGCTGGCGCACAACCTGAAGCACATCGAAGACAGTATCCCGCACATCGCCGAGCTGGCGCTGGGCGGCACGGCGGTCGGCACCGGCCTGAACACCCATCCTGAGTACGCGGTGCGCGTGGCCAAAGCGCTGGCGGAGTTGACCCATCAGCCGTTCGTCACCGCCCCGAACAAGTTCGAAGCGCTGGCGACCTGCGACGCGCTGGTGCAAGGGCATGGCGCGCTGAAAGGGCTGGCGGCTTCACTGATGAAGATCGCCAACGACGTGCGCTGGCTGGCGTCCGGCCCGCGCTGCGGCATCGGCGAGATTTCGATCCCGGAGAACGAACCGGGCAGCTCCATCATGCCGGGCAAAGTTAACCCGACCCAGTGCGAGGCGATGACCATGCTGTGCGCCCAGGTGCTGGGCAATGACGTGGCGGTGAACATCGGCGGCGCTTCCGGCAACTTCGAGCTGAACGTGTTCCGCCCGATGGTGATCCACAACTACCTGCAGTCGATTCGCCTGCTGGCCGACGGCATGCAGGGCTTCAACGAGCACTGCGCGGTGGGCATCGAACCGAACCGCGATCGCATCACCCAGCTGCTGAACGAATCGCTGATGCTGGTGACGGCGCTCAACACCCACATCGGCTACGACAAGGCGGCGGAAATCGCCAAGAAAGCGCACAAGGAAGGGCTGACGCTGAAAGCCGCGGCGCTGAAGCTCGGCTACCTGACCGACGCGCAGTTCGACGAGTGGGTGCGGCCGGAAGCGATGGTCGGCAGCATGCAGAAATAATCACGTCATGTTCAAACGGGGCGCGTTTGCGCCCCGTCTTTTCAAGCCAATCTCTCCAGCACCGACAACAGCGCCTGCGGCTCCGGCCGCCGGGTGTAATCGGCGTGCGCTTCGGCATAGGCGATACGGCCATCGCGGGCGATGACGAACCGCGCCGGCAGCGGCAGCGTCCAGCTATCATCCTGGTTGAACTGCGCCAGATCGAGGCCGAGCCGCTGTTGATACAGGGCGATCAGCGCGTCCGGCAGGCGGTAACGCAGGCCGAATTGGGCCGCCAGACGGTTGCCGGCATCGCTGAGCAGCGCAAAGGTGAGATCGTGATCGTGCATGGCCTGGCGGTTATGCACCGCGCTCTGCGGCGAAACGGCCACGAGCTGCGCGCCGTACTGCGTGATGGCGGGCAATGCGGCCTGCAGGGCCTGCAGATCGAGCGTACAGTAGGGGCACCAGATCCCGCGATAGAAACTGACGACCAGCGGGCCCTTCGCCAACAGCGCCGCGGAGGAACATGGCCGGTTTTCGCCGTCCGACAGGGTAAAGCCGGGCGCGGCGTCGCCGACCTTAAGGGCGCGTTCGGCGATGCCGGCAGCGATCTGCGTTTGGATCGCCTTACGCATCAGCGCGTGCTCTTGTTCTGTGAGTGTGAACGGCAGTTGGCCGGATTCGAACTCCGCTTTGAAGGCATCGAGTTTGTCTTGCAGTGTCATGCGTTCTCCTGACGGGAATGAGGGTTGCGCTCATCTTGCCCATTCCTGAATGGCGCGTGTAGACTGCAATAAATGCTAACCGTTATTCCAGTAAGGAATGCTATGGGCAAGTTTGCCGATTACGAAACCTATGCCTGCGTTTACGAGAGCGGTTCCTTTACCGCAGCGGCGCGGCGGCTGCACGTGGGGCAGCCGGCGGTCTCGAAAGCGGTGGCGCGGCTGGAACAGCAGCTCGGCACACGCCTGATGCTGCGCTCGACCCACGGCCTGCAGCCGACGGATGCGGGGCAGCAGCTGTATCAACGCACTCGGCGTATCCTGAACGAGCTGGCGGAGACGGAAGCGCTGGTGCAGAACGCCGGCGAAATGCTGAGCGGCCGGCTGCGGGTCGCCTCGGCGGCGGTGTTCGCCCGCATCGTTCCCTTGCCTGATTTGACGGCGTTTATGCGCGCCAACCCGCGTTTGAGCGTCGATCTGCTGCTGGATGACGGCAACCTGTCGTTGATTGAAGAGGGCATCGATATTGCCCTGTGTATCGGCGAGCTGGAAGATTCCGGCTTTACCGCCCGTAAACTGGGTGAGGTAAAGCAATGTGTGATCGGCACGCCCGGCTATTTTGCCGCCGCCGGCATGCCGCAGCGGCCGGAAGATCTGTTGCAGCACGAGCTGGTGATTTACCACCGCCGTGGTGGCGGCGAGCACTGGCGCTTCAGCCGCGAAGGAGAACAGCGCGCGCTGCGGCTGCCGGGGCGCATGCGGGTCAATGCGGCGGAGTGCGTGCGCGAGCTGGTGTTGGCGGGATTCGGGCCCACTATCGCCAGCGAAGGCATGTTCCGCAGCGAGCTGCAAAGCGGGGCGGCGATCGCGGCATTAGCGGACTGGCAGCTGCCGCCGCTGGCGCTGTGGGCGGTGTTCCCCGGCGGTCATTTCGTCTCGGCCAAGGCGCGGGCCTTTGCCGACTTTGTCCAAACTGCGTTATGCAGGGAGCCGTGATATGTCGCGCGCACAACGTTTACTCGATCTGATGCAGCTGCTGCGCAGCCACCGTTATCCGGTGGCGGGCCATGCGCTGGCGCAAACGCTGGGCATCAGCATGCGCACGCTGTACCGCGATATCGCTACGCTGCAGCAGCAGGGGGCGGAGATCGTCGGCGAGGCGGGCGTCGGCTATGTGCTGCGGCCCGGCTTTATGCTGCCGCCGCTGATGTTCTCGCAGGCAGAGACAGAGGCGCTGGTGCTGGGGATGCGCTGGGTCAGCCGCCGCGGCGACAGCCAGCTGGCGAGTGCGGCGGGCCAGGCGCTGGCCAAGATCGCCGACGTGCTGCCGCCGGCGCTGCGGGAGGAGCTGGAGGCCAACACGCTGTTGATCGCGCCGGTTCAGGCGCCGCCGGTGGCGGATGCGATGCGGGTGCTGATCCGTGACACCATCCGCCGCGAGCGCAAGCTGCATATCGACTATCTCGATCTGGCGGGGCAGCGCAGCGAACGCCTGCTGTGGCCCTTTGCGCTGGGTTTTTTCGACCAGTTCCAGATGCTGGTTGCCTGGTGCGAGCTGCGCCAGGCGTTTCGCCATTTTCGCCTCGATCGCATTCAGGCCGCTACACCTTTGGAACAGCGCTATCCGCGCGGCCGGCGGCTGCTGCTGAAAGAGTGGCGCCTCAGCGAGGGCATTGCGGAGCAATAGCGGCACGCTGCTGCCATAAACTGTCAGTCGCACCCCTTAGTCTGTGCCTATCGGGAACCGGCCGGTTCCCATCACCCAGAGGACAGACCGATGACCCTTCCCAGCATGACCCTGCTTTACGTCGACAACCCGCTGAACAGCGCTGCCTTTTATCAACGTTTACTGGGACAGGCGCCGGTAGAGCTTTCCCCCGGCTTCGCCCTGTTCGTGCTCAACAACGGCTTCAAGCTGGGGATGTGGGCCAAACAGGGGGTAAAACCTACGGCGACCCTGACCGGCGGCGGCGGTGAACTGGGCTTTTTGTGCCAGGATCCGCAAGAGGTCGAGGCGCGCTATAACCAGTGGCGCGAACTCGGGCTGCCGATTGAGCAAACGCCGACCGAGATGGAGTTCGGTTACACCTTCGTGGCGCGAGATCCGGACGGCCATCGCCTGCGGGTGTATGCCCTCAGCGAGTAGCGTCGTCGGTATACAGGTGCAGGCGCGGCACCAGCAGCCGCAGCGGCCGGGCGTCGGGTTTGTAGCGGTGTTTCACCGCGTCGACGTCGTAGTTGAGCAGCTCGCCAATCTTCGGCACTGTGGCGCCGCTCTCGGCCTGACACAGGGCGATCAGCGGCAGCGGGCAGGGGTGTTGCACCTGTTTTTGCTGCTGCTGATACCACACCCGGGCGATTGGCTGCACTTTGACCGGCCGCTTGATTTTCAGCGTCGCGTGTTGCGGCAGGCGGCTGACGTCGTCTATCTCGCGGCTGACCAGGGCAGCCCACTGTTCACGGCTGTGCGGCGGCACTGCACGGCCGGCTTTCAGGCTTTTCTCCAGCTGCGCCAGGATGTCGTCCCGCTTGACGTTTTTGATGATGTGCTTGTTGGCCCAGCCGAAGCGCACGGAGTCGGGATTGGTCAGGGCGGTGAGGGTGCGATAGGCGCTGAGGGTAATCAGCCCGTGCAGATGGGTGTGCACGAACTCGAAACGCTGCTCCGGCGCCAGGCCGGAATCGACGGTGATAATCTGTTCCAGTTCGCCCTTCAGTCGGTTGATGAGCGCCAGCTGCGTTTGCAGCGCCTGATACTCCGGCTGTTCCACCGCCAGGCAGATGACGCCGGGCAGGCGCACGGCGGCCTTGCTGCTGACATTCTCCCGGTTATGGTGGATGAATAGCCGCTGATAATGCTCCAGCGCCAGATCGCGCGCTGCTTGCCCCACATGTTGTTCGACCGCGATATGCGAGATAGCCTGATGCTCCTGACCTTTTTCAACCTCCGGCAGGCTGAACACCCGCGCCGCCAGCAACCGCAGCGGGGCGATCTGCTGCTGCAGCGCGCCGAGCGCCTGCTCCAGCTCGGTAAAGCAGGCGTTCATCCGGCCAATTACATCGTATCTGCTCATCGCATGCTCCTATATTAGTTACAACATACTATAGAAGAGTGGCGGACTGGGGGCAACATCGGCCCCTGAGCCGACGGCAGCTTCACCGGCCACCCGGCTTACCAGCGGAAAATGCGCCATAGCGGCCTCTACGGCAGGGCACGTAATACACCCGGTATGCGTAGTGTTTTGATTCATTGATGGATTTTCTCCTGTTTGTTTGCGTTTTGTTTAATCCATTTTCCGATCGCCGTTGTCCAATCACTGGAACAAACAGAATGGCAGGACGCTATGAGCCCTTGGGGTTATCTTTTCTTCTGTCATTAACGGGTGCTTTAAACGGAGGTTCACTGTGGATATTAAACAGAAAGTCAAAAACATGACGCTGGAAGAGAAGATCGGGCAAAAAATCATGCTGGATTTTCGCTACTGGGATCGGAACGGTAGCAGCAATCAGGATATGACCGTCCCCGATGAAGCCATTGGCAAGCTGATCGCCGATAACCACGTGGGTGGGGTGATCCTGTTCGCCAATAATCTGAAAGACAAGCAGCAGATCAACACGTTGACGGCCTGGTATGCCGCGATGAAAACCCACGCGGGCATTCGTTTGTTTATTGGCACGGATAACGAAGGCGGTAACGTTTTCCGGCTGCCGCGCGGCGACTATGCCTCATTCCCCGGCAATATGGCGCTGGCGGCGGCGATTGAAGGGGGAGCGGATGAACAGCTCGCCGTTGAACAGGGCAAGCTGATGGCTCAGGATATGCGCGCGTTGCATATCAATACCAACTTTGCCCCGGTCGTGGATGTCAACACCAACCCGTTCAACCCGGTGATTAACGTTCGCGCCTTCAGCGATGATAAGAACACCGTTTCTCGTCTGGCAGAGAAAATGGTGGCGGGCATGAAACACCAGGGGCTGATCACCGCGTATAAGCACTTCCCCGGCCATGGCAGCACCTCCACCGACTCACATACCGGCCTGCCGCGCGTCGATCGCACGCGGGAAGAGGCCTTTGCCATCGATATCGCCCCTTACAAGCAGGCCATCGATCGCTGCGTGGCGCCGGACATGGTCATGACCGCGCATATTCAGTATCCGGCATTGGATAACCGCCAGATAGATACCCGCAGCGGTGAAAAAATCACGGTGCCGGCCACCATGTCGCATGAAATTCAGACCCAGATCCTGCGCAATGAATTGGGGTATGCGGGCGTAACGATTTCAGATGCGCTGGATATGGGCGCGATTGCCGAGCATTTCAGCCAGCAAGCAGCGGCTGAAAACGTCTTTGCCGCCGGGGTGGATATTGCTTTGATGCCTGTCAGCATCGCCTCGCCGGCCCAGGCGAGCCTGCTACCGGCGTTGATCCGGTACCTTGCGGACAGAGTGAAAACGGGGCATCTCAGCGAGGCCGATATCGATGCCTCGGTCGAGCGAATTTTGCGCCTGAAATTACGCCATAGCCTGATGGACCATAGCGATAGGCCGTGTTCCAACGACGTTGCGTCGTCAGCGCACAAGCTGGAAAAACGCATCGCCGATCGTTCCATTACCGTGGTGATCAACCGCCACAGCCTGTTGCCGTTAAAGGACAAGGCGCTGCGCTACTTTATTCTGACGCCGTGGGGCGAGCAAGCCAGCGGCATTGCGCGCGTGATGGCGCAGGAGGGGTATCAGAACGTCGTTGCCGCGAAGGAAACGGAGCTGAGCGACGCCCAGGTTAGGGAACATATTGCCGGCTGCGACGTGTTCTTGCTAGGAACCCTATCAACCCGCTTTACGCCGGCTGAACAGGATGGGGTCGTTACCTCCGCAACCGGAGCGAGCAATGACAGCAGCCCTTATCCGGGCTGGTTGAAATACGCCGCCGAGCAGGGGAAGAAACGCGTTCACCTCTCACTGCGCGCACCTTACGATATCGTGAACTATGCCGCCGAGGTGGAGGCGGCCGTCGCCACCTATTCCTATTACGGTTATGACAGCGGCGTGTGGCGTGGCCCTTCGATGGTCTCTTTGGCGCAGGTGCTGACGGGCAAAATCAAACCGCAGGGCAAACTGCCGGTCAATACCTGGCATGACTACGATGTGGAAACCAATACGGGCAAGGTGGCGTTCCCTCGCGGCACGGGGCTGAGCTGGTAATGGGATAAGGACACCGGCGTCGTCTGAACAGGGCGACGCCGGCAGCGAAATAGCACTGAGAAATCGGGCCGTTTCTTGTTCTGCACGCAACGACATGGGATAACCGTCACTCACGGAAGGAGAATCAGAATGCCGACAGGCGCAACAAAATTAGGCGGATGGCTGTTGATGGCCGCCATGCTGGGCGTGAGCGGGTGCGCCAAGCCGCCCGAACCGGAGAAGCCCCCGCAACCGACGCCGCCGATAACACCGATGCGGGGCATCTGGCTGGCCACGGTCATTGGCCTGGATTGGCCGCCGGCGGCCTCCCTGAAAGCGGAAACCGCGCAAGAGCGGGTTCGCCTGCAGAAACAGGGGCTGACGGACGCGCTGGACGAGATGGTGAAAACCGGGATTAACGCGGTGTATTTTCAGGTTAAACCGGACGGCACGGCCCTGTGGCGCTCAAACATCTTGCCCTGGTCAGAAGTCTTGACCGGCACCGTGGGCCAGGATCCGGGTTACGATCCGCTGGCCTTTATGCTGCAAGAAGCGCACCGCCGCGGCATCAAAGTGCATGCCTGGCTGAATCCCTATCGGGTTTCTATGAATACCCGCCCACAAACGATTGACGCACTTAATCATACGCTGCAGTCGCCGCCGGCCAGCGTCTATGCGCTGCATCCCGACTGGATTCGCACCGCCAACGAGCGCTTCGTGCTCGATCCCGGTCTGCCCGACGTGCGCAACTGGATCACCAGCGTGGTGACCGAAATTGTCAAAAACTATGAGGTCGACGGCATTCAGTTTGACGATTATTTCTATTACGAAACGCCGCAATCGCCGCTGGATGATGAACGAACGTATCGCGCATACGGCAAAGGGTTTGCAGACAAAGCCGCCTGGCGCAGGGACAACACGCTGCAATTGATAAAACAGGTTTCAGCCACCGTGCGAGCCTTGAAGCCCGCGGTGGCGTTTGGCGTCAGCCCGGCGGGCGTCTGGCGAAACCAGGCGGACGATCCTGCCGGCTCGGCGACGCGGGCCGGCGCGCCATCGTACGATACGGCCTATGCCGATACGCGCCAGTGGGTCAAACTGGGGCTGCTCGATTACATCGCGCCGCAGCTGTATTGGCCTTTTGATCGTGAAATTGTCCGCTACGACGTGCTGGCCAACTGGTGGGCCGAGGTGGTGAAAGGCACGCCGGTTCGGCTCTATGCCGGGGTGGCGTTGTATAAAGTGGGTACGCCTGCCGCCAGCGAGCCGGCCTGGACCGTCGACGGCGGCGTTCCCGAGCTGAAAAGGCAGCTGGATCTCAACGAGAGCCTGCCGGGAATGGGGGGAACCATTCTGTTCCGGCAACGTTATTTGACTGAGCCGCAAACGGACAAGGCGGTGGAGTACCTGCGCACCCGCTGGAAAACCGGCCAATAATCACAGGCACTGGCATGACGAGCCGCGGCAAACCACCGCGGCTTTTTCTTTTCAGAGGCGGGCCGCTTCCGGCAGGCGTTTCAGGTAATGCACCACCAGCAGCGCCAGCAGCAGCATCAGGCTGATGAACGCCGCCACGCCATTCCAGCCGAAGCTGTGCCAGAACACGCCGCCGAGGGTGCCGGCCACGCTGGATCCAACGTAATAGCAGAACAGATACAGCGACGACGCCTGGCCTTTGGCGCGGCGCGCACGGCGGCCGATCCAGCTGCTGGCCACCGAGTGGGCGGCGAAGAAACCGGCGGTGAACAGCATCATGCCGATAAAGATAGCCGGCACCTGCGGCAGCGCGGTAATCAGAATCCCGATCAGCATAATCACGATCGAGGCCAGCAGCACCGGGCCGCGCCCGAAGCGTGAGGTGAGCGCGCCGGCCTTGGGCGAGCTGTAGGAGCCGGTGAGGTATACCACCGACAGCAGGCCGACAATCGCCTGGCTCAGGTGGTAAGGATCTGCCAGCAGGCGATAGCCGATGTAGTTGAACAGGGTGACGAAGCTGCCCATCAGCAGGAACCCTTCCGCGAACAGCAGCGGCAGGCCCTTATCGTGCCAATGCAGCTTGAAGTTGATCAGCAGGGTGCGCGGGCGCAGCGAGCTGGCGCGAAAATGCCGCGAGGCGGGCAGGATGCGCCAGAACATGCAGGCGGCGGCGAGGGCGAACAGGCCGATGACCCCGAGCGATACGCGCCAGGAGAAGAAGTCGGTCAACACCCCGGTCACCAGGCGGCCGCTCATGCCGCCGATCGAGTTGCCGCTGATGTACAGCCCCATTGAGAAGGCGACGAAGCTGGGGTGGATCTCTTCGCTGAGGTAGGTCATGCCGACCGCCGCCACGCCGCTCAGCGACAGGCCGATCAGCGCGCGCATCAGCAAAATGCCGTGCCAGCTGGTCATAAAGGCGCAGATCAGCGTGCATACCGCCGCCAGTAGCAGCGCTACCACCATCACCGACTTGCGGCCAATGGCGTCGGACAGCGGCCCGGTGAACATCAGGCCGATCGCCAGCAGACCGGTGGAGACCGAAAGCGACAGGCTGCTTTCCGCCGGCGATACGCCGAAATCTTGTGACAGCACCGGCAGAATCGGTTGCACGCAGTAGAGCAGCGCGAAGGTCGCCAGCCCGGCGGAAAACAGCGCCAGCGTCACGCGCATAAACTGCGGCGTGCCGCGTTCGATATAGGGGAGTTTGTTGTTGAGGGTGGAGCGTTTTACTTTTGGCGCAGCGGCCGCGTCATCGTTGGCGGCCAGCGTCGACGGCATCGCGGCCGCAGAACGCACAGGGGTTGTCACAGCGTTTCCTTACCGAACTTCGGGGAGATAAACAGACACTTTACAGATAACAAAATGATAGGGAGTGGCGAGTTTTTTGTCTAATATATTAATAATTAAAATTAAGATGTTTTAAATATGAATATCGAACTGAGACACCTGCGTTACTTTATCGCCGTGGCGGAAGAGCTGCATTTTGGCCGCGCCGCCGAACGGCTGCGGATCTCCCAGCCGCCGCTCAGCCAGCAAATCCAGGCGTTGGAAGAGATGGTCGGCGCGCGGCTGCTGGCGCGCAACAACCGCAACGTCAGTTTGACCCAGGCCGGGGAGATGTTCCTCAAAGAAGCCTATCAGGTGCTCGATCAGGTCGGGCGGGCGGCGGAAAAGGCGGCGCGTCTGGATCGCGGCGAGCTGGGGGAAATGACCATCGGCTTTACCTCTTCCGCGCCCTTCATCGGCGTGGTGTCGCGCAGCCTGCGCGCTTTCCGTCAGCAGTCTCCGCAGGTGCATATCAAAATGCGCGAAATCAACACCAAACAGCAGATCGAGCCGTTGCTGAACGGTGAGCTGGATCTGGGGGTAATGCGCAACACGCGGCTGCCGGAGGCGCTCCACTACCAGCTACTGCTGCGTGAACCGCTGGTGGCGGTGGTGCCGGAAGGGCATCCGCTGGCGGAAACGCCCGGCGGCGCGCTGCGTTTCCAACATCTGGCGCAGGAGCCGTTCGTGTTCTTCTCGCGCGAAGTGGGCACCGCGCTGTACGACGAAATACTGCTGTTGCTCGGCAAGGCAGGCATTACCCCGTACATCACCCAGGAAGTGGGGGAAGCGATGACCATCATCGGGCTGGTCTCCGCCGGGTTAGGGGTGTCGATTCTGCCGGCCTCATTTGCCCGGGTGCGGGTGGACGGCGTGCGCTATTTGCCGCTGGCGGAGCCGGACGCCACCACCGAAGTGTGGCTGGTGCATCACCGCCGGCGGCCGCTGACCGCCGCCGCGCAGGCGCTGATGGCGTTGATGCTGAAATGACGTTGAGCTTGGGCAAATAAAAATCAATTCACGCTGAAATTGCGAGGAATTTGTGCAGCAAATCACATAACGAATCAAATAGTTGACGCTGTATGACAAAAGCCCCACCATAACCCCTAGTCTTTATTTAGAAGCGCGAAAAATAGTAGGAGCAGGTTTGTGATTGCGGTTGGGCAGCCTGGGCATATCGATCAAATCAAACAGACCAATGCGGGGGCGGTTTATCGGCTAATCGATCAACTGGGCCCGATTTCGCGCATCGAACTGTCAAAACGCGCGCAGCTGGCGCCCGCCAGCATCACCAAGATCGTGCGCGAACTGCTGGAAGCCCATCTGGTCAAGGAAACCGAGTACCAGGAAATCGGCAGCCGGGGCCGCCCGGCGGTGGGGCTGGTGCTGGACACCGAGGCCTGGCACTACCTTTCCGCCCGCATCAGCCGCGGCAGCATCACGCTGGCGCTGCGCGATCTCAGCAGCAAACTGGTGGTTGAGGAGCAGCTGCCGCTGGCGGCCGAACACCCTGAACCGTTGCTGAAACGCATCCTGACCGAAGTCGACCAATTCTTTATCCGCCACCAAAGCAAGCTGGAGCGGCTGACGGCGATCGCCATCACGCTGCCGGGCATGATCGACGTGCAGTCTGGCGTGGTGCATCGCATGCCGTTTTACGACGCGCTGGAGATGCCGCTCGGTCCGGCATTGGAAACCCGCACCGGCCTGCCGGTTTACCTGCAGCACGATATCAGCGCCTGGACCATGGCCGAGGCGCTGTACGGCGCCTCGCGCGGCAGCCAGAACGTCATTCAGGTGGTGATCGATCACAACGTCGGTGCCGGGGTGATCACCGGTGGCCATGTGCTGCACGCCGGCAGCCACAGCGTGGTGGAGATCGGCCACACCCAGGTCGATCCCTACGGCAAACGCTGCTACTGCGGCAACCACGGCTGTCTCGAAACCGTGGCCAGCATCGAAAACATGCTGGAGATCGCCCAGCAGCGGCTGAGCGGCTCGATGAGCTCCAGCCTGCACGGCGCGCCGCTGACCGTCGAATCGCTGTGCGACGCCGCGCTGGCGGGCGATCAGCTGGCGCGGGACATCATTCTCGGCGTTGGGCACAGCGTGGGGCGCATTCTGGCAATCATGGTCAATCTGTTCAATCCGGAGAAGATCCTGGTGGGCTCGCCGCTCAACCGCGCGGCGGAGATCCTGCACCCGGCCATCGTCTCCTGCATTCGCCAGCAGGCGCTGCCGGCCTACAGCGAGCAGGTCAAGGTCGAATCCACGCAGTTCTTCAATCAGGGCACCATGCCCGGCGCGGCGCTGGTGAAAGAGGCGCTGTACAACGGTTCGTTGCTGGTACAGCTGCTGCAGGGCTAACATCAGAACTTCTTATTAATTCCGCAAAAGATTGAGCTACCTCAAGCCCCTATGGGGGCGCATCCCCTAGAATTTTTCCGAAAGACTTCTTCGCCGCCGATGCGGCGACACATTGTTAACGGGGCATTCTGGGGCATTTTATTCATGTTGAAGCGTTTATTTGTGACAGGCACGGATACCGACGTCGGTAAAACCGTGGTTTCCCGCGGGTTGATGCAGGCGCTGGCCGCCGAGGGCCGTTCGGTGGCCGGCTACAAGCCGATCGCCGCACGCTGCCAGGAAACCAGCGAGGGCATCCGCAATAAAGACGCTTTGGTGTTGCAGGCATCGTCAACCCTGCCGCTGTCCTACGAGGAGATCAATCCCATCACCTGCCTGGATGAGGTGTTTCACGCGCATGCGACCGAGGACATCAACTATGGCGTGATGAGCAGCGGTCTGCGGGATCTGTCCGCCAAAGCCGACACGGTGGTGGTGGAAGGCAGCGGCGGTTGGCGGGTGCTGATGAACGATCTGCGGCCTTACGCCGAGTGGGTGGTGCAGGAACAGCTGCCGGTGGTGCTGGTGGTGGGCATCAAGCTGGGCTGCGTCAGCCACGCACTGCTGACCGCGCAGTCGATCATCAACGACGGCCTGCCGCTGTTGGGTTGGGTGGCCAACCGCATCAACCCGGGGTTGGCGCACTATGCCGAAACCATCGCGGCGCTGCAGCAGCGCATTCCCGCGCCGCTGCTGGGTGAGATTCCCTATTTGCCACGCGCAGAGCAGCGCGAGCTGGCGCACTACCTCGATATTTCCACGCTGCTGTAAGCTCGCTCAAGCGCACAGCGCCGCCAACAGCCGGGCGGCAATCAGCAGGCCCAGCCCATACACCGTGTGGGTGAGCAGGCTAAGGAGCCGCGCTTTTCGCGGGTAGGCGGTTTTCGCCGCCGCCACGCCAAAGCCCAGCGCGGGCTGCATCACCAGAAACGGCGCCGCCAGGCTCAGCCAGCCGCTCAACAGCGCGATGAGCGGCTCCGGCGCCGCATACCACCCGATGCCCGCCAAACCGATCGGGATAAAGGCAAACGCGATGCCGATGGCGTAATGCAATATCCAGCCGATTTCTCTCTCCCCCCGGCGCGGCGGCGCCGTAACGATGGTGGCGTGAAACCAGCGGCCGTCGAACATGCCGAGAAACCAGCGGCCCACCAGCGCATAATTGAGGGAAGGGATGCCGAAGCGCCGCCTCAGCAGCAGTGCCCACAGATCCATGCAGAGGGTGGCGCCAACGCCGGTTAACAGGATGCGCACTAACAGATCGGGGGTCATAGGGGTGTCCTTGGCTCAGTGACGTGATAATGTGCGCACAGTGTGCAACTTAAAGTCGGCTTCAAGTCAATGGCAAAAGAACTGGATATCGGCGCGGTGGCGCGCCTGAGTGGGATCGCGCCTTCCGCGCTGCGGCATTACGAGAAGAAAGGGCTGATCGCGTCGATAGGCCGCCACGGTTTGCGTCGCCAATACGCCGCCGGCGTGCTTGACCAACTGCGGCTGATCGCGCTGGCGCGCCTGGCCGGTTTTACGCTGGACGAGATGAGCGCCTTGTTTGACGAACGGGGCAGGATAGCGCTCGATCGCGGGCTGCTGGCGGCGCGGGCGGATGAGCTGGATCGCCATATCCAGCGCCTGGTGCAGGTGCGCGACGGGCTGCGCCACCTGGTCGATTGCCCTGAACCCGAGCACCTGCAGTGCCCGCAGTTCAGGAAAATCCTGCAGCAGGGCGAGTTCTAAGCCTCGCGTTTGGGCGGCGGCGCCGAATGATACACCGACACCGGCCGCAGGCCGCGCGACACGGTGGTGGCGATCACGCACGAAAGCAGAATGCCGGGCAGCAGCGCGTATTCGCCGGTCATTTCAAATACCATCAGCGCCGCCATGATCGGCGCATGGGTGGTGGCGGCCAGCAGGGTAGCCATGCCGGTCAGCGCCAGCAGCAGCGGCACCGCCGTATCCATGCCCGGCCACAGGCCAAACAGCTGACCGATGATCGAACCGAGCGCGGCGCCGACGAACAGCGTCGGGGTGAAGACCCCGCCCGGCGCGCCCGACCCGCTGCTGGCGAGGATCGCCAACAGTTTGCACACCAGGATCGCCCCCAGCAGCAGCACCCCCGGCGGCGCGATCAGCAGCGCCTGCACCACGCTGTAACCGTTGCCCCATACCTGCGGGAACAGCAGCGAAAGCAGCCCGACGATCAGGCCGCCCAGCGCCAGCTGCAACGGCGGTTTCAATCTCAGCGAGCGGAAGGCATGGCCGGTGGCGGTCATCAGCCATAAAAACAGCGGCCCGCCGGCGCCGGCCACCACGCCGACCAGCGCCATCAGCAGGTATTGCGTCGGCAAGGGAGCCGCGAGCGGCGTCACCAGATAGAGCGGCGCCTGGCCGCCGTTGAGCAGGTTGGTCATCAGCAGGGCGCTGACCGCGGCGATCACCACCGGGCCGAGCGAGGCCAGCATCAGGGTGCCGAACAGGATCTCGGCGATAAACAGGCTGCCCGCCAGCGGCGCATGATAGGCGCTGGCCATCCCGGCGGCGGCGGCGCAGGCCACCCACAGTTTCCACTCTTTCTCGTGCGTAAAGCGCTGAGCGAACAGCGAGCCCACCAGCGCTGCCAGCAGGATCATCGCGCCTTCGCGGCCGATGGCGCTGCCGCTCGACACCACCAGCAGCGACGCCAGGCACTTCACCAGGCTGGCGCCGGTGTCCAGCTTGCCGTTGCCGGTCTCGATCGCTTCCATATAGTCGGTGGGCGCCGCCGGGCGCTGGTGGCGGTAGCGCTGGTGAATATACAGCAGCAGGCCTGCCGCCAGGCCGCCCAGCGCCGGAGTGAGGGCGCGCCGCCAGCCGGGCAGCGCGGCGGCGGCGGCCACCAGGCTGCCGTCGGCATTGCCGAGCAGCAGCCACTCGAGGCCAATCATCGAACGGTGGAACAGCCACACCGCCAGAGCGGCGGCGACGCCGATGAACACGGCGATAAACAGGCTGCGCAACAGGGCGCGATAGTGGTGCAGGTGGACCAATCTTTTCATGCGTGGGCGGCGTCGTGAGAAAAATCAAAGGGTCATCAGCGCATTGTGCTTGGCGCTCCGGCCGATGACCAGTGAATCTTTAGCAAACTGCGGCGTGGGCGGGGCGGTGAGCGCCCCTGAGTGAGTTATTGCGGCGTCAGCACCCGGCGCGTGCGGCCGGAGCTGAGGTAGTCGGCGATGTAATCCTGCGAGATTTCGCCGCTGTAGCGGCCGTCTTCATCGACGATCGGCATCCAGGAGGTGTTGTGCTCGTACAGTTTCGACAGCACCACGCGCAGGTTCTCCTCCGCACGCGCGGTGACGCGGAAACGGTGCAGGCTGTCGGCGCAGACGCCCGGTGCGCCGCGCGCTTCACGGCGTTTGACGTACCCTAGCGGCTTGCCGTCGGCGTCCACCACCGTCACCGAGCGGGCGTCGATATCGTCCATCAGCCCGAACGCTTCCACTAGCGGCGTCTCCCGCCGCACCGTCACCGTTTCCTGTTGATCGGCCACGTCGCCGGCCTGCACCAGCAGCAGGCGCTTCAGCGTGCGGTCCTGGCCGACAAAGGAGGCGACGAACTCGTTCGCCGGCCGCGCCAGCAGCTCATCGGCGCTGGCGTTCTGTACGATTTTGCCCTGGCGGAACACCGCGATGCGATCGCCGAGCTTCAGTGCTTCATCGATGTCGTGGCTCACCAGCATCACGGTCTTTTTCAGCTGGCGCTGCATGTCGAGAAACTCGTTCTGGATGGTTTCGCGGTTGATCGGGTCCACCGCGCCGAAGGGTTCATCCATCAGCAGCACCGGAGGATCGGCCGCCAGCGCTCGGATCACGCCGATGCGCTGCTGCTGCCCGCCGGACATCTCTTTCGGGTAGCGGTGCAAAAAGCGCTTGGGATCCAGCGCCACCATGCTCATCAGCTCCTCGGCGCGATCGTGGCAGCGTTTTTTGTCCCAGCCCAGCATGCGCGGCACCACGGTGATGTTCTCTTCGATGGTCATGTTGGGGAACAGACCGATCTGCTGGATGACGTAGCCGATTTTGCGGCGCAGGCTGACGGTATCCAGTGCGCTGGTGTCTTCACCGTTGATCAGAATGGTGCCGCCGGTGGGTTCGATCAGGCGGTTGATCATCTTCAGCGTGGTGGTTTTGCCGCAGCCGGAAGGGCCGAGCAGCACGCAGATTTCGCCTTCCGGTACGTCCAGATTGATGTTGTCGACGGCGTTGAACGGCGTGCCGTTCTTCTGCATGAACTGTTTGGTCAGATTTTCCAATTTAATCATGAGCGGATCCCCTTGGGCGTAAGCGCAATTTGCAAGCGGTGCAATAACCAATCGAGGACGATCGCCAGCAGGCTGATCATCACGGCGCCGGTAATCAACTGGCGGATGTCGCTGCTGCTGATGCCGTTGAGCAGCAGCAGGCCGAGGCCGCCGGCGCCGATCACTGCGGCGATCGCCATCACGCCGATATTCATCACCACGGCGGTACGAATGCCGCCGAAAATCACCGGCAGCGCCACCGGGATCTCTACCCAGCGCAGGCGTTGCCAGAACGTCATGCCGATGCCGCGGCCGGCTTCGCGCAGCCCGCCGGGCAGATTGTCGAGCGCGGTGTGGGTGTTGCGCACGATCGGCAGCAGCGAATAAAGGAACACCGCGGTGATCGCCGGCACGTAGCCGATGCCGTGGCCGATTAAGGAAAACAGCGGGATCATCAGCCCGAACAGGGCGATGGAGGGCACGGTCAGCACCAGCGTGGCCAGGCTCAGCACCGGCGTCGCCAGCCATTTGTGGCGGACGATCAGCACGCCGAGCGGCACGCCGATCAGGATCGCCAGGCCGACGGCGACGCCGACCAGCAGCAGGTGCTCCAGCGTCAATCCAGCGATATAGGCCCAGTTTTGCCAGGCGTAAAGTACAGTATTCATCACATGCCTCCCTAAATCAGGCCGCGCTGCTTGAGGAACGCGTCGGCGACCTGTTGCGGCGTCTGGTAGTCGATATCCACCCTGGCGTTAAGCTCGGTGATCACCTGATTGTTGAACTGTTTCGACAGCGTGTTCAGCGCCGCTTCCAGCCCCGGCGTGTTTTGCAACACGTCGGCGCGCACCACCGGCGTGACCGCATAGCTCGGGAAATAGCCCTTGTCGTCTTCGAGCACCTGCAGATCGAATCCTTTCACCCGGCCGTCGGTGGTGTACACCAGCCCGGCATCGACGAAGCCGTCGCGGATAGCGTTGTAAACCAGGCCGGGGTCCATTTGGCGGATTTGCGGGCGATCGAGCGGCATGTCGTACAGCGCCTGCATCGGCTTCAGGCCGTCCGAGCGGCCGGCAAACTCCAGATCCAGCCCCAGCAGCCAGTTGTGTTTCGGGTCGGTTTTACGCACCTGTTCCACTTTGGCCACCAGCTGCGACATGGTGCGAATCTGCTCTTTTTCCGCGCGCTGGCGCTGCATGGCGAAGGCGTAGGTGTTGTTCATGTCCGCCGGCTGCAGCCACACCAGGCCGAGTTTGGCGTCGAGCTTTTTCACCGTGTCGTAAGTTTCCTGCGGCGTCATGCGCTTATTGATGTGGTTAAAGATGATTAGCGAGGTGCCGGTGTATTCCCAGGTCATGTCGATCTGTTTGTTGATCATGGCGTTGCGGGTGATCACCGTGGCCAGATTGGTCTTGGGTTCGACCTGAAAACCTTTGGCCCGCAGGTATTGCACGGTGATCGCCGACAGAATGCGCTGTTCGGTAAAGTTCTTGCTCGCCAGCGTGAGCGGGGCGGCCCAGGCGGCCGCGCCGGTCATCAGCAAAGAGAACAGCAGCGCGTGGCGGAGGTGTTGTAACCATCGAGTCATCGCGTTTCTCCCATCAGGATGCGGTGTGCGGGCTGAGCCGGCGGCCGAGACCGGCCAGCGCCAGATCCAGCAGCAGGGCGATCAGCGCGGTGGCGGCGGCGCCGAGGATCAGCGTCGGGAAGTCGTTCAGGTAGATGCCGGGGAAGATCAGCTCGCCGTAGCTGCTGGCGCCGATCAAAAACGCCAGCGGCGCGGTGCCGACGTTGATCGCCATCGCGATGCGCACCCCGGCGAAGATCACCGGCAGCGCGTTGGGCAGTTCGACCTGGCGCAGCCGCTGCCCGGCGGTCATGCCAATACCGTTGGCGGCCTCGACCAGCGCCGGCGGCACCGAACGCAGGCCGGCATAGGTATTGCGCACGATGGGCAGCAGCGAGGCGAGGAACAGCGCCACCACCGCCGGCCGGTCGCCGATGCCGATAATCACCATCGCCAGCGCCAGCACCGCCAGCGGCGGCAGGGTGTTGCCGACGTTAAAGATCTGCATCACGTGCTCCGCCCAGCGGCGGGCGAAGGGGCGGCTCAGCAGGATGCCGCTGGGAATGCCGACCAGCAGCGACAGCAGCATGGAACACACCACCAGGAACATGTGCTGCTGGCCGAGGTAAATCAAATCTTCCCGGCGCGACTTAAGGGTTTCCCAACCGATGCCGTAAACCAGCAGCGCGATGACGGCGATAAACAGCAGGCTCCCGAGGAGCAGGCGCCGGTATGGCGCTGACTTGTGCATGATGTTGCGTCCTCCGTTGCGCGGAGCGGCCGATGAGACGGCGCATTCCGCTCTGATTGTTACCCACTGCCCGGCGGGCGTGGCGGTACAAAACGGGCGTTTCGCATGAGGTTAGCGACATTGAGCGAAGGGTGTGTTCGGCATAGCGCGCTGAACGGTGGCTCAATACGTGAGTTAATCAGCATAAGATACTGATATTTAAACTAGAGAAAGCACGAAGCCCAATGACCCCGGCTAGGGAAGGTATAGCACCCTGTCGTTGGCCATGCCAAGTTTTATGAACAAAATCAGTTGATTGAGATTGCGCGGATCGGCGCCTCAGCCCGCGTCAGCGCTGGGATGCGCGGAAAGTGAAAAAAATCCGCAGCAAAACGTTACGCCGTAACAATCGGTCCAAATGGTGCGATTCGCCGCCGGCAAAGACAGGATGTGAGGGCGGATAGACTTGGCGCAGGCGCTTGCTGATATACTCAGGGAAAATAAAAACGCCAGGAAACCTGCATAACGCCATGACAAATAACGTTTCACCCGCACCCATCGCCCACCGCCCGTTGATTCTGATCGCCTGCATGCTGGCGATGTTCATGTCGGCGATCGAAGCCACCATCGTCGCCACTGCCATGCCGACCATCATCGGCGATCTCGGCGGCTTCTCGCTGCTGGGGTGGGTGTTCGCGGTCTATTTGCTGGCGCAGGCGATCACCATCCCCATCTACGGGCGGCTGGCGGATCTCTACGGCCGCAAGCGGGTGTTCTTCTTCGGCGCTACGCTGTTCCTGCTGGGATCGGTGCTGTGCGGCTTCGCCCCCGACATGTATTGGCTGATCGGCTTCCGTCTGCTGCAAGGGTTGGGCGCCGGTGCCATCATGCCGATCGCCTCCACCATCATCGGCGACATCTACAGCGCCACCGAGCGGCCGAAGGTGATGGGCTACCTGTCGAGCGTGTGGGGCGTGTCGGCGATCATCGGCCCGCTGCTGGGCGCGTTTATCGTCCAGCATCTGCCGTGGGCGCTGGTGTTCTGGGTCAATCTGCCGATCGGCCTGCTGGCGATGTTCTTCCTCTGGCGCTATCTGCCGGCGCATCAGCAGCTGCGGCGGCACGCGCTGGATCTGGCGGGCACCGCCTGGCTGACGCTGTTCGTTTCGGCGCTGCTGCTGGCGCTGTTGCAGATGGAAAGCCTGGGATGGTGGGTGGCGCCGCTGCTCGCGCTGGCGGCGGCTTCGCTGGCGCTGCTGATACGTCAGGAGCGGCGCGCGGTCGAACCGCTGTTCCCGCTGGCGCTGTGGCAAAGCCGGGTGATCGTCGCCGGTAACATCGGCGGGCTGGTGATCGGCGCGGCGATGATGGGCATCAGCGCCTTCCTGCCGACTTTCATTCAGGGCGTGATGGGCGGCTCGCCGCTGGAGGCGGGCACCACGCTGGCGCTGATGTCGATCGGTTGGCCGCTGGCCAGCACGCTGAGCGGCCGTTTGATGCTGATGACCTCGTATCGCGCGACGGCGCTGCTGGGGGCGCTGCTGTTGGTGGCGGGCGGCCTGATCCTGCTGATGCTGCAGCCGAACGGTGGCCTGCTGTGGGGCCGGGTGGCGGCGTTTATGGTCGGCGCCGGCATGGGGCTGTGCAACACCACGTTTTTAGTGTCGGTGCAGAACGCGGCGCATTACAGCATTCGCGGCATCGCCACCGCCTGCACGGTATTTACCCGCATGGTGGGGTCGGCCATCGGCACCGCCATTCTGGGCGCCACGCTGAACCTCAACCTGCAGTGGCGTTTGCCGGAAATCGACGATCCGGTGCAACGGCTGATGGAGCCGGCGGTGCGGCAGAGCATGGGGAGCGAAGCGCTGGCGCAGCTGATCCAGCAGGTGGCGGCTTCGTTGCATTGGGTGTTCCTGGTGTCGGCGTTGGTGTCGTTGCTGGCGCTGGCGGCGGCGATGCTGATCCCGGCGCGTTGTCGACCGCAGGGCGAAGAGGAAGAGGCGGAGCAGGCTTAAGGGAAAAGGAAAGGGCGCGGCTGTTGCGCGCCCTGGGTAGCCGAAGCGGCTTACTGCGTGTTGGAGGTGTCCTGGCTGGTGCCGGTCTGCGCCGCGTCACCGCGATCGTCGCCGTTGTTCAGGCGGGTATAGACGATCTTCTGGGTGTCGTTTTCGCAGTGGCCGACCACTTGGCCGCCGGCTTGATCGGCCTGATCGTTAGGCACGATCTCCAGTTTGAAGCCGGACTCCGGAACGCCGTTATTGATGATTTTTTGCGAAATGTCCGCTTTCACGCTTTCGCAGGAGGCCAGGGCCGCCAACGGCGCGCCGGCCAGCAATACAGCGGTTAATATCAGCGTTTTTTTCATCACGTCATCCTTTTAGACAATGGACTTCCTGTAACAGGATAGCAGTAACGGCGGCCGGGTTTCACGCTTGCCCGCCCGCCGCAGGCGGATTAAGGAATAATCCGACGCCCGGTCTGGCGATCCAGGCATTTACGGGTGTCCGGCTCCCAGTACGCGTTGACGTTGTTGCTGTCGTTGCAGCGGTCTTCGTCATCCGCCGCGCGATCGGCCTTGTCGAACTCTTTCTCGACGCGAGTGTTAACCTTGTGGCGCAGGGTTTTGGTATCATTCCACTGCTCTTTGCTCTGGCGCGCTTCTTCGGTGCTCATCGCGCCGCTGCCTTTGCCATCGACGGTGACGCAGGTGCTGCCCTGAGTGCAGGTGGCGGCCAGCGCCGGCGCCTGCCAGGCGCCCATGACGGCCAGCATGGCGACCGGCAGCATCCCGCGTAGCAGTCGTTGGGTCGAAAATGTTTTCATCGTTTCATCCTTATGAGTGAGTGCGCCTGATGATGGCGACACTGACGTTACCTCGCCCGCAGGCGTGGTGACAAATATACCACTGCGTTCCTGGAATTCACCAGCCAAGCGCCGATTCGTTTAATTTACCGAGAGAAAACTGCGACCGATGTTAAAAACCACGCTGTTGTTTTTCGCCACTGCGCTCGCCGAAATTATCGGCTGTTTCCTGCCTTATCTCTGGCTCAAGAAACAGGGCAGCGCCTGGCTATTGCTGCCGGCGGCATTGAGCCTGATGCTGTTTGTCTGGCTGTTGACGCTGCATCCGGCGGCCAGCGGGCGGGTCTACGCGGCCTACGGCGGCGTGTATGTAGCGACGGCGCTGCTGTGGCTGCGGGTGGTGGACGGGGTGAAGCTGTCGGCGCTGGACTGGGTGGGCGCCGGGGTGGCGCTGGTGGGCATGCTGATCATCGTTTCCGGCTGGCGTGCGGCCTGAGGAAACAGGGCGGGAGTCGCCTCCCGCCGTTGGAGATCAGGCGCCGCGGTGGATGTTCAGCCCGGCGAAGGACTGGCTGACCGGCATCATTTCCAGCGTGTTGATGTTGACGCGCGCCGGCAGCGTTGCGACCCAGAACACCGACTCGGCGATGTCTTCCGGCGTCAGCGCATCGGCGCCTTCGTAGGTTTTGTTGACCTTGCCGTCATCGCCCTTGAAGCGCACGTTGGAGAATTCGGTGCCGCCCACCAGGCCCGGCTCGATATCGGTCACGCGGATGCGCGTGCCGTGCAGATCGGCGCGCAGGCCCAGGCTAAACTGTTTGACGAACGCCTTGGTGGCGCCGTACACGTTGCCGCCGGCGTAAGGCCAGTTGGCGGCGGTGGAGCCGATGTTGATCACATGGCCGACGTTGCGCTCGACCATGGCCGGCAGCAGCGCGCGCGTCATGTTCACCAGCCCCTTGGCGTTGGTGTCGATCATGGTTTCCCAGTCATCGGCGTTGGCCTTGTGCGCCGGCTCCAGCCCCAGCGCCAGCCCGGCGTTGTTCACCAGCACGTCGATCTGGCGCAGCTCGGCCGGCAGCGCTTCGATCGCCTGTTGAATGGCGGCGCGGTTGCGCACGTCGAGCCGCACGATGTGCAGCGCTTGGCCGAGTTCTTCCTGCAGCTCTTCGAGACGTTCAAGGCGGCGCCCGGCGGCGATCACCTGATGGCCTTCACGGATAAAACGGCGCGCAATGGCCTCGCCGAAACCGGAGGTGGCGCCGGTAACAAAAATAATCATGTTGCTGTTCCTCAACTGTTTTTACCCTACATGCCTCTATCATTAGCACAAACCTGCAGGCAGTGGCAGCGGTTATCACGGCGCAGAGAAAAAAAGGTCACACCGGGCCGGCGGCCCGATGCTGATTAGCGCTGAGGCGGCAGGTGGTACACCACGGCGTCATACTTGACGCGTTCGCAGCGGCCGGCCAGCACGCCGCCCAGCGACTCGGCCAGGCGGCGGCTGGCGGTATTCTGTTCGGCCACCGGGTAGACAAGGTGCGGCGGCTGAAAGCGCTCGGTGGCCCAGCGCGCGATACTCTGCACGATTTCGCGGCCGTAGCCCTGGCCGTGCAGGCCCTCTTTCACCCAGATGCCCAGCTCCGGGGTGTGGCTGCGCAGGTTATGTGCGCCGCCGACGCCGACGAACTGCCGGTCTTCACGCCGGCGGGCGACGAAGATCACTTCTTCACCTTCGCGCATCAGCGGCAGCCAGCCTTGCCAGACGTTGGCGAAATCTTCCGGCGACGCCTCCGGCTCAAAGGTCATAAAGCGCGTCAGAGTGGGGGTGATCGCTTGGTAAACATCGTCGGCGTCTGCTGCGGTAAAGGGGGCAATCAACAAACGGTCGGTGTCCACGCGGCACTGAGAAAGGTCATTATGATTCATCTTATTTTCCCTCGCTTTTCAGGCCAGAACGGCAAAAAATCCGCGCCCATAAATTAGGGCGGATCGTCGATATTACGCGCATTGGCGGCAGAAGCGACTTATTTTTCGTCGCTTGGGCAAGGTGGAAAGAACGGGTTTGGTGACAATGTCACGCTATTAGTGAGACGGCGAGCGCGATGAGGTGCGCCCGCCGCCGGGGATTAGAACTTCACCGAGCCTTGCAGATAGATGGTGCGCGGCTGGCCGATGTACAGACCTTTGTTATTGTCGTCATAGGCGCGGGTGAAATACTCGTGGTTGAGCAGGTTTTTCACGCCGACGCCCAGATTCAGACCGGCCATTTCCGGGCCGAAATCATAGGCGGCGCGCACGCCCCACAGCATATAGCCGGGAATGCGGCCGGTGCTGCCGTCGGCGCTTTCCGCCACGGTGTTGGCGTTGTCGGCGAACTGGCTGGATTGGAACTCGCCGTTAAGGTTAAACGCCCAGTTGCCCGGCGTGTAGTCCAGCCCCAGCGTGCCTTTATGCTTCGGCGAGAACGGCACCTGATTGCCCTTGTAGCCGCCGTCTTCACGGATGGTGGCGTTGACGTAGGCGTAGCTGGCGTAGGCGGTCAGGTCGTCCAGTTTCGGCGTCAGCTGCGACAGATCGTAACGCAGGCTGCCTTCCAGCCCGGCGTGGCGGGTTTTGCCGCGCGCGGTCACGCTGTCGGTCACCTGGTTGGAGTCGTACTGGTTGTTGAAGTTGATCAGGAACAGCCCGATCTCACCGGTCAGCGCATCGCCGGCGTAGCGGGTGCCCAGCTCCCAGGTGCGCGCCTTCTCGGGTTCAATCTTGCCGCTGTCGACCGCTTTGCCCATCTGGCTGTACTGTACGGTGCCGAAGGAGCCTTCGGTGTTGGCGTACAGGTTCCAGTATTCGTTCAGGTGATACATCACGTTCAACGCCGGCAGCGGCGCGTTATAGCTAACGTCGAGGCGGTTGTTCTTGATGTAGTTGTTCTGATACGACTTGATGTACTCGTAGCGCATGCCCGGCGTGATAGTCCAGTCGCCGATGTCGATGCGATCGTCGATATAGAAGGCGTGCGCCTCGGTGCCGGACTGGGTGTCGCGATCGTACGGGCTGGCGGTGGACGGCAGCCGGCCGGTGCTGGCTTTGCTGGTGTAGCGCAGCTCGTGGGTGGATTCGCTGACGTAGCGGTAGCCGACGCCCACTTCATGGGCTGAATCGCCCCAGCGGAAGCTCTGGCTGTAGCGCGGTTCCACGCCGCGCACCCAGTATTCGCGCGGCGACAGCGTCAGGTTTTTGCCCTGATCGAGATAGCCGCTGCGCAGGGTGTAGGTGTAGAAGCTCTGCACGTCGAACTTATGCTGCTGATCCGGCTGATACTGGTAGCCGAAGTTCGCCAGCTGGCGCCGACCCCAGAACTTGTCGTACGGGCGCGTCGACTGGAACGGGTTGGCGTTGTAGTCCGCCCGGCTCAGGCCGCCCGGCATGTCCGCTTCGCCTTCGTAGTATTGCAGCAGGCTGTTGAAAGTGTGCACTTCGTTCGGGGCGTAACGGCTTTTCAGCATCACATCGTCAATTTTGGTCGCGCTGTGTTCGCGCCAGTCGCTGCCGCGGGTGCCGGAGTAGAGCAGCGCCGCGCCGAGGCCGTTGTCGGCGGTGCCGCCGATCATCAGGTTACCGGTGCCTTTCGGGTGATCCTGGCGCGAGGTTGGGCTGAGCTGCCCCTGCATGCCGGCCTCCATGCCGAAGGTTTTCGGGATGGCGCGGGTGACGAAGTTGACGACGCCGCCGACGCTCTGTGGCCCGTAACGCACCGCGCCGCCGCCGCGCACCACGTCAATCGCATCCATATTGCCGAGCGAGACCGGCGCCAGCGACAGCTGCGGCTGGCCGTAAGGGGCGAAGGGCACCGGGATGCCGTCCATCAACACGGTGGAGCGGCTGGCGAGGCGCGGGTTGAGGCCGCGAATGCCGAAGTTCAGCGCCATGTCATGGCTGCCGGTGCCGTTGTTCTCAGGTGCCACCACGCCCGGCACGCGGTTCAACGCTTCGCGCACGGTGGTGGTGCCGGTTTTGGCGAATTCTTCGCGGCGCACCACGTCGCGCGCGCCGGGATGTTCGAACACGTCTACCTGACGGCCTTCCGCCAGCCAGTCACCGACCACGGTGATGTCTTCTTCCTTCTGCGGCTGCGGCAGTTTGGCCAGCGTGTAACCGTGGTTGCCGAGCGCTTTAGCCTGCAGGCCGCTGCCGGCCAGCAGGGCGTTCAGGCCGTCATCGACGCCGTAGCTGCCGCTCAGGCCCGGCGAACGCTTACCGGCGGTCAGCGTGCCGTCCACCGAGAGCGCGATGCCGGCGCGCGCGGCGAACGCGTTCAGCGCGCCGTCCAGCTCACCGGCCGGAATGTGATAGGTTGCAGCGGCGCTGGCGGCGCTCGCCGTCAGCGGTGCGGCGAAGGCCAGGCCAATGGCCACGGCCAGCGGCGTGGCCCGTTTTCCCCAAAGCGAAGCCGGCGCTCCCTTTCCCCAAGCGTTGTTCATACCTTCTCCTGAATCATTTTTTATTTATTGCTGCAGTGTTTTCCTGGGAGTCGGATGAGCAAAGCAAAAGGGACAATCAAGAATGCGATTTTTTATCATTTTCATTTAAAAAGATTCAGGCGGGGACGATTTTCAGCCAATAGCGGGTAAAGCTCTGCAGGCGCACCGGCAGGGTCTGGCTGAGCAGGGCAAGGGCGCGATCGGTATCGTTGAGCGGGAAACTGCCGCTGACGCGCAGGCCGGCGACGGCCGGATCGCAGCTCAGATGGCCGCGCCGGTAGCGCGCCAGTTCGGCGATCACCCGGTCCAGCCGCCACTGGCTGACGCTCAGCACGCCGCGCAGCCAGCCGTCCTCCGCCGCAGCCGGTTGTTTGTCGCTGAAGGCCGCGGCGCTGAAGCTTATCTGTTCTCCGGCTTCCACCCGGCGAGTTTGCCGCGCGTCCTGCGCCAGCTGCGCTTCGACCGCATGCTCCAGCACCGTCAGGCGCGTCTCGCCGCCGTTCTCACGCACCAAAAAGCGGGTGCCGAGCGCGCGCATCGCTCCCTGCGGGCTTTGCACCCACAGCGGCCGGGGGTCGCGTCCGGTCACCAGGCTGATTTCCCCGGCGTGCAAGCGGATCAGCCGTTGGCGATCGTCGTAATGCACGTCCACCGCGCTGGCGGTGTTCAGCACCAGCTGGGTACCGTCGCTTAACACTATGGGTTTGATCTCGCCGGTGGCGGTGCGGTAGTCGGCGCGCAGCTCCCGGCCGAGCGGCGACTGGTAAAGGAAGCCGCCGCCGCCCACGCCGAGCAACAGCAGCAGGCTCTTCAGCAGGGTGCGGCGATCGATCGCCGATTGGCGGCCGGCGCGATCGAGCGCACGGTAGCTGAACTTGCCCGGTACGCCCTGCAGCTGGCTCTGCAACGCTTCGACGCGCTGCCAGGCCCAGCGGTGATCGTCATGCTGCTGATGCCAGGCTTGCCACTGTTGGCGCTGGCGGTCGGTGACGTGTTCATCGCACAGCAGGGCATACCAGTGTGCGGCCATCTTCAGCGCCTGGCGCTGCTCGGGGGTGATGGCGTTGCTCATGAGAAAACGTCGTTTTCCAGGCTGAACAGCAGGCAATGCTCGGTGGCCTTGGCCATGTATTTTTTAACCGAGCTGACCGACACGCCGAGGCGCACGGCGATGTCCGCATAGCCCAGGCCTTCGAGCTGCGACAGCAGGAAGGCCTGTTTCACCTTTGGCCCCAGGCCGTCGAGCATGGCGTCGATCTGCTGCAGGCTTTCCAGCAGGCTCTGGCGCAGCTCCGGCGACGGGGCATAGCCGTCCGGGATCAGCGCCAGCATCTCCAGATAGGCGCGCTCCAGCGTTCTGCGGCGAAACAGATCGACCATCACCCGCTTGGCGACGGTGACCAGAAAATCTTTCGGCTCGCGCAGGGTCGCCGCGGCGTCGCTTTTCAGCAGGCGCATGAAGGTGTCCTGCGCCACGTCGTCCGCGTCGAAAGCGCAGCCCAGCCGCCTGCGCAGCCATCCCTGCAACCAGGCATGGTGGGTGGCGTAAAGGCGCGACAGCGCGGTGTGCGGGGCAGAAGCGGTGGCGGACATGGTTTTCGCATTGCTGGTCAAAAAGATGCGCGGATGATAATTGAGAATGGTTATCGTTTCAAGTTTGTCGGGTGGCCTGCGGAATGGGGCAGACCGCTTTGCATCGCGTTAAAATAACCGCAGCGGCCGCGAAATTATCCGCTTGCCCGGTAAAGGTGCAGCGGCGCGGCGTTATTCCGGCAAGCAAACGGTTGCTATTGGTCTACCGTTGAAGATCGCCGCGCGTTTTATTCTTTTTCATCGGTTGTTTTTCTTTGATTAAATTAATATGTCTCTGTTTTTAAATGTAAATGTATTTTATGGCCGCCTATTGGCACACGGCTTGCTATGCTTAATCCGGTCTTTGAGTTTGGGTAATAAAAGGCATTGTTTCATCAGCGAAGATTATTACGCGGGTGAGCTTGGCCGGTCGTCACAAGGAAGAAAATAATGGCACTGCAATTCACCACGGCTATTCGTGGCAATTTTTTTGATATCACCGCCTGCGTGGAGGAAGCGCAACAGCTCGACGAACGCCTGCGGCACATTCCCGACGGTTTGTTGCTGCTCAACGAGGGCACCATCGTCTGGTTCGGCAGCTGGCAGCAGGGTGAGGCGCTGTTGCCGCCGGGTTTCGCGGTCACGGAGTATCGCGATAAACCGATCGTGCCGGGCTTTATCGACACCCATATCCACTACCCACAAACCGAAATGATCGGCGCCTATGGCGACCAGTTGCTGGGGTGGTTAAACAATTACACCTTCCCGACCGAAAGCCGTTACGGCTGCGAACAGCACGCCGACGAGATGTCGGCCTTCTTTCTGCGGGAGTTGCTGAGCAACGGCACCACCACCGCGCTGGTGTTCGGCAGCGTGCACCCGCAGTCGGTCGATGCGCTGTTCACCCAGGCGCAAGCGCTGAATATGCGCCTGATCGCCGGTAAGGTGATGATGGATCGCCATGCGCCGGAGGCGCTGCTGGAAACGCCGGAGCAAAGTTATCGCCAGACGCGTGAGTTGATCGAACGCTGGCACGGCAAAGGCCGCCTCGGCTACGCCATTACGCCGCGCTTTGCGCCCACCAGTACCCCGGCGCTGTTGGCGCAGGTGCAGCGGCTGCGCGAAGAATTCCCCGACGTTTGGCTGCAGACGCACCTGAGCGAGAATCCGCAGGAAGTGGCCTGGGTAAAATCGCTGTTCCCGCAGAGCCAAAGCTATCTGGACGTTTACCATCGCTACGGCATGACCGGTGGCAAAAGCGTGTTCGCCCACTGCCTGCACCTGGAGGAGCAGGAGTGGGACTGCCTGTGCGAGACCCGCTCGGCGATCGCGTTTTGCCCCACCTCCAACCTGTTCCTCGGCAGCGGGCTGTTCGACCTGCAGCAGGCCTGGCGCAAGCGGGTGAAGCTCGGCATCGGCACCGACGTGGGGGCCGGCACCACCTTCAATATGCTGCGCACGTTGGGGGAGGCGTACAAAGTCGGCCAGCTGCAGCATTACCGGCTCTCCGCCGTAGAAGCGTTCTATCACGCCACCCTGGGCGGCGCCCGCGCGCTGGCGCTGGACGACAAAATCGGCAACTTCAACGTCGGCAAAGAGGCGGATTTTGTGGTGCTCGATCCGGCGGTCACGCCGCTGCAGCAGTTGCGCTACGCCAACAGCGCCACGTCGGCGGAACAAGGGTTCGTGCTGATGACGCTGGGAGACGATCGCAACATTTATCGCACCTATGTGGACGGCAAGGTGGTTTATCAGGCGCCGCGCTGACGCAGCCGCGCCTGCAGCCAAACGCTGAGCGGCGCGACGGCGACCGCGCTCAGCGCGCACAGCCATAACAGGCGTTGCAGGCTAAGCGGGGTGAGGCCGCTGCTCAGCAACGCGGAGGAGAGCAAGAAGGCCGCCGTGGCGCTCAGGTGTATCAGGGCGGTTTGCAGTACGCCAAAGGCGGCGCGCTGCCGAGCGTCCGGCCAGCGCATGCTCAGGGAAGAGATCGCCACCAGCCGCGCATAGGCCGCCGCAAGAAACGCGACCATGAACAGCTCGCCGCGATCGCCACCGCGCGCCGCCAGCCACAGGCTGCCCAGCAGCAACAGCGTGGCGCCCACCGTCAGCGTCACGGTGCCAAAGCGTTGCAGCCAGCGGCCCGCCAGTACGGTCGCCAGATAGCCGGCCACGCCGCCGATGAGAAACAGCCAGGGCAAATGCGCGTCTGCCACCTGTAGCCGCTGGGTGAGCAGCGGCGCCAGCACCGGGATCAGCAGCATCGGGCTGAACTGCGTCAGGCCGGCTGCGGCGGCGAACAGCAGCAATCGGCGATCGAGCGCGACGGGCGCGGTAGCCCGTGGCTGCGGCGCATCCCTGGGAACGAACAGCGCGACCAAGACGGCCGCCAGCAGACACAGCCCGCCGATAGTCACCAGCGCGGCGCGCCAGCTCGCCACTTCGCACAGGTACAGCATGCCCGGCATGCCGACAATGCTCACCAACGAAAAGGACGCGATCACCGTCGCCAACATTTTGCCGTGCAGTGCGGCCGGTGCGGCGTTGAGCAGCAGGCCGATCCCGACGCCCATCGTGGTGCCGCCCAACAGCCCGGCCAACAGCCGCAGTGCCAGCAGCCAGTAAAACTGCTGGGTTGTGGCGATCAATAAGGTGGTCACGCCCAGCAGCGTGACGTTGAGCAGCAGAAAGCGCCGCTTCTCAACGCCGCCGATCCAGAAAAATGCGCCGATGCCGGAAATCACCGCGGCCAGCGTATAGGCCGCGCTGACATAGCCGGCGAAGCTGACGGGCACGGAAAAATCGGCGGCCATGTAGAGGAATATCGGGTTGAATACCATGTATTCCAGGGCATTGGTGAACTGAATAAAGGCGATGACCAGCGTTATCGCCGTCAGCTTTCTCGTGGGTGTCATAAGCATCTATCGGTTGCAGAGTCAGGCCGGCAGTGTAGCGCTTGGCGTTGATCGGGATTAGATGGTAGAAATGGCATGGTTTGTTATCAAATTAGGGATAATCATGCGCGATAAATTGGATTTAAACCTGTTACGCATCTTCGTGGCGGTGGTGGAGCAAGGCAGCTTCGTCGGGGCGGCGCGGGCGCTGGCGATGCCGACCTCCAACGTCAGCCGCTACATCTCTCAGCTGGAGCGCCAGCTCGAGCAGCGATTGCTCGAACGCAGCACTCGTTCGATGCGGCTGACGCCGAACGGCCAGCTGTTGCATGAACGCACCCAGCCGCTGCTGGCGTCGCTGGAACACACCGCGCAAACCCTCAGCGAGCGGCAGCAACAGCTGCGCGGGCCGCTGCGCCTGTGCGTGCCCAATGAAGTGGGGCCATACCTGTTGGGCGAGCCGCTGGCGGCGTTCGCCGTGCAGCATCCGCAGATCGAAATCAGCTGCGTGACCAACCTGGCGGGTATGGCGTCGCTGCTCGATGATGTCGATCTGGCGGTGATGATCAGCCGGGGCATGCTGGACGACAGCGACTATGTCGCGCAGCCGCTGGCGTCTTTCCCCTGCATCGTGGTGGCCGCTCCGGCGTTGCTGGCGCAGTGGCCGCCGTCGTCGGCGATTGAACAATTCACGCAATTGCCCTGCATCAGCACGGTGGATGCGCTGAAGGGGATGCCGTGGCAGTTCGTCCGCCCGGACGGAACCTTCGTTACCGTCCCGGTCAATACGCGCTATCGTGTCAACAGCGGGGAGATGGCGCTGAAGGCGGCCTTGGCCGGCGTGGGGTTCGCCATGCTTTCCGAGCTCGGCTGCCGGCCGTTTCTGGCCGACGGCCGTTTGGTTGAGGTGCCGCTGGCACTGCCGCCGGCGCCGTTGCAGCTGTATGCCGTTTACCCCGGCCGCCGCTATCTACCGGCCAAAACGCGCGCGTTGCTGACGTTCCTGATACAGCAGGTTGGCGAGGCGGCTAACTTCTAATCACTTGTTTTTGCTCAAACTGCCAACTGCACCTAAGCTAGGTGATGACTCAGAGGGAGCGATTCCCCGAGACCTTATTCCGTGAACATGGAGGAGTTTCGATTTGATGCGTTTATCCACATTGGTGCTGGCGATCGGCATGGCGCTGGGCTCGCAGGCACAGGCAGCAGAAACCCAACCTCACGCCGACCATAGCGCGCTGCCCAGCGGCCAGGCGAAGGAGGCTACCGTGACCGGTGAAGCCAATCAGCACGACAAGCAAAAGACTCAGAATCCGTTCTTCTATCAAAGCCGTCTGCCGTTCCAGGCGCCGCCGTTCAACCTGATCAAGGAGAGCGACTACGCGCCGGCGATCGAGGCGGGCATCAAGCAAAAGCGGGAAGAGGTGGAGAAGATCGCCAACAACCCGGCCAAGCCTAATTTCAAGAATACCTTCGTGGCGCTGGAGCAGGCCGGTTCGCTGCTGACGCGGGTGATGAACGTGTTCGGCGCCATGACTTCGGCCAACACCAGCGACGCGCTGCAGAAACTGGATGAAGAAACCTCGCCGAAGCTGGCGGCATTGAACGACGACATCATGCTCAACGGCAAGCTGTTCGCTCGCATCAAGGCCATCTATCAGGATCGCGATGCGCTGAAGCTGGATCCGGAATCGCGCCGGCTGGTAGAAGTGACCTACAAGAACTTCGAGCTGGCGGGCGCCAACCTGTCGGACGCCGACAAGGCCAAGCTGAAGGCGCTGAACCAGGAAGCGGCGACGCTGAGCACCCAGTTCACCAACAAACTGCTGGCGGCGAGCAAAAACGGCGCGCTGGCGATAACCGATCCGGCGAAGCTGGACGGCCTGTCGGAAGGCGAGCTGGCTGCGGCGGCCCAGGCGGCCGCCGAACGCAAGCTGGAGAAACAGTGGCTGCTGGTGCTGCAAAACACCACGCAACAGCCGCTGCTGCAGAGCCTGAAAGATCGCGATACCCGCCAAGCGCTGTTCGACGCCTCCTGGACGCGTGCGGAGAAGGGCGACGGCAACGATACCCGCCAGACCATCTCCCGTCTGGCCAAGGTGCGCGCCGAGCAGGCCAAGCTGCTGGGCTACCCGAACTACGCCGCCTGGAAACTGCAAAACCAGATGGCCAAGACGCCGGATGCCGCGCTGAGCTTTATGCGCAACATCGTGCCGGCGGCCACCGCGCGCGCCGAGCGTGAGGCCAAGGACATTCAGGCGGTGATCGACCAGCAGAAAGGCGATTTCAAGGTGCAGGCCTGGGACTGGCAGTTCTACGCCGAACAGGTGCGCAAGGCCAAGTACGATCTGGACGAGTCGCAGATCAAGCCTTACTTCGAGCTGAACAACGTGCTGAACAACGGCGTGTTCTACGCCGCCAACCTGCTGTACGGCATCAGCTTCAAGGAGCGCAAGGACATCCCGGTCTACCAGCCGGACGTCAAGGTGTATGAAGTGTTCGACAAGGACGGCAAATCGCTGGCGCTGTTCTACACCGACTACTTCAAGCGCGACAACAAGGGCGGCGGCGCCTGGATGAGCAACTTCGTCGATCAGTCGAAGCTCAACGGCACCAAGCCGGTGATTTACAACGTCGCCAACTTCACCAAACCGGCGCCGGGCCAGCCGGCGCTGCTGTCGTATGACGACGTAATCACCATGTTCCACGAGTTCGGCCACGCGCTGCACGGCATGTTCGCCGATCAGGAATACCCGAGCCTGTCGGGCACCAACACCGCGCGCGACTTCGTCGAGTTCCCGTCGCAGTTCAACGAGCACTGGGTCAGCGATCCGAAAGTGTTCAGCCACTTCGCCAAGCACTACCAGACCGGCGAGGCGATGCCGCAGGAACTGGTCGACAAGATCAAGAAGGCCGACAAGTTCAACAAGGGCTACAGCATGACCGAGCTGCTGTCCGCCGCGCTGCTGGATATGCACTGGCACATGCTGACGGCCGACCAGCCGCAGCAGGACGTGGACAAGTTCGAGGCCGAGTCGCTGCAAAAAGACAAGGTCGATCTCAGCTATGTGCCACCGCGTTACCGTTCCAGCTATTTCCAGCACATCTGGGGTAACGGCTACGCCGCGGGCTACTACGCCTATCTGTGGACGGAAATGCTGGCGGACGACGCCTTCCAGTGGTTCACCGAACACGGTGGCCTGACCGCCGAAAACGGCCAACGCTTCCGCGACATGATCCTGTCGCGCGGCAACAGCCAGGATCTGGAGAAGCTGTACATCGACTGGCGCGGCAAAGAGCCGAGCATCGAACCGATGCTGATCAACCGCGGGCTGAAGGACGAGTAAGTTCGGCCATTCCCGGTAAGTAAACAAAAGGGCGCGTTATGCGCCCTTCGTCTTTTTCGGCTTGGCCGACATTCAGCGGTTCACCACCTTGGCCGGCAGGGCCACCACCAGCAGCGAGCTGAGCAGCAGGCAGCCGGCGAAGGCCCAGAGCGCGCCGCCACTCTTGCCGGTCAGATCCAGCGCCAGCCCCATCAGCGAATTGCTCACCAGCCCGGCGATGTTGGCCAGCGAACAGGCCAGCGCGAAGCCGGTCGCCGCCGCCGTGCCGCGCAGGAAGGTGGCCGGCAGGCTGAAGAATACCGGCACCGCGCCGATGATCGCCGCCTGGGCGATGGAGAACAGCAGCACCGTGGCCAGCGCATTGTGGGTGAAGAAGGTGCTGCCGGCCATTGCCAACGCGCCGACGATAAACGGCACGATGATATGCCAGCGCCGTTCGCGCAGTCGGTCGGAACTGCTGCCGATCAGCAACATGCCGAGCAGGGCGGCGACGCTGGGGATCGCCGTCAGGTAGCCGATGGTGGTGATGTCGGTAACGCCGGCGGTTTTGATGAAGGTCGGCATCCAAAAGCCCATGGCGTAGGCGCTGAGCAGAATGGCGAAGTCGATGCCGCCGAGCATCCACACCTTCAGGTTGAAGAAGCCGTCGCGGAAGCTGTGCTTGCCGTGATCGGCCTCGGCGTCGTCACGCGCCAAATCGTCGGCGATGCGCTGTTTTTCCTCGGGCGTCAGCCATTTGGCCTGCTGATAAGTGTTAGGCAACAGCCAGAAGGTCAGCACCCCCAACAGCACGCTGGGAATGCCCTCCAGCAAAAACAGCCACTGCCAGCCGTGCAGCCCGTGGCGCATGTCGAAATGGCCCATGATCCAGCCGGAGAGCGGCCCGCCGATCACGCTGGACAGCGGCAGGCCGATCATGAACAGCGCGATGATGCGGCCGCGGCGATAGGTCGGGAACCACAGCGTCAGGTAAAAGAGCACGCCGGGCAGAAAACCGGCCTCCGCCACGCCGAGCAGAAAGCGGATGACGTAGAACTGGGTGGGCGTGGTGACGAACATGGTGGCGGTGGACAGCAGCCCCCAGGTGATCATGATGCGGGCGATCCACATCTTGGCGCCGACGCGCTGCAGGATCAGGTTGCTCGGCACCTCGAACAGAATATAGCCGACGAAAAACAGCCCGGCGCCCAGGCCGAAGGCCGCTTCGCTCAGCTGCAGCGCATCGGCCATCTGCAGCTTGGCCAGCCCGACGTTGATGCGATCGAGGTAGGCCGCCAGGTAACACAGGCAAAGAAACGGGATCAGTTTCCAGGTGATTTTGCGGTACAGCAGCAGCGATTCTGCGTCCGCTTTCCCCGCCAGCGGGGTGTCGACAATGGCCATGATGTTGTCTCCAGGTGGTGCGTGTTGGCCTCCGCAGGAGGCGCCTGTTGTGTTTGCGTTGCAGGGGCGCCGCCCTGTTTCGGGCGGTCGCGTGAGGCGCTGTTTGCGCCTTCGTTATTGTCGTTGCAGGTGAATCGTTGATTCATAACCGGTTCAGGTAGTCGAGCGCCTCCCGTTTGTGCACCACGTCGCCGTATTTGCTGTCGATGTCGAACAGGTTGGCTTCGTGCGGGCCGGGGTGACGATCGCCGACGCACTCGCGCACCACCATGGCGCGAAAGCCGTGTTGCACCGCGTCCACCGCGCTGGCGCGGATGCAGCCGCTGGTGGAGCAGCCGATCATCAGCAGCGTGTCGATCCCTTGCGCCACCAGCAGCGGCGCCAGCGCGGTGCCGAAGAAGGCGCTGGCGTATTGCTTGCTCAGCACCACCTCATCGGCCAGCGGCGCCACCGGCGGGCAGAACGCCGCCAGCGGGTTGCCCGCCACCATGTCCTTCATCACCGGCGCTTTTTTGACCCACAGGCCGCCATCGGCAAAATGGCCTGCATGATAGCGGATATGGGTATGGATCACAGGAATTCCCGTGCGGCGCGCACAGGCCAGCAGCTCGCGGCTTTCCTCGACCGCGCTCACCACGCCCGGCGCGAACAGCGGCGCGCCTTCGGTGGTGTAGGCCTGCATAAAATCGATCGCCAGCAGCGCCGGGCGCCGGCCGAAGCCGAGGCGCTGGCCCCAGACGCCGCGATAATTGTCGCTGAGGGTGTCGTTCATCATGCCTCCTCAATAGGCGCCGGACAGCAGGGCGCCGGCGCCGGGGACGATCGGCTCCAGCTCCAGCGCGGTCAGCATCGCGTAAGTGGTGGCGATGGCGGCGGTGATCACCGGTTTGCCGGTTTGGGCCTCCACCGTCGGAACGGCCGGCAGCGAAGGCATCTGCACGCAGGCGGACAGCACGATAGCATCGACTTCGCGTAAGTCCATCTCGGCGACGATCCCCGGCAGCCTGGCCGGATCGTGCCGGCCGACGTCGAGGTTGTCCGGGATCTCCAGCGCGCGCCATACCTTGACCTCAATGCCTTCGTGCTGGATGTAGTCCACCACCAGCTGGGTCAGCGGTTTCATATAGGGCGCCACCAGCGCGATGCGTTTGGCGCCGATCACCTTCAGGCCGTTGACCAGCGCGCCGGCGCTGCTGATAACCGGCGCGGCGGCCTGATTGTCTTTCGTCACCTGCGCCAGCCGGGCCTGCGATTCGCGGTGGTAGCCCAGCCCCATTGCCATGATGGCCACCAGGCAGGCGTAGCCGAGCACGTCGACCCGCGCGTCGGAGAGTTCCAGCGCGCAGCGATCGGACTCGGCGTCCATCGCCGCCAGCTCTTCTTTATTGACGTGTTTCATGCGCATGCGGCTGGAGTGAAAGGTGAAACGCTCCGGGCGTATCAGCTGGCGCGCGCCTAGCATCGCCGGGATCTCGGTTTCCATCGTGGTGTTGGAGCTGGGCACGATCTGGCCGATGCGGTAGTGGTTGCTCATGTCGGTGTTCCTCAGTTAATCCAGAAAATCGCCCAGGGCGCGGAAGAAGCCGTCGAAATCGTCCCACGGGATCATGTGTCCGGCGTTCTCGACCTCGACGATGGCGATCTCCGGCTGCAGCGCGCGGATCTCTGCCCGGTCTTCGGGCTGAATGACGCCGCCTTTGCCCGCGGCCATCAGCAGCGTCGGCATGGCCAGCAGCGGGTAGTCACGGTGGCTGTCCACCTGATGAAAATCGTCGTAGGCGCGTTGGATCGCCGGCTCGTAGCAGGTATGCAGCCACTCGGCGCGCAGCCGGCGTTGCTCCTCGCTCCAGGTCGGGCAGAAGGCGCGCATCTGCTCGGCGCTCATGCCCGGCAGCGACTGCCGGATAGAGTCGGCGTACCAAGGCCATTGGCCGGGATAGGCGCGGCGGCCGGGGCCGGAAACCGGCGGATCGACCAGCACCAGCCGCCGCACGCCGGCGGGCTGCAAAACGGCGGCGCGCAGGGCGAAGCGGGCGCCCATCGAATGGCCGAGCAGGGCGTAACTGGCCAGGTTCAGCGCGGCGGCGAAGGCATTGACGTCCTGCGCGCAGGTCTCTGCGTCATAAGCCAGTTCCGGGCCGCTGGACGACAAACCGCGGCCGCGCACGTCGAGTACGTAGACGTCGTATTTTTCTCCCAGCCGCTCGGCGACGAAGCCCCAGGTGATCGCCGGGCTGGTGATACCGGGAATCAGGATCAGCACCGGGCCGTGGCCGCCGTAGCGCAGGTAATGTTGGCGAATGCCGTTGGCGTGAACGTGGGCGCCGTAGAGGAAGGTGCTCATGCGGCGTTCTCCGATTTCAGCGCTTGCGTGTACAGGTCATAGCCGTAGACCCAGGCCGGATCTTCCTGAGTGCGCAGGAAGGTGTTGGCGTTGGACACCGCCTGCACCCTGGAGGCGCGCTCCTTGCGGTTGGCTTCATACAGCTGGAAGGCGGTGCGGTAGTCGCCGAGGCCGGTTTCCTGCAGGCAGCGGGTCAGCATGGCGGCGTCTTCGATCGCCATCGCCGCGCCCTGCGCCATGTGTGGTTTCATCGGATGGCAGGCGTCGCCGAGCAGCACCAGACGGCCTTCGCTCCACAGCGGCAGCGGTTTGCGGTTCAGCAATGGCCATTTGGTGACCTGCTCGCTGGATTCGATCAGCGCCTGCACGATCGGGTGGTAGCCGGCGAAGGTCTCGAACATCTCTTCACGGCTGCTGTCGATGAAACTGCCCTGGAAATCCCAGGCCGGGTGCGGCACGCCGCTCACGTAGTAATACTCGTCGCGCCGTTGGGTGGTGTAGTAGACCATCAGATGGCGATCCGCCGACCACCACTTCACGCAGTCTTCGAACGTCAGGTTGTATTTCGCCAGCTTCTCGCCGCGGATCAGCGCGCGGTGGGCCACCCAGCCGCTGTAGGTCGGCGCTTCCGCCCCCAGAAGATGTTCGCGGATGCGCGAATTGATGCCGTCGGCACCGATCACGATGTCGGCATGGGCCGAGGTACCGTCGACGAAGTTCAGCACCACCTCGTCCCCGCGATCTTCAATCTTGCTCAGGCATTTGCCGAAATGCAGGGTGCCGGGCTGCAGCGCGGAAAGCTGCAACGCTTGGAGATCGCCGCGGTGTACCGTCACATAGGCGGCGCCGTACTCCTGGCGGGCGAAGGCGCCCAGTTCGATGCGCGACAGATAGTCGCCGCTCTCGGCATCGCGGCTGAACCAGAAATCGGGATGAGACGCCATCTGCTCCAGCCGCTGCTCAATGCCGAGCCGGCGGAAAATCTTCAGGACGTTCGGCCCCATGTGAATGCCGGCGCCGAGGCGCGAGAACGCCGGGCTCTGTTCATACAGATCGACGGTAAAGCCGGCTTTTTGCAGCAGCCCGGCGGCGGCGGCGCCCCCCAGCCCGGCGCCGACGACGGCGATGCGTGGTTGTTTGCTCATCATGTTTCCCCTGTCTGTTGGCTTTTTTCAGCGTAGGCCCAACGCGTGGCTGGACGATCGATTTATAGTGTATGCACTAGATAACGCAAAGTTGCAAAAGTGTTAAATCAGATCTTGCTCACGCTAATTGACGGCGCATTACTGTTAAACTCATGTTAATCACAGGATTGCAGAGGGATGAAATAGGACTTTCTTATGATGGACAGTCGCGACTTGCTTTCCTTTGCTTTTTTGACTTAGATAAAAACGAGTGTGTTCACTTTAAATTGTTTGAAAAATCACCGCCGCCTTGCGGGCGTCGGACACCCTTGACGAGACAGGAGACAGGCCATGGCGGTCAATGAAACCCAGTTGGTACAGCTGTTCGAGCAGGTGCTTACGCTGTCGAAGGTCGATGCTTCGCAGAGCGTGGCGATTTTGAAAAGCCATTATTCCGATGCGCGCACGGTGCGCGCCGCGACCGACGCGGCGCTGCGGCTGGGCGCCAGGGTGTATGCCGTCGAGCTGCCGGCGTTCAACCATCCGCGGGCGATGGGCAACGACATGACCGCCTATTGCGGCGATACCGCGCTGACCGGCAACCTGGCGGCGCAGCGTGCGCTGGAGGCTGCCGATCTGATCGTCGATACCATGATGCTGCTGCATTCGCCGGAGCAGGAGCAGATCCTGAAAACCGGCACCCGCATCCTGCTGGCGGTGGAGCCGCCGGAGGTGCTGGCGCGCATGTTGCCCAACGCGGATGACAAGGCGCGGGTGCTGGCCGCCGCCGCCGTACTGGAGCAGGCGAAGCTGATGCAGGTGACCTCCGCCGCCGGCAGCGATTTCCGCGCGCCGCTCGGGCAATACCCGACGGTGACCGAGTACGGCTATGCCGATGAACCGGGGCGCTGGGATCACTGGCCGAGCGGCTTCCTGTTCACCTGGCCGAATGAGGAGCAGGCGGAAGGGGTGCTGGTGCTGGAGGTCGGCGATATCTTGCTGCCGTTTAAAAGCTACGCGCGCGAACGCATCACGCTGGAGATCGAACAAGGGTTCGTTGCCCGCATTCACGGCGGTTTCGAGGCGGAATACCTGCGCGAATACATGAAATACTTTGACGATCCGGAGGTGTACGGCATCTCGCACATCGGCTGGGGCCTGCAGCCGCGCGCCCAGTGGACGGCGATGGGCCTGCACGACAAGAACGACGGCATGTGCATGGACGCGCGCGCGTTTTACGGCAACTTCCTGTTCTCCACCGGGCCGAATACCGAAGTGGGCGGCACGCGCAAAACGCCTTGCCATATGGACATCGCGCTGCGCCGCTGCGACATCCGCCTCGACGGGCAAACGGTGGTGGCGGACGGGGAAGTGGTGGCGCCGGAGGCCTCGCGCGTGCGCCGGGCTTAATCGTTGCTGCCAACGGCGGGGGTTTGTACTATTCTCGTGGATTCCATAGATGGTGAGAGTAACGCAATGACGCCCCCCGAATACCCGTCAGCCGTGAGCGGCCAACCCGAAAATTATCATTTTACCGAGCAAGTCGGGCACCTGCTGCGCAAGGTTTATCAGCGCCACCTGGCGATTTTCCAGCAAAACGTCGGCGACTCGCAGCTGACGGCGGTGCAGTTCATCACCCTGTGCGCGGTGCGCGATATGGGGCCGAGCTCGCTGACCGAGCTGGTGCAGGTGACGGCGGTGGATCAGGCCACCATACGCGGCATCGTCGAGCGGCTGAAGGCGCGCGATCTGATCACGGTGACGCCGGATCCGGTGGATCGGCGCAAGGTGGTGGTCGGCCTGACCGACGCCGGCGCCGTGCTGCTGACGGAAACGGTGCCGCAGGCGGCGAAAATTACAGAGCTGACGTTCGGCACGCTCAACCCGGCCGAACGGATAGCGCTGATATTCCTGCTGAATAAAATGCTGGAAGATCCGCCCACCGGCTGATTCGCCCGCGCAACGTCGGTTGCCTGGTGGTGGGTGGCGAGAGGCCAGCCCATAAGACCATCAAGTGCAGGCGGAGACGCGAACAATGGCGATATCTGAAGTGCAGTCGCCCAGGGAAGGCGCGAACACCACGCTGACGGAGCATCCGCTGATGCTGTCGGTGAACGGCGAACAGCTTCATGCGCAGGTGATGGCGGATACGCCGCTCTTGCTGGTACTGCGCAACGATCTGGCGCTCAACGGCCCGAAATACGGCTGCGGCCTGGGCGAATGCGGCGCCTGTACCGTGTTGATCGACGGCGTGGCGGCGCGCTCCTGCGTGATCCCGGCGCTCGGCGTGTCCGGCCGGGCGATCGTGACCCTGGAAGGCCTTGGCGATCGCCAGCGCCTGCACCCGGTGCAGCGTGCCTTTATCGAAGAGCAGGCGGCGCAATGCGGCTACTGCCTCAACGGCATGATCATGACCACCAAAGCCCTGTTGGATCGCAATCCCGCCCCGAGCGAGGCGGAGATCCGTCAGGCGCTGTCCGGCAACCTGTGCCGCTGCGGCACCCATCTCGAAATCCTGCGTGCGGTTCAGCGCGCCATCATTCTCTGCCGCGATGAGGACGCCCACGCCCATGACTGATTCCCGTCCCTCATCGCCGAGCCAGGCCGAATTGCTGCAGCGCGACGGCGTGCTGCTGATCGTTGACAGCGTGCAACCGCCGTCGGGGCCGGTGCCCAAAGGGCAAACGCCGGTGCTGAAGCCCAGGGAGCAAGGGCTGTTTATCGCCCTGTGCGGCAGCGGCGAAATCTATGCCTTTAACGGCCATGTCGATCTCGGCACCGGCGTGCGCACCGCGCTCGGGCAGATCGTCGCCGAAGAGCTGTACCTGCGCATGGATCAGGTGCGTATGGTGTTGGGCGATACCGAGCGCGCGCCGAATCAGGGTGCCACCATCGCCAGCGCCACGCTGCAGATCTCCGCCGTGCCGCTGCGCAACGCCGCCGCCGAAGCACGCCGTTGGCTGTTGCGCCAGGCAGCGCAGCGCTTCGACGCGCCGGTGGAACAGCTGACGCTGGAGGAGGGCGTGATCCGCAGTCCGCAGGGGCAGGCGCTCAGCTACGCCGAGCTGGTGGCCGGCGGTCATGTCGAGCTGTCGATTTCCGGCGACGCGCCGCTGAAACCGCAGGCGGAGTATCGCCTGGTGGGCACCAGCGCCGCGCGCGTCGATATTCCGGCCAAGGCGACCGGCGAAACCACCTTCGTACACGATATGCGCCTGCCGAACATGCTGCACGGCCGAGTGGTGCGGCCGCCCTATGCCGGTTACGACAGCGGCGAATTTGTCGGCACCAGCCTGCTGGCGGTGGACGAAACCTCGATCGCGCATATTCCCGGCATCGTCAAACTGGTGGTGATCGGCGATTTCATCGGCATTGTCGCCGAGCGTGAAGAGCAGGCGATCAAGGCAGCGCAGGCGCTGCAGGTCAGCTGGAAAGACTGGCGGCGCAATTTGCCGCAGATGACCGACGTGGCGCAGGCGCTGCACGACAACCCGCATTCGACCCGGGTGGTGCACGATACCGGCGATGTGGACGCGGCGCTGGCGGCGGCCGACAGGCGTTTCACCCGCAGCTACCTGTGGCCGTATCAGCTGCATGCCTCGATTGGCCCTTCCTGCGCGCTGGCGGACTACCGGCCGGAGCGCCTGCAGGTCTGGTCAGGCAGCCAGAACCCGCACCTGCTGCGCGCCGATCTGGCCTGGCTGCTGGAATACCCGGAAGCGCAGATCGAGATTGTTCGCATGGAGGCGGCCGGTTGCTATGGCCGCAATTGCGCCGATGACGTCTGCGCCGACGCGGCGCTGCTGTCGCGCGCGGTGGGCAGGCCGGTGCGGGTGCAGCTGACCCGCGAACAAGAACATGTGTGGGAACCGAAGGGCACGGCGCAGCTGATGGAGGTGGACGGCGGGCTGGACGCCGCCGGGCACCCGGTCGCCTACGACTTTCGCACCTATTACCCTTCCAACGGCGCGCCGACGCTGGCGCTGCTGCTGACCGGTCGGGTCGAGCCGTTGCCGGTGGCCTATGAAATGGGCGACCGCACCTCGGTGCCGCCTTATGAATATCCGGCGCTGCGCGTCAGCATCGAAGACATGGCGCCGATCGTGCGCGCCTCCTGGATGCGTGGCGTTTCCGCCTTGCCGAACACCTTCGCCCACGAATCTTATATCGATGAGCTGGCCCACGCCGCCGGCGTCGATCCGCTGGAATACCGGCTGCGCTATATCCATGACGAACGCGCCAGTGAGCTGATGCGCAGCACCGCAGAGCGCGCCGGCTGGACGCCGCATACCGAACCGATGCAGACCCCGGCGGAAGACGGCGTGCTGCGCGGGCGCGGCTTTGCCTACGCCCGTTACATCCACAGCAAGTTTCCCGGCTTTGGCGCGGCCTGGGCCGCCTGGGTGGCCGACGTGGCGATCGACAAAGCCAGCGGCGAAGTGGCGGTGACGCGCATCGTGGTCGGCCACGACGCGGGCATGATGGTCAACCCGGACGGTGTGCGCCACCAAATTCACGGCAACGTGTTGCAATCGACCAGCCGGGTGTTGAAAGAGCGAGTGACCTTTGAGGAATCAACGGTCTCCGCCAAAGAATGGGGGGCTTACCCGATCCTGACCTTCCCGGAGGTGCCGGAGGTGGACGTGGTGATGATGCCGCGCCCTTACGATCCGCCGCTGGGCGCCGGGGAGTCGGCGTCAGTGCCCAGCGCGGCGGCCATCGCCAACGCGGTGTTCGACGC
>NZ_FCJA01000001.1:386903-406709 GCF_001537385.1 Serratia sp. 2880STDY5682894 | reverse complement strand
AAGGGGCGACCAACGCCGGCGGGCTGGCGATGGCGACGCCGTTCGGCACGCTCTACAGCACCAACATTACCCCGGACGTGGCAACCGGCATCGGCAACTGGTCATTTACCGCGTTCGATCGGGCGATGCGCCAGGGCATCGCCCGCGACGGCCGCCATCTGTATCCGGCATTTCCCTACACCGCATTCAGTAAAATGACCGACGGCGACATGCAGGCGCTGTACGCTTATCTGATGTCGCAACCGGCGGTGCGCCAAAGCAATCCGGCCAATCAGATGCGCTTCCCGTTTAACCTGCGGCCGCTGATGGCGGGTTGGAACGCGCTGTTCCTGCGCCAGGGGGAATTTCAACCCGATCCGCAACAAAGCGCGCAGTGGAATCGCGGCGCCTATTTGGTCAACGGGCTCGGCCACTGCGCCGCCTGCCATTCGCCGCGCAATCTGCTGGGGGCAGAAAAGGGCGGCGCGGCTTTCCTGGCGGGGGGGATGGTGGACGGGTGGGAAGCGCCGGCGCTGAATCAATTGGCCAATGCGGACAAGCCCTGGACCGAGGAGCAGCTGTTTCAGTACTTCCGCAGCGGGCATTCTGCCGAGCACGGCGTGGCGGCCGGGCCGATGGGGCCGGTGGTCAGCGAACTGGCGACGTTGCCGCAGAGCGATCTACGGGCGATGGCCAACTATGTGATGTCGCTGAGCACCAAGACGACGCTGAATGTGGAACCGCAGGCGCAGTTGGCGGCCCGCGCCTTGCCGGCGGCGGGGCAGCTGGCCGGCGAGCGGTTGTTTCAGGGCGCTTGCCAGGCCTGCCACAGCGCCGCTGCCGGTGGGCCGCAGCTGTTCGGCGTCAGCCCGGATCTGGCCAATAACACCAATATCTTCAGCGATCGCCCCGATAACCTGATCAAAGTGATCCTGCAAGGGATCCCCAAACCGGCCACCGCCGAATTGGGCTTTATGCCGGGCTTTAAGGACAGCTTTTCCGATCGGCAGGTGACGGCGCTGGTGAATTATCTGCGCCAACGCTATGCCGGCGACAAACCGGCCTGGCGCGACGTGGAGGCGCAGGTGGCACGGCTGCGCGCGGAGCCGGGGAATCATTAACATTGTAAATTGTTACATTGGGTTATTGACTGGCGGCGCTCATTCGGGGATTAATGTTAGCCTGATTTTTACCTTACCTATAAAAAACAGGAAGTTAACATGACATTAACCACGCATAAAATGGAAAGCGGCCTGGCCGTAACAGTTCGTTTACCTGATAACCCGGCCAAGGTTCCGGCGATTATTCTGTGCCACGGCTTCTGCGGCATTCAGGAGCTGTTGCTGCCGGCCTTTGCCGAGGCCTTCGTCAACGCCGGTTTTGCGGCGGTGACGTTTGACTATCGCGGCTTCGGTGCCAGCGAGGGTGAACGCGGGCGGCTGGTACCGGCGCTGCAGATTGAGGATATCCTGGCGGTGAGCCGGTGGGTGCAAACGCAGCCGCAGATCGACAGCGAGCGCATCGGCCTGTGGGGCACGTCGTTTGGCGGCTGCCACGTGTTCGGCGCTGCCGCGGCCGAGCCGGCCATCAAGTGCGTCGTTAGCCAGCTGGCCTTCGCCGACGGGGAAACCATCGTGACGGGGAAAATGGCCGCCGACGAAAAACAGGCGTTCATCGCCACGCTGGACAAAATGGCGGAGAAGAAGCAGGCCACCGGCAAAGAGATGTTTGTCGCCGTCACCCGGGTGTTGAGCGATGACGAGTCGAAAGCGTTCTTCGAGGAGAACAAGGTGCGTTACCCGGCGATGGACATCAAGATCCCGTTCCTGACCGTGCGCGAAACGCTGCGCTATCAGCCGCGTGACAATGCGGCGCGAGTCACATGCCCGGTACTGGTGGTGGTGGCGGGCGGCGATACCGTGAATCCGCCGGAGCAGGGCATCGCGCTGTATGAGGCGGTAGGCAGCGCGAAGAAGGCGCTGCATGTCGAGCAGAATGCGAAGCACTATGACATGTACGCCGGCCCGCATTTCGCCGGCATCATCGGCCGTCAGATCGCCTGGTTCAACGATCACCTGTAATACCGCCTTCCCCCTGGCGCAGGAACGCCACCAGCCGCTGCGCCGGCAGCGGCAGCAGCGCCCATTCGCGCACCACCAGTGACAGGCGCCGGGTCGCCCAATCGTCCGTCAGCGGCAGGGCGCCGTGTCGGATCTGCGGATGGCGTTGGGCACTCTCTTCCGGCACCACCGCCAGCCCGGCGCCGCGCCACACCATGCGGCAGATGGCGTCGAAATTAGCGGCGCGCGCCCGTAGCCGCATCGGGCCGCCGCTGCGTATCGCCAGCCGTTCCAAATGCTGTTGCAGCGCACTCTCTTCCGGCAGGCCGATAAACTCAAAAGACAGGGTGTCTGCGAAGCTGACCGTGCGGCGGCCGCTGAGCGCATGCTCCGGCGGCAGCGCCAGCACCAGACGATCCTGCCGGAAGGGGTAGCTTGCCAGCCCGCGCAGATCGGCGTGATCCGCCACGATGCCGATATCCGCCGCCTGTTCGGCGATCGCCTGCGCGATGACCGGGCTGGGCAGCTCCTCCAGCGCGATGTCGGTGTGCGGGTGCAGCACCAGAAAATCCGCCAGCAGCTCCGGCAGAAAAGCGTCGGCGGCGACGGTATTGGCGACGATGCGCAGCTGGCTGCGCTGGCCCGGCGCGAACTCGGCCATGTCGCCCCGCAGCCGGTCGCGCTGTTGCAGCAGCACGCGCGCGTGCTGCAACAGGCGTTCACCGGCCGACGTCGCCTGGACGCCGCGCGGATTGCGCGTCAGCAGCGCCACGCCGGCCTGTTGCTCCAGCCCGCGCATGCGTGCGCTGGCGGCGGCCAGCGACAGCCCGACGCGCTCGGCGCCGGCGGTGATGCTGCCGGTCTCGAGCACCGCCGCCAACAGCCGCAGATCGATAAAGTCAAAATGCATGCGTTCTTCCTCTGTCTTTGCCGCAGGCAGGCTCTGCCATTGCCGCATTGTGCCGCGCCGCGCCGCCGGCCACAATCGGGCCGTTGATTGCCATAAGGATAGACGCATGTCGCTGACGTTACTCGAGATTATCGCCCTGACGGGCATTTTTACGCTGGCCGGCACGGTCAAGGGGGCGATCGGCCTGGGGTTGCCGACGGTGTCGATGGGGCTGCTCAGCCTGATGATGCCGCCGGGGCAGGCCGCCGCGCTGCTGCTGTTGCCTTCACTGGTCACCAATCTGTGGCAGTTGCTGTGCGGGCCGCGGCTGGGAGCGTTGTGCCGCCGGCTCTGGCCGATGATGCTGTGCGTCACGCTGGGCACGTTGCTGAGCGCCGGCGCGCTCACCGCCACCGACGGCCGCCTGGCGCCGCTGGCGCTGGGCGTTTGCCTGATCGGCTATGCGCTGTTGGGATTCACCCGTTTCGACTGGCGCGTTTCCGCCACGGCGGAGCCTTGGCTGGGGCCGCTGTGCGGCCTGGTGACCGGTGCGCTGACCGGCGCCACCGGCGTATTCGTCATACCGGCGGTGCCCTATCTGAACGCATTGGGCCTGGCGCGTGACGATCTGGTGCAGGCGCTGGGGCTGTCGTTCACCGTCTCGACGCTGGCGCTGGCCGCCGGATTAGCCTGGCATCAGGCGCTGCCCGGCGCGCTGCTCGGCGGTTCGCTGCTGGCGCTGCTGCCGGCGCTGGGCGGCATGTGGCTGGGCGGGATCGTGCGTCGTCACAGCAGCCCGCTGATTTTTCGCCGCCTTTTCTTTATCGGGTTATTAATCTTGGGAATTGAGATTGTTTGGCGTTCAATTAATTAAATCGATAGCACTTATGTGTAATTAGGTCAGGTATATTATTCTGTATTTTATTCCCATATGATGGGTTGCAATATTTAGAACACACTTAGCTTATTGTTTTTAATCCTGAAATACAGGATGGTTATGGATTGTTATTAGTGTGTTTTACTTTTGCTACTACAGCTATTTTTAATGACTGTAAAACCAGTAAACCCATAGGAGAATATTTATGAAGGAAATTTTAAGTAGCCAATTCGATGCGGTGTCGGGGGGATGGCAGGATCGCGATGGGAGTGGAAAAAGATCGTCTGATAACGGAGGCTCTGGTTCTTCAGATCGTGGTGGAAATAACGGCGGTGACCGCGGGCTTCAGTCATTCTTGTCAAAAAACAGCCCTTATGGCAGCGGTTCCGGCGCCAGTGGTTTCTGGGGGAATGGCAGTTCTACAGGAAATGGGTATGGCGGCAATGGCACTGGACCGAGAGAGACCAGAGAATCCGGAACCAAACGTTAATTAACAGTTGCAATCCCAGCACAGAAGTAAAATTCTGTGCTTTTATGGGGTATATGATGAATAAATATGTTGTTTTTATAAAGAGCGATGAATCAAGGGTGCTGAGAAAGGAAGTGGTGACACGAGCAATAATTAAAGATATGAAGCAGAAGGGGTTCAGAAAGCATCATGTTGAAGTAGACGCTGAGAACGAGAACGATGCCATTAACAAACTAAATAAGAACAGCAATGACTATTTAGATTCACTGAAAAATTTTTCTGGTGATTTATTGCTCTGTTCTATTTGCGTCATTGTTATGGTCATGGTTTATTTATTTAGCTGAGCCATAATCAGTATTGAATCATTAAAGTTATTTATACTATATTTTGCGTGGTGATTTAAATGGACCATGGCGTATTGGGTGTTGATTTGCCAAAGATAGAAAGGTTATCAGTTCCAAACATCCTGCATTTTGTATGGATCGGTGACTTAAATGAAGTAAATACGCATTATATCGACATATGGAAAAAAACGAATAAAGATAAGCAGATATTCTTTTGGTATGACAAAGACTCTTCACTGTGTCATTTACTAAACAATGCCATACAAGATTTTGTCAACGCAAAAAAAATTAAAAATAAAGCAAGTGCTGAGTTAAAAATAAAAAACTCAGCTTTTAATTATATATACCACAAAATAAAGAAGGGCTTTTCTTTTGATGAGCTAGTTATTGATTTTTTGATAAAAAATGAGATCCCTTATCAAAGACAGCCAATGGCTATAGAAGACGCATGGTTTGATTGCAGGGGCTTTATAAAAAAGAGTATAACGGAACTTTTTTGCAACGGTTCTGAAGACTTCATTAAGTATTATTATTATGAGATTATATTAAGGTGTAATCTTGCCAGTGCAAGCGACATCATCAGGCTTTTAATTATCTACCAATATGGTGGAACTTATGTCGATGTTGACACACTCCCATACACTGATAACATATATCATGGGTTAAATAAGTATATAGAAGAGGAGGGCATTATCGAGAGTGACTCGCTTCTCTTATTTAAGACCATCTGTTTTTTAAAAAAGATAAATTCAGAAGAGCTACGGTCTGAAGTAGTGATTGGCTGTGATGAGAATGAGTCAGGAGTAAATGTTGTTGGGTTTGAAAAAATAAAACGGCTTATCGAACAGGATCTCTCTGATTTTTCTATGGATATGATATTGCCATTGGGGGAAATATACGTTTATAAAAATTTGTTGGCGCTAGGATCGCTCAGAAGATTTAAAGGTGTTTATTTTAATAATTTCATATCTTCTCATCAAAAATCAAAAGCGATAAGGATTATCCTTAGGACCATGAAGAAAAGGTATCGCTTTTTGGAAAAAAATAATTGCATATTTGATTGTTACGTTGATGATAAGACCACGTATTACCTGACCAGACTTTTAACATGGCGGACCGAGTTAATAACAAGGAGCTATTGTGTGACTCCGGTCTTAACCGGTCCGGGATTAATTGTCGAGGTTTTATTGGGATTGGCTTATAAATTATTCAATATTGAATATTCAGTTGAACCACATGTTATAGCAGAGTGCATGCAAAATTCTGATTTTGGCATTGCACTATTCCAACACAACATAGATACACCTGATGGCGCCTATTCCACATGGCGAAAATAAAAAATAGCTTTGGATGCAAAGTGATTTAAGTTTCGATGGGTTATTGTCAATCTACTAGCGTGTGAATTTTTTCATGATACTTCACTAAGGGACGCTGAGTATGTTTCGCCAGGAAGCGATCGATAGTCAGAAAATGAAATGGCGTGGGCGGGCATTGCTGTTGCCCGGCATTCCCTTTTGGCTCGCTGCAGGGCTCTGCCTGTTTTTTTTCATTGTCTTTCTCACTTTCGCGATCGCCGGTACCTATACCCGACGGGTCAACGTGACCGGAGAGATCAGCACCTATCCGCGCGCCGCTAACGTCTATTCCGCCGTCCAGGGGGTGGTGGTCAAACAGTTTGTCACCGAAGGGCAGGTGATCACCGCCGGCGCGCCCATTTACCAGATCGACGTCAGCAAGAGTACCCATAGTGGTGTGGTCAGCGACAACCAACGTCGGGACATCAATAGCCAACAGGCGCGCATTGCACAAATTATCAGCCGACTGGAAAGCAGCAAGCAGGCCACGCTCACCATGCTGGAAAAACAAAAGGCACAATATACCGCCGCGTTAACCCGTTCAACCGACATCCTCGAACGCGCCCAGGAAGGGATACGTATCGCAAAGGAAAACATGGAGAACTACCGGCACTATCAGACCACGGGGCTGATCAACAAGGATCAGCTCACCAACCAGGTGGCATTGTATTACCAACAACACAACAATCTGCTGAGTCTGTCTGGCCAGAATGAACAGAATGCGCTGCAGATCACCGCGCTGGAAAGCCGGATTCAAACCCAGGCCGCCGAATTCGACAATCAAATTTACCAGATGGAGTTGCAGCGCTACGAGTTGCAAAAAGAGTTACTGAATATCGATGCCGGCGGGGCCATCATCATCCGCGCACTGGCCGACGGTCGAGTCGACTCTCTGAGCGTCACGGTCGGTCAGATGGTCAACATAGGCGACAGCCTGCTGCAGCTACTCCCTCAAGATATCGAACACTATGCTCTGGTGCTTTGGGTGCCCAACGACGCCATCCCTTACATTACCGCCGGAGATAAGGTCAATGTGCGCTATGACGCCTTTCCGGCGGAAAAATTTGGCCAGTTCGCCGGCACCGTGTCTGTTATCTCCAAAGTCCCGGCTTCGCCTCAGGAAATGCTGACCTACCAAGGGGCTCCTAAAGCGGCACTGACCGCCGCCGTACCGTACTACAAGGTGATTGTTATGCCGGAGAAACAGGCCATTGCCTACGACGGTAAACGTCTGAGCCTGGAAAACGGCATGACAGCGCAAAGTACTTTGTTTCTGGAAAAAAGGACGATTTATCAGTGGATGCTGTCACCGTTCTACGACATGAAGCACAGCGCGACGGGGCCGGTCGATGAGTAAGCCCACGTTCAAACAGCAGGTTAGACAGCTGGATTTTCGGCTGCGCCATCGGGTCCCGATGGTGCACCAGGCCGAGTCATCGGAGTGCGGGCTGGCCTGCCTGGCGATGATTTGTGGCCACTACGGCAAAAACATTGACCTTATCGCGCTGCGTCGGCAATTCAACCTGTCAACCCGCGGCGCCACGCTGACCGGGTTAATCGGTATAGCCGAACAGCTGGGACTGGCCACTCGCCCTCTATCACTTGATATTGGCGAGCTCAGCGCGCTGAAACTCCCCTGTATTTTGCACTGGGAGTTCAACCATTTCGTGGTGTTGGTCAGTATCAAAGGTCACCGCGCGGTGCTGCATGATCCGGCGCGGGGGCGCCGGGTCGTCAGCCTGACGGAACTGTCGCACAGTTTCACCGGCGTGGCGCTTGAGGCCTGGCCCGGCAGCGCCTTCACCGCCGACAGCGTCCGCCATCGCATTCACCTGCGCACGCTGATTGGCAGCGTACACGGTCTTAAGGGGGCGCTCGGCAAAATATTTTGCCTGTCTCTGGTGTTCGAAACCATCAACCTGGTCATGCCGATTGGCACGCAATTGGTGATGGATCACGCTATTCCCGCCGGGGATCGCGGATTGCTGACGCTCATCTGTGCCGGACTGATGATGTTCATCCTATTGCGGGCCACCATTGGCATGGTGCGGGCATGGTCCGGGTTGGTCATGTCGACGCTCATCAACGTACAGTGGCAGTCCGGGTTGTTTACCCACTTGTTGCGCCTGCCGCTGGGCTACTTTGAACGGCGTAAGCTGGGTGACATTCAGTCACGCTTCCGCTCGCTGGATACGCTGCGCAGCACCTTTACCACCAGTATTATCGGCGCCATCATGGACGGCATCATGGTGATCGGCGTGCTGGTGGTGATGGTGCTGTATGGCGGTTGGTTGACCTGGGTGGTGATTGCGTTCACCGCGCTCTACGTGCTGATGCGGCTGCTGACCTACGGCTATTATCGCCAACTGTCCGAAGAAGCGCTGGTCAGAGAGGCTCGGGCCAGCTCGTATTTTATGGAGACGCTGTATGGTATCGCCACCGTCAAAATGCAGGGCATGGCGGAACGTCGCATTGCCCACTGGCTCAACCTTGAAATCGACACCATCAATACCGGTATCCGGGTCACCCGCATGGACATGCTGTTTGGCGGGATCAACACCTTCATTGCCACCTGCGATCAGATCGTTATTCTTTGGCTGGGAGCCAGTCTGGTGATCGATAACCAGATGACCCTCGGCATGTTCGTGGCGTTCGGCGCCTTTCGCGGGCAGTTTTCCGACCGCATCGGGTCGCTGACAGAGTTTTTGCTGCAGCTGCGCATGATGAACCTGCATAACGAGCGCATTGCCGATATCGCCCTGCATCCGCGGGAGGCGCGTAAACCCGACCATCCTTATACGGCGGGCCTGCAACCCGTTGGATTGACGACCCATGCCCTGAGTTATCGTTACGACAGCCAGTCACCGGCCATCTTTGATGGCCTGGACATCACTGTGGCGCCGGGCGAGAGCGTGGCCATCGTAGGCCCATCCGGCGCCGGCAAGACCACGTTGATGAAAGTGTTGTGCGGGCTGTTTCCCCCGGACTCAGGGCGGGTTGAGGTGAACGGCGTCGATATCCGGCAGCTTGGCGTCAACAACTACCACAAGATGATCGCCTGCGTGATGCAGGACGACAAGCTCTTCTCCGGCTCGATCCGGGAAAATATCTGCGGGTTCGCGGACGAGGTGGACGACGCCTGGATGGAGGTCTGTGCCCGTGCCAGCTATCTGCACGATGTGCTTATGCGTATGCCGATGGGGTATGAAACCCCGATCGGCGAACTGGGGGAAGGATTGTCCGGCGGGCAGAAGCAACGCCTGTTCATTGCCCGGGCGATTTACAAGAAGCCGGCGATTTTGTTCCTGGATGAGGCCACCAGTGCGCTGGATAAGGAGAGCGAGGCTGTGGTGAATCAGGCCATCAAGAGACTCAATATCACGAAGGTGATCATTGCCCACCGTGAAACGACCATTGCGTCGGCAGATCGGGTAATACATTTTGGATAAGGGGGACATCACCAGCGGCACCGGCTATTTGCACTGTTTTGCCCGCTAAAACCCCAATAAGGCTCAGGCCTGCGGGCCGCCAAAAATGGTCTCCCACATGCCGGCGAGAATGCGTTTGCCGATTTCGCTCTTCAGTCTTCATACCCGCCGTGGGTGATAGCCATGTCTTTGCCGTGCACCACGTCGCAGCGTTTGCGCGCCTTCAGCACCAGATCTTTCACCCGCATTCCTGATAACGCAGCAGGGCGTCTTCGATGCCCTGCGAGTGGGTCTGAACGGTGATGGGGCCAGGCTATTTTTGCTGCCCGCTTCGGCTTTCAATTTACGGCGCGGCGTATTGCGCGATATTCTGGTTTTCTGATGGGCTAACGGCGGATGAGCGAACCATGATAGACAGCCAGGTGTTTGAACAACAAAGCCTCGACAATCTGCTGAGCTATTGGCGGCGCCATCGCCGCCTGCCGGGCGCGCGCTATCCGGCCGGGCCGACCGACAGCCTGTGTGACGTGCCGGGCGTCAGCGTCGGGCATCACACCTTGGCCGACGGCGAATGCCAGACCGGCGTCACCGCCATCGTGCCGCCGGGCGATCTGTTCAACCAACCGTTGCCGTGCGGCAGCGCGGTGCTCAACGGCTTCGCCAAGCCGCTGGGGTTGGTGCAATTGAATGAGCTGGGGGAGTTGCAGACGCCTATTCTGCTGAGCAACACCTTCGCCGTCGGCACGCTGTTTAACGCCATGGTGCGGCGCAGCTGCTTGCGCTACCCGCAGATCGGCCGCGGCAGCGCCACCATCAACCCGCTGGTACTGGAGTGCAACGACGGTTACCTCAACGATATTCAGGCGATGGCGGTGCGCGAGGAGCACGTCTTCAGCGCGCTGGATAACCATTCCACCCGCTTTGCGCGCGGCAGCGTCGGCGCCGGGCGCGGCATGAGCAGCTTCGGCCTGAAGGGCGGCATCGGCACGGCCTCGCGCTATTGCCCGGGGTTAGGCACCATGCTCGGCGTGCTGGTGCTGGCCAACTTCGGCACCCTCGACTCGCTGACGCTGAGCGGCGTGCGCGTTGGCCCGGCGCTGGGCAAGCTGTTGGCGGATCCGCCGCCGCAGGTGGACGCCGGCTCGGTCATTATCATCATCGCCTGCGATCGCGCGCTGGACAGTCGCCAGCTGAACCGCATCGCCCGCAGAGCGGGCGCGGGCCTGGGGCGGGTGGGCAGCCATTGGGGGCATGGCTCCGGCGATATCGCGCTGGCGTTTTCCACCCGGTTGCTGGGGGCCACGCTGCCGGACGAAAGGCTGGAGCCGCTGTTTGCGGCGGCGGCGGACGCCACCGAATACGCGGTGCTGGATGCGTTGCTGAGCGCCGAAGGCGTCAGCGGCTTCCAGCAGCATGCGCGCGCAGCGCTGGGCCCGCTGCTCGACCGGCTGGCGGCGGCAAATTAAATAACGGGAGTGTGATGTGAAGGTCTTTATCTCTGCGGATATTGAAGGTATTGCCGGCGTGATGCGGCCGGAGCAGTGCAACCCGGCCCACGCCGACTATGCGGCGGCGCGTGAACTGATGGAGCAGGAGGTCAACGCCGCCATCGACGGCGCTTTCGCCGGCGGGGCCACCGAGGTGACGGTGGCCGACAGCCACGCCATGATGCAGAACCTGCGCGCCGATCGCATCGATGGGCGCGCGCGGCTGGTGCAGGGCAAACCGCGCGGGCTGTCGATGGTGGAAGGGCTGCAACACCAACGCTACGACGGCCTGATGTTTATCGGCTACCACAGCGCTGCCGGTGAACATGGCGTGCTGGCGCACACCATCAACGGCCGGGCCTTTTACCGTGTCAGCCTGAACGGCGAAGCGGTGGGCGAAAGCGATCTGTATGCAGCGGCGGCGGCCGAATTGAACGTGCCGCTGTGGCTGGTGAGCGGTGACGACGAGCTGCAACGCTGGATTGCTGAACGTTATCCTCAGTCTGGCTATGTGTGCGTGAAGCGCGCCATCTCGCAAACCGCCGCCGAATCGCTCAGCCCGCAGCGGGCGCGCGCCGAGATCCGTGAACGGGCGATGCAACAGGTGCGCCAGGGCGGGAAGCTGCCGGTGGAACGCCGCTTCATGCCGCCTTACCGGCTGACGCTGATGGCGGCCAAACCGGTGCTGGCGGATCTGTTCAGCCTGGTGCCCGGCGTGCAGCGCCAGGACGCGCTGACCGTGGCCTTCGACAGCGACAACATGGCGGCGCAAATCAACCTGCTCAGCGTCTTCTCCTATCTGGCGACGACGCAGAACTGAGGGATAACGCCGTTACAGGCGCTCGCGGTTGGCGAGCTGAAGGGTGAGGTTTTCAATGCGCTCGGCCATCTGCTTCGTCAGGGCGGTTAATTCCGTATTTTGCTTCAGCAGCTCGAGCAGCTGTTCGGACTGCCGTTCGGCCAGGGTTTGCCGCTGTGCCATCGCCTCATCCAGATCTTCCCGGTGCCGGGCATCGGCCAAGGCATGCGCCTGGTCGCGCTCGGCCTGGCGGGTTTGCGCCAGCAGGATCAATGGCGCGGCGTAGGCGGCCTGCAGACTGAACGCCAGATTCAGCAGAATGAAGGGGTAAGGGTCAAATTTGGTGAAGCCGGCGAGGTTGAGATAGATCCACACGCCGACCACCACCGTTTGTCCCACCAAAAAAGTCGGCGTGCCGAAGAAGCGGGCGAACGCTTCGGCTTTCAGGGCAAACCATTGATCGCCAAAGGTATGGCTTAACCCTTGCAGCGGCCGATACAGACGAAATTTCTTGTGTTCCGACATAGCGGTAAGGCTCATAGAGATTGGAAGTGTTTCATTTATAGCACAAATGCATTTAAAGACGCGCCCAGCGGCCGCCTGGCGCCGATGGCCCGCAGCGCACGATTCCTCAACGAAAAATCCCTTATCAAGATTAGGCCTGCTGGATAATAGGCTACGCTAATTATTGCTCTGTTGCGCTATATCACCTGACGGGCGCGACAAGCCATTCCATAACAAGATTTGTTTCGCCGAAGGCAGTGACGCCTTCGGCTTTTTTGGAGTCATGAGCAATGAGCATATCCCAAGTTCCGCTTTCGCGGCGGCGGTTTATCGTCGGCGCCGGGGCGTTGGTGATCGGCGCCTATCTGCCGTCCACCGGCGCGCTGGCGCGTTCGGCTGCCCCGGCCGCCTCCGGCGCGGCGGCGTTTGACGCCAACGCCTTCGTTCAGATCGGCGCCGACGGCGTCGTCACCGTGATCAGTAAACACACCGAAGTGGGCCAGGGGGTCTATACCGGCATGGCGACGCTGGTCGCCGAAGAGCTCGATGCCGATTGGACGCAGGTACGGGTCGTCGCCGCGCCGGTGGACACCAATATCTACAAAAACCTGACCTTCGGATTCCAGGGCACCGGCGGTTCCAGCTCGGTGGCCAATGCCTATGAGCAGATGCGGCGCATGGGCGCCATGGCGCGTGCGCTGCTGGTGCAGGCCGCCGCACAGAGTTGGAAAACCTCGGCGCAGGAAATTACCGTGCAGGCGGGCAAGATCCGCCATGCCGCCAGCGGGCGCGAGGCGGGCTTCGGCGAATTCGCCGCGCTGGCCGCCACGCTGCCGCCGCCCGATCCCGCCAGCCTGACGCTGAAGGATCCGGCCAATTTCACCCTGATCGGCAAAACGCGCGGCCTGCACCGCGTCGATTCGCTGGCGAAAACCAACGGCAGCGCGCAGTTCTCGCAGGATATCCATGAGCCGGACATGTTGACCGTCACCATCAAGAAGCCGCCGCGCTTCGGCGGCAAGGTGGCGACCTTCGATGCCGAACGAGCGCTGGCGGTGCCGGGGGTGGTGGCGGTGAAGCAAATCGCTACCGGCGTGGCGGTTTACGCCAAAAACACCTGGGCGGCGATCCAGGGGCGGGAGCGGCTGAAGGTGACGTGGGACGACGCGCAGGCCGAACGGCGCAACACCGAGGAGATCTACGCCGAATTCCGCCAGGTGGCGCAGAAAACCGGCGTGGTGGCGAAGAGTCTCGGTAAGCCGGACGAGGTGTTCGACAAGGCCGACAAGGTGATCGAGGCCGAATACACCTTCCCCTATGTCGCCCACGCGCCGATGGAGCCGCTGGACGGCTATCTGTTCTGGGACGGCGAGAGCGTCAAGGCGCGCTACGGCTGCCAAATCCAAACCCTCGATCACAAGCAGCTGTGCGATCTGTTCGAGTTGCCGCCGGACAAGGTGCAGATTGAAACCATTCTGGCGGGCGGCAGCTTCGGCCGGCGCATCGATTTAGGCAACCCGACGCTGGGGCCGGATCTGGCGGCCGACATGGCGGCGGCGGCCAAGGGCATCGGCCCCGGCCACGGCGTGAAGGTGGTATGGACGCGCGAGGACGACATTCGCAACGGCTGGTATCGCCCGATGATCCTGCACCGCCTGCGCGGGGCCATCCGCGGCGGCAAGGTGGTGGGCTGGACCGATACCGTGGTCGGCCATTCCTGGACGCGCCACAGCGCGATGGATGCGCTGGTGGTCAACGGCCTCGATCAGATGATGGTCGAGGGCGCCAGTGAGGTGTCATACACCTTCGAAGCCTTCCGCTGCGATGCGCACATCGTGCCGGGCAAGGTGCCGACCACCTCGCTGCGGTCGGTGGCCAGCACCCACACCGGCCACGCGGTGGAGAGCTTTATCGATCAGCTGTTGCAGGAAACCGGGCAGGATCCGGTCGAAGGGCGGCTGGCGCTGATGGGCGATGCGCCGCGCGCGGCGGGCGTGCTGCGCGCGGTAGCGAAAGCCGCTGACTGGCAGGGCGCCAAGGTGGTGGACGGACGCGCGCGCGGCGTGGGCGTCGCCAAGGCGTTCGATACCTATGTGGCGCAGGTGGCCGAGGTCTCGATCGGCGAAGGCGGCATCCCGAAAGTGCACAAGGTGTGGTGCGCGGTGGACTGCGGCGTGGCGGTGAACCCCGACGTGATCCGCGCGCAGCTCGAGGGCGGCATCGGCTACGGCCTGAGCATGGCGCTGTACGGCAATATCACGCTGAAAGATGGCGTGGTCGAACAGTCCAACTTCAATAACTTCCGCCCGCTGCGCATCGATGAGATGCCGGAGATCGAGGTGATCATCGTGCCCTCGAGCGAGAAACCGACCGGCGTGGGCGAGCTGGGGGTGCCGACCATCGCCCCGGCGGTCGGCAACGCGCTGGCGCTGCTCGGGCGGCCGCGCACCTCGCTGAGCCTGCCGCTGCATAATCCTACCGCGAACCCGGCGTCTGACAAGGAGAGAACCTGATGATTCAATTAACCGTAAACGAGCAGCCGCTGACCTTCGAGGGCGATCCGCACATGCCGCTGTTGTGGTTTTTGCGTGACGAAGCCGGCCTGACCGGCACCAAGTTCGGCTGCGGCATCGCCATGTGCGGCGCCTGTACCGTGCATCTGGACGGTGTGCCGGTACGATCGTGCATGACGCCGGTCTCCGCCGCCGTCGGCAAAAAAATCACCACCATCGAAGCCGTGGGCGCCACGCCGGAAGGCAAGGCGGTGCAGGAAGCCTGGCTTGATCTGGATGTGGTGCAGTGCGGCTACTGCCAGTCCGGCCAGATCATGAGCGCCACCGCGCTGCTGGCGCAAAGCAAGGATCCGAGCGATGCGGACATCGACGCGGCGATGGGCGGCAACGTCTGCCGCTGCGCCACCTATGTGCGCATTCGCGCCGCCATCCACCAGGCCGCCAAGGCGTTGGGTTAGGGAGAGATGCGATGAGCAACGCCTTGAAAGGGCTGTTATGGCTGATTATCGCCGTGGTGGTGTTGGCGGGAGGATACGCGCTGTACACGCTGCTGCGGCCCACCGGCGCGGAGCCTGCGGCGCCGATCGCCGGGGCGCCGGCCGGCATCACCGATAAACTGGCGCGCGGCGAGTACCTGGCACGCGCCGCCGACTGCGTGGCGTGCCACACCGCGCCAGGCGGCACGCCGTATGCGGGCGGCTTCGCCTTCAAGCTGCCGTTCGGCACCATTTACGGCACCAACATCACCGCCGACAAGGAGACCGGCATCGGCAACTGGAGCGACGATCAGTTCGTGCGCGCGGTGCGTGAGGGCATCGGCCCGCAGGGCAACCTGTATCCGGCGATGCCGTACACCTCGTACACCGAACTGAGCCGCGACGACGTGCTGGCGATCAAGGATTATCTGTTCAGCCTGCCGCCGGTGAAGCAGGCCAACCCGCAAAACGATTTGTCGTTCCCGTTCAACCAGCGTTGGGGCATGAAATTCTGGAACCTGGCGTTCTTCCATGAGCAGCGCTTTGCGCCGGATCTCAACAAGGACGAGCAGTGGAACCGCGGCGCCTATCTGGCGACGGCGCTCGGCCACTGCGGCGAGTGCCATACGCCGCGCAATCTGGGGTTCGGCCTCAACCAGAGCAAGCACCTGAGCGGTGAAGTGGTGCAGGGCTGGTTCGCCGCCAACATCACGCCGGATAAGCAGACCGGCATCGGCGGCTGGAGCGACCAGCAGCTGTCGCAGTATCTGGCCACCGGCCATGCGCCGGGGCGCAGCAGCGCCGCCGGCCCGATGGCGGAAGCGGTGGAAAACAGCCTGCAGTTCCTGACGCCGGAAGACAATCTGGCGCTGGTGAAATACCTGCGCGATATCGAACCGATCGCCGGCGACGGCGCGGCGGCGGTGAACCTGCAGCCGAAGGGCGCGGGGGCCTCCACGCCGATCCTGCCGGGCGGGCAAGACAGTTCGCTCGGCCGGCGGGTGTTCGCCAACGACTGCAGCGGCTGCCACCAGTGGAACGGGCCGGGCCGCCAGAGCGAGTATGCGTCGCTGGTGGGCAGCACGGCGGTGAACGATCCGCAGGGGCGCAGCGTGGTGCAGGCCATTCTGAAGGGGACGAGCATCAGCATCGGCGATCGGCATGAAATGATGCCGGCGTTCGGCAGCGCCTATTCCGACGAGGAAGTGGCGGCGGTCGCCAACTTCGTGGTCGGCCACTTCGGCGATAAGCAGGGCAACGTCACCGCCAAACAGGTGGCGGAGCAGCGCAAGCAGTAGCGCATCGCGGCCGCCACGGCGGCGTGCAGGTTAAAGGCGGCGATATCGCGGATATTGCCGCTTTTTTTATTGCCGGCATGCCGGCGGCAGTGTGACGCTCAATCAAAAATCAGAGGGGGGACCGTGATAAAAATCGTAACGTTGTTAACCAATCAAAACTACCTGGCCTGTCTTGTAGCAGCATTACTCTTCATCGTTACGGCCGATACCAACCATCTGCGTGATAGCATTAACTATGGGCTGCAGACCGTCTTTGATGCTGAAGGATAACAGTAAACAAACCCACCGATGAGGTGGTTTTTTTGCTTTCTAGGGGGTGCTTTACCCAGCAAGTGAGATTCGTTATCATTTGCCTGGTTGATTGTTACTATAAGGATGTAGAGATGCAAAAGTCACTATTGGTTGCCCTGGGTGTGATAGTTCTATCAGGATGTGCAGGCCAGAACGATGATTATCAATTGAATAGCAAACAATCGTCTGCTCAGAAAGACAGCAAAGAGTGGAAGGAGTTTGTTGCTCCTCTGTCTACCAAAACGCAATCACCACAAGACAGACTGATGAAGCGTGCTGAGAGAAACTACTAACAGAGAAAAGCCCATTTGAGTGGGTTTTTTGTTTTCTGGCATTAGTGTTTTTTTAATGGTATATCACTCCCAAAATTCGCTATGAACTCAGGGTTAAAAGCTCTCGCGAGCACGACTGCTGCCAGAACCAGTATCAACATTTTCTTTTGCATAGTGACCTCATAGCTATTTAGCCAGAAGCCATGTTGTCACGCTGACCACACTTGATTCCAGGGAAAAGCCCGACAAATCGCGGGCGAAAACCGCTTTTCGTTGCCTACTTCATGCTCTCTGTTACCATGTAACGACTTGTTACTTGTCTATGGGAAAAGGACGAAATGCTTAAGTTGATTGGTGGGCTGCTGATTTTAGTTGGTGCAATTACTGTTGGTTACGCTATCGGCATGGAAGTTACTGTTGGCTACGTTGATAAGGTTTACAACAGTGGGCTGATGGCAAACCGAGAGATTTACACAATTGCAGGTAGTGCAACGGCTATCATCGGCACCTTAGTTGCTATGACTGGGGTGATTGCTGAGTTTTTGGAAAAAAGAGAAAACGAAAAGTTAGACATCTTGAAAAATATCAAGAATGGCTTAGCTGACCACCTAGAGAAATAATCTCTCTCGAAAAAATTATTTATAACCTCGCTTCGGCGGGGTTTTTTTATGCCCGGAGAACACTAAATGTCAGAACAAAACGGCGGCAGCCTCGTCTATCAGGTCGATATCGACACTGCAAAAATGATCACCGGGAGCCGTAGGGCATCTGTTGTTCTTGAGGAGATGGAAAAACAGTCAGGAAAGGCAGAGGCCAGCTTATCAAAACTCGAGCACCAGGCTGGTTCTACAGGCTTAACTCTTGGCACTCTGCCACGTGTCGCTAAAGCTGAGCAGATGACCACCGGCGGCAGTGCGCAATATTGGGTGGGCAAGGCGGGGTTAGCCCTGGCTTAATTGATTGAAAAGATAGTCAAAGACCACGCGCACGCGCGCCGGGCAGGCGTGCTGATGCGTATGATAGAGGTTGACCGGCCAGGGCGGCGGGGCATCGCCCGGCAGAACGGCTACCAGCTCACCCGCAGCGAGGTGTTTTTCAACCAAATACCCGGCCAGTTGGCCAAAGCCTAAACCGGCGAGCACCGCTTTACGCTCTATATCGGGCGTGTCGGTGACGAAGGCGGCGGACTTCGGGTAGAGATAACGTTTTTGGCTAAATTCCCAGGGCCAGTAGCGCCCGGTCTTGCGGTTCACCAGCGCGACAATCGGCAGATGGGCGAGTTGGTCTACCTGCTCCGGCGGCGGCAGGCGATCGAGCAGTGTCGGCGAGGCAACCAGATGGAAAGGCATGGTTCTGGGCTGGCGAACGATACAGGTTTGGTCGTGCAGAAAGCCGATGCGAATGCCGATATCAATTCTTTCTTCGACCAGATCGCTGTGGATATTCGACAGGTGGAACTCGATCGTAATCGCAGGATACTGGCGCGCGAATTCCGCCAGTATCGGCATGACGACCTCGCTGCCATAGGTATGCGGCGCCGTAAGGCGCACCACGCCGCCGAGATCTTCCGCCGCTTTCCCCTGAGGCTGAAACAGCCTGTTCACCTGATCCATCGCCGTTTTGGCCTGCTCAAGAAAGCCGAGGCCGAAATCCGTGATTCTCACGCTGCGGGTATTGCGGTGGAACAGCTGCTCACCGAGCACCGATTCGAGCTCTTTGATGGCTCGGGTGACTTTTTGCGGGGAAATGCCGAGCCTGGTCGCCGTGTGTTTAAAGTTCATCTCCTCGGCGGCGGCGCAGAAAATGCGCAAGGCTTCTTGTCTGTTTTGCACGTTGACCTCTTTGTTCCAAAAAATGGAATTCTCAAAGCATAACACTTCCATTTACCGGGCGGAAACGGCGGATAAAGTATTCGCACTGACCCTAACAAGAGGAACGAGAGATGAACCGTATTTCAGGCAAAGTGGTGGTGATTACCGGCGCCAGCAGCGGGCTGGGCGAGGCGACCGCATTACATCTGGCCGCGCAAGGGGCGACGGTGGTGGTGGCGGCGCGCAGGAAAGATCGTCTTGATGCGCTGGTTCGGCAAATCGTTGGCGACGGCGGCACCGCGTTGGCGCTGCAGGTAGATGTGACGAAGCGTCAGGAGGTCGAAGCGATGATCGCCCAGACCGTCAGGCAGTTTGGCAAGATTGATGTCCTGGTCAACAACGCGGGGCTGATGGCGATCGCACCGCTGAGTGCCGTGAAGGTCGATGAATGGGAACGGATGATCGATATCAATGTGAAAGGCGTGCTGTACGGCATCGCGGCAACCTTGCCGCTGTTCGAAAAGCAGCAATTCGGTCATTACATCACCATTTCCTCCATTGCCGGCAAGAAGGTGTTCAGCCCCGGCGGCACGGTCTATAGCGGCACTAAATTCGCGGTCAGCGCGATCGCCGAAGGTTTGCGTCACGAAGTTGGCGGAAAGATCAGAACCACGACGATCGCCCCCGGCCTGATCGACACCGAACTGAAACAGGGCAGTTCGCACGCGGAAAGTTTGCAGGCCGTCGGCGAACTCTACCAGAGCCAGGCAATTTCCGCCGATGCCATCGCGCGCGCCATCGCCTATGCGATCGAGCAGCCTTCGGACGTGGACGTGAGTGAGATTGTCATCAGGCCGACCGTGCAGGAGTTTTAAATCGCCAGGGGGCATTCCCAGGGCTTTTAGCCGTATTTTCTTATCGTTATGAGGTTTTCTATGCGTCGCAATCTGCTTA
>NZ_FCJA01000001.1:0-386609 GCF_001537385.1 Serratia sp. 2880STDY5682894 | reverse complement strand
AATACCGGAAGCAAGCTGGTTCTGGTCGATGCAGGCACCGGCGCGCTGCATGGCGAAGCGCTGGGCAAAATGATGAAAAACCTAAACGCTTCCGGCTATCAGGCGGAGCAGGTGGATGAGATTTATTTAACGCACCTGCATCCCGACCATGTGGGCGGGTTGATGGCGGACAAGCGTCTCGCCTTCCCGAACGCCACCGTCTGGGTGGAAAAAGACGAAGTCGCTTTTTGGCTGAGCGAAGAGAAAAAACGGCAGGCGGAAGAGAAAGATAAACGTTTCTTCGATGCCGCCATCGCCTCATTGCAGCCTTACGTCACGGCGGGGAAACTCAAAACGTTTGAAGGCAATCAGGTGCTCACCCCGGGCATTTCGGCTATCGATACGCGTGGGCACACGCCAGGGCACAGCGTGTTCGCCGTCGAAAGCAAAGGGCAAAAGATGGTGATTCTGGGGGATATGATCCACGTCGGCTCGGTGCAGTTTCCCGATCCGAATGTCGCCATCGCCTATGACATCGACGTCCCTGCCGCCGTTGCGCAGCGCAAGCGGCTGTTCGATGACCTCGCGCAGCAAAGGGCGCTGGTCGCAGGGGCGCATTTGTCCTTCCCGGGCCTTGGCTACATCAATAAACAGGGGAAAGGTTACGACTGGCAGCCGTTGAACTATGGCGCGATGAATCCACATTAATCGGCATGAGAGCAAGGCAAGAAGGCAGACGAACAATGTGAAGGGGCCAGCCGGCCCCTTTTTGCCGACGTTCAGAAAGCCGCTTCAGTACAGATCGCAGGGCTTTCACGCCGTACGTTGTGTGTTATTTTGGCCGCTGTGGATAACCGGCAATCGGGTAAAAGAGGATGGGCAATTCGGCATTTATGCATCGTTTTGACGCATTGGACGGGCTTGAACTGCTCGTCGCGGACTTTTCAGACCATCGGTTTGACGTGCATTGGCATGATACCTGGTCGATTGGCGTGGTCCTGCGCGGCGCCAATAACAACAGCGCTAAAGGCGATGCCGACGGTATCGTCAGCCGCGGGCAAGTCAGCCTCATCGCGCCGGGGCAGATGCATGCCGGGACGGTGCTGGGAGAAGAGGGATGCCATTATTTCATGTTTTACCCCAGCCACGAGATGCTGCTGGACGTGGCGGAAAACATGGAGATGCCACTGCCGTCGGCAGTGAAGGAGAAGCATATCGACCATGCGCCTTTCGCCAACCGGCTGTGTGAGGCCGCGACGGTATTGACCGCGGCGCAATCCAGCCGTTTCGACCGGGAGGTGGCCTGGAGCCACTGTGTGGCGGATCTGCTGGCGGTGTGTTCCCCGCGGCGCGCGCCATTGGCAGATGCCGGCATCGCACCGGGCTTGCGCAGGGCGAAAGAGTATCTGCACGATAACCCGGCGCGGGAAGTGCGTCTGGAGAGGCTGGCGCAGGCCGCCGGTCTGTCCAGGTTTCACCTTTGCCGCCAGTTCTCGGCAACATTCGGCTTGTCGCCGAGCCGCTATCAGCGGCAGCTTAGGCTGCAGCAGGCGAAGGTTTTGCTATCCCGGGGCGGCGATATTGCGGAAATCGCCGTCGCCTGCGGGTTCGCCGATCAGTCGCACCTGGGCAGGGCGTTCAAGTCGAGTTACGGCGTGACGCCGCGCGGCTATCGCGATCGCTGCCTGTGAGCAATATCGTTCTATCTCGCCGACTTACGGGGGCCGACAATGTGCCTATTTACGACGCGAGAAAATCATGGTCATCGAATTATCCACGCTGGGTTTATTTGCCCTTTCGGCCGCCGTCTTAACGCTTATTCCCGGCGCCGATATGCTTTGCGCACTGTCCAATGCCGTCAGCCAGGGAACGAAAGCGGGGCTGATTACCGTATTGGGGGCGGTCACCGGGGTGATATGCCACGTCTGTTTTGCGATTGCCGGCGTCACGGCACTGATCGCCTCTTCGCCGCTGCTGTATCAGCTTTTTGTCATCGGCGGCGCGCTGTACATCATGTGGGTCGGGTTGGGCATTTTTACCCAGGCAAATGCGATTGGCCTGGAAAGCCACGGCGAGCGCAAAAGCCGCAAAAGGCTCTATTCGCAAGGATTGCTGACCAACCTGCTTAACCCCAAGGCCATTATTTTCATGCTGGCGTTTATTCCGCAGTTTATTCGGGTGGACGCGGGCAGGCCGGGAATGCAGATGCTGATATTAGGCACTGAACTCATCGTCATCATGTTTCTGATCGAAGTTCCCCTGGTATTTCTGGCGGGAAAGATCGCGCTGAGTATAAAACGGCGTCCGGTCATTGGGATTTATATCAATAAATGCTTCGGTGGCGTCATTCTGTTATTAGCCTGCACCATTTTGGCCGCGCGTTTACTCTAAAAATGCCACTTCTCTTTTGGGCAAAGTTGTTCGTTCGATAAGGTTTTATGTTCGCCCCGCTATGCTGCACGGCGAGCATTTACCGTAATCTTCTCCCGAGTTTCACAGACACTGAGGAGAATGACGAATGAAACGCTTTGAAAATAAAGTTGCCCTGGTGACAGGCAGTTCAAAGGGAATTGGCGCCGCCATTGCTAAACGCCTGGCGGCGGAAGGCGCCGTGGTTTTCATTAACTATTCCCGCGGGCGTGAAGATGCTAACCGGTTGGTTAAAGAGATCAATGAGCAGGGTGGCGTCGCTTTTCCGCTGCAGGCCAATGTCGGCATTGAGGCCGAAGTCAACGGCCTGATGCAAAACATTGTCGAGCAGTATGGTCGCCTGGACGTGCTGGTCAATAACGCCGGGGTTTATGCCACCAATAGCCTGGAAGCCTTCAGCGACGCGGAATATGAAAGGCACTTCAATTTAAATGTCAAAGGGCTGATTTATTGCTGCAAGGCGGCGGTCGCCGCCATGCCTGAATCGGGCGGTAGCATCGTCAATATCAGCTCCAGCGTGACCTCGTTTACGCCGGCCAATTCGCTGGTTTATACCGCTTCCAAAGCCGCGGTCGATTCGATCACCAAGACGCTGGCCAACGAGCTTGGCGGGCGCAAAATCCGGGTCAATGCGGTCAATCCTGGCTTGGTCATCACGGAAGGCGTGCATGACAGCGGCTTTTTCGATACCGATTTCAAAACGCACATTGAATCCATCACCCCGCTGGGGCGCATCGGCACACCGGAGGATATCGCCCCGGCCGTGGCCTATCTCGCCTCGGACGAGGCGGGTTGGGTGACCGGCGAGAGCCTGATCGTCGGCGGCGGTTTGCATTAATTTAGCGAAGAATGGAACAGAAATGACATTAGATAAAGCCTACGGGCCACTGATTAACGGCGTATTCGAGCTGGATGGCACGGACATTCATCCCGTGATTTCCCCCTCGACCGGGGAGCGCCTGGCGGATTTGCACTACTGCAACGAACGGGACGTCGAGCGCGCCGTGTTGGCGGCGGAAGCGGCTTTCCCCGCCTGGAAGGCATTAGGGCAGCAGGCCCGCGCTCGCCTGATGGCGCAGCTGGCGGATGTGCTGGAAAGCGATCTGGAAAGAATGGCGCAAATCGACGCGCGGGATGTGGGCCGCTGTATCAGCGAAGTGCGCCGCGATTATCAAACGGCGGTCAGACACTATCGCTATTTCGCCGCGGTTGTCATGGGGCACGAAGACAGCGGCAGAAGCATCGCGGACGGCTACAGCCTGGCGAAACGCGAGCCGCTCGGCGTCTGCGGGCAGATTATCCCCTGGAATGCGCCGGCGATCATGGCGGCGTTCAAGCTGGCGCCGGCGCTGGTGACCGGCAACACGGTGGTACTGAAGGCCGATGAAAACGCCTCGCTCTCCACGCTGGAGCTGGGCAAGATGATCGCCAACATTTTCCCTGCCGGCGTCGTCAACATCATTACCGGGCTCGGGAGCGTGGCGGGGGCGGCGCTGACCGGCAACCGCAAGGTGCGCAAGCTTTCGTTCACCGGCAGCACGGAGGTGGGCAAGCGGGTGGCCAAGGCCGCCGCGGAGCGGCTGGTGCCCGTCACGCTGGAGCTGGGCGGGAAGAGCCCCAATATTGTGTTCCCGGACATCGAAGACCTGGACGCGGTGGTGGACAACGTGACCTTTGCCGCCATCCACAATAACGGTCAGTCCTGCCTGGCGGGCACCCGGCTGTTCGTTCACGCGGACATTTACGACCGTTTCAGCGCCAAACTGGTGACGGCTTTCGAACGGGTGCGCGTCGGTTCACCGCTGGCCGAGCAATCCCGGGTCAGCTGCCTGGTTTCTGAGAAGCAGGGCGAGCGGGTGCTGGCTTATATTCGGACCGGCCTCGAGGAGGGTGCCACCCTGCTGACCGGCGGCAAACGCCGCGCCGTCGCCGGCTGCGAGCATGGCTACTTCATTGAGCCGACGATCTTTGCTGCGGAAAATGGCATGCGCATTTGCCAGGAAGAAATTTTCGGGCCGGTGCTGACGCTGATCAAATGGTCAGACTACGACGAGATGATCGCCCAGGCTAACGACAGCGAATATGGGCTGGCGTCGGGGATCTACACCCGCAGCCTGAAAAACGCCCTGGCGACCGCAGACCGGCTGGAAGCCGGGTCCGTATGGATCAACCGCTACTCGAACATTACCGATGGCACCGCGTTCGGCGGTTACAAGAACAGCGGGATCGGCCGCGAGTTCTGCAAAGAAACGCTCAATGCCTACACGCAAATAAAAACCATCACGCTGCAGACGGATCTGCCCGCGGCCTGGTTTGCAGAATAAGGATAAGACCGGCACAGGGACGTGCCGCCGTTGGCTGCTTCAGGAAATATGGCTGCCGATATAACTCCTTGGCGACGCGCCCATGCTTTTCTTGAACGCGGTGCTGAAGGCGCTTTCCGATTCATATCCCAGGTCAAAGGCGATCTGGGATATTTTTTCTTTATTGGCGACCATTCGCTCGATGGCCAGGCTAAAACGCCAGATGCGAATGTATTCGTTGACGCTGTAGCCGGCCAGCTTTCTGAAGCGGGTGGTGAAGGCGGTACGCGACATGCCGGCCACGACGGCGAGCTCGTCCAGGCGCCATTTTCTGCCCGGTTGGTCGTGTATGCGGGTCAGCGCGAGGCCGATATGTTTGTCCGCCATCGCGTAAAACCAGCCCTCACCGCGGCCGAGCGCGCCGGAAGAGAGCAGCATGCGCAGCGCCTGCGTCAAAATGATCTGCAGCAGATGCTCGGTGATGAGTTCACTGCCCGGGCCGGGATTTTCTATCTCCGACGAGAGGCGGCTCAGGAAATCCTTGATGCCGGCGTTCTCCTCCCGCTGCGTTTTGATCACGATGGGTTCGGGCAGGCTGGTGATAAAGCGGAAGGTATCGTTGATCTGAAATACGAAGCGGCAACCCACAAAGGAGAAATCGCACCCGCCGTTGCTGAAGCAGGATGAGCGGTCTTTCATCACGTGAATTTTTGTTATATCGATGGCAGGCGCGTTAGGGTTATCAAAAATGCTGAATTCGCGCCCGCTGGATAAGATCAGCACATCGCCTTGTTCAATCGGGTAACTGTTGGCGTCGCCCGCCAGTTTAATGAAAAAGGATCCGCGCTTGGCGATATAAATTTTCATCCCGGAATAGTCGGGAAACAGCGCTTTGGTATTCGCGCTCATGTCAAACGTCACAATTTTCTGGCTGCTGATTTTTAGCCTGGAAACAATATCGGATAGCGGATCCATTATTACCTGCTTGTCTGATGCGTTTACTGTTGAGCATAGTCGCTATTGCGCCAGGGTTATGCATGATCCCGGCAGTGCGGCGAGGTGAACGCATTATGGGTGAGGCGCCAGCCGGTGTACAGGCTATCCCGCCGTCCTGTCCGAACGATAAGAAAAAAAGTGCGAACGCGAAAGTTCGCGATCCGGTCGGGTGCTACGATCGGTATTTTCCATGATGGTGGCATAATGACTTCTGACCAGACAAACCGCAGCCAGGTGAGCCTATTGGCGGCGTTGACGATCGCTTTATTTTTTATCTTGTTGAACAGCGGCTCTCCTACGCCGTTATATCCCCTCTATCAAGAAACCCTTGGCCTGAGTAATATCGACCTGACCTTCATTTTCTCTTCCTACGGGTTTGGCGTATTGCTGGCCTTGTTTTTATCACGCAGGCTCACCATCACCGATAAAAATGCCCGGCTGCTGCTGGTGGTGTCGCTGATGGTGGTGGTGGTGCCAACGCTGTGCTTTTCCTTTGCTCGTTCTTTGCAGGCGCTGTGCCTGTTCAGGTTTATTTCCGGTTTAGGGGCCGGTACGGCCACGGCCATCATCAACATCTTGTTGATTAACGTCAGCCGCGGCGACAGCGCCAAACGCGCCGCGCTGTTGGGCAGCCTGGCTTTGGTGACCGGCCTGGCGCTGGGCCCGGTGATCAGCAGCGTTTACGCCCAGCTGGCGTTTTATCCGCTCACTTCGCCGGCGGTGACCATCGCCGCATTGGTTTTCCTCTCTGCGATCGCCATCGTCCTGCTTTGGCCGAAGAAAGGATTGCCTACCCTCGGCGTTGCGGACACGAAAACGGCAGAAAAGGGCGCCGGTTTTAGCCAACCGCTGTTCTATCTGCTTGCGCTGTGCGTGTTTATCTCCTGGTCATACGCCGCGCTGATCCTGTCGTTGGGGCCGACGGCCGCGATCCAGGTCTTCGGGCTCCAGTCACCCGCGGGCTTTGGCTATATCGCCACCGGTTATTTACTGGTGGCCGGCGTGGTGCAGTTCACGATCCCGCGTTTTCTGAAGCCTGAGTTTTCTTTGGTGCTAGGGCTGATTGCGCAGGTTTTCTCTATGGTGATGATGACCATGGCGCTCGAAAGCGGTTCTGTGGCCAGCGCGGCGGTGAGTCTGGCGCTGTCCGGCTTCTCGTACGGCGCGGTTTTTGTGGGCGGTGCCATCCTGGTCAATAAGCTCTCGCTAGCGGCGCCAGGGTGGAACGCGGTGTCGAAGTTTTACTTTATCGTCTATTTGTTCAATATCATGCCGCCGGCCGCAGGTTGGCTGGCGGATAAAATAGGGGTAGTGGGCGCCTTGTTCGCCGCCATTGTCCTTTTTATGGCGATATACATCGCCTTTGCCGTGCTGGCGCTGTGGGCGCTGTTGCTGAGAAAGGCCTGACGTTTCCGGCGTTGGGGAAGGGCTTTACAAGACCCCCTGGCTTTCATAAGCTTGGCGGCGTGTTTTGGCGCTGATGGCTGGCGATGGCCGCGCATAACAGCGGCTGCCGGCGAACACTCTGCTTTAACACGCCATGTTTTACATAGGTTCAGGTAAGAGAACGGCCCCATCGATGATTGCCGGCGCCCATAGAAGTCGGGCGTTGCAGTGAGGATGGGGTGATGCCGTGCCGGCTTCGGTGATGAGAGGTGTCACCGGTTGCCGCACGCATAGGTTACTGACCTGTTGATGAATTTTTGGATGGCCTGCCATCTAACTCATTACAGGATTAACAGATTGCGATGCTTACCCTAGATCATTCCTCGTCTCACGGCGTTTTTTACCGCATTCACTCCCCCTTCAGCGAGGCCTTCGCACCCATGCCGTCGCGCGAAAAAGTGCTCGTTGGCCTGCATAAATAACCCTTGGGAGCCATTTTATGGAATGGAATGTAAACCAAACCACGCTCTCTCGAGCGCAGATGGTTTCCCTGCCGAAGGCGGAAGTGCACGTGCATCTGGAGGGCTGCTTTGAGCCGGAACAGCTCTCGGCCTGGGCGTTATCCTCGGGGATACCGATGCCCAGAAAGCAGGCCGAGCTGCTGAATTTTAACGGGCTTGCCGACTTTCTCGATTTCCTCGATTGGTCCTGCAGCCTGGTGAGCAGCCGCGAACGCCTGGCGCAGTTAAGCTACTCCTATGCACAACGGCTGTCGCGGGATGGCGGGCTGTACGCCGATCTGATTTTCAACCCGACCCATTGGAAAGCGTGGCGCGGCAGGCTTGGTGACATGATCGACGCGATTGACGCCGGTTTGCGCGCGGCCGAAGAAGATGGATTGGCGTCCGTTGGGCTGTGCGTCAGTTTGCTCCGCCGGCAAACCGCCGCCGAGGCGAGTGAGCTGGTGGATTTTTTAACCGCGCTGCGGCACCCCAGAGTGGTCGCGCTGTCCGTCGATGGCAATGAGGCCGTCACCAAAGGCAGCGGTGCGCGTTTTGCGCAGGCTTTCGCCCAGGCGGGCAGGGCCGGGTTGAAGCGAACCGTGCATGCCGGGGAGTCCAGCGGCGCAGAGGGCGTGCGCGACGCCATCTTGCTGCTGGGGGCCGACCGCATCGATCACGGCGTTCGGGCGATAGACGACCCGGCCGTAGTGGCGCTGTTGGCTGAACGACGTATCCCCATCGGCGTATGCCTGACCTCGAACATCAAACTGGGCGTCTATCCCGGCTACGCGGAACATCCGCTGCGCCGGCTGCGGGATGCCGGGGTCATCGCGACCATCAATACCGACGACCCGGTCTTATTGCACACCACGTTGGTGGATGAATATCTGATCTGTCAGAGCGAATTTGCATTTTCCACCCAGGATATCGTCGATGTGGCCCTGAATGCTTTTGCCGCCAGTTTCGCCGGCGACGAGGCAAAAACGGAGTATCGGAAGAAAATGGATCTTTGGGTTGCCTCTCTTAATACAGAAAATGGAGACAAGCGGTGAGCGAGAAGAAAATAAAATTATATTTTGACTGCGATACCGGCATCGATGATGCGATGGCGCTGGGCTATTTGCTCGCAGAAAGCGACAAGGTGGATATTCTGGCGATCGGCACGGTTTGCGGCAACGTCGCCGCCGATGCCGGAGCCAGAAATACGCTGGAGCTTGCCCGCCTGGCCGGTTTTCCCGCGATCCCCGTCGCCGTGGGGGAACGGGACTACCTGCGCCAGGCGTATCTTTGCGATGTGCAGCATATACACGGTGACAACGGCATCGGCGACATCGCGCTGGAAGCCTCACACGCCAAGCTGGCGCCGCTGCCGGCCCCCGAACTGCTGGTTGAGCTGGCCAGAGCGCACCCGGGGGAGCTGGACATCTTGGCGACCGGCCCGCTGACCAACATCGCCAAAGCCTTGCAGCTTGAGCCCGCGCTAGGAGAGCTTATCGGCACGCTGACGATCATGGGCGGTGCGGCACTGGCGCCCGGCAACCGAACGCCCGTTGCGGAGGCGAATATTGCCTGCGATCCGGAGGCGGCGGCCATGGTGTTTAAGGCGATGAAGAATATCGTGATGGTGCCGCTTGATGTCACCATGTCGCATACCTTTGAAGAGGCGGATCGGCTCAAACTGCTGTCGGCCGAGAGCCGGTTTGCGCAGGCGATAGGGCAAATGCTGGAGCGGTATATCCAGTTTTATATCAATACCTACGGCCGCAAAGCCTGCGCGCTGCACGATCCGGTGGCTGCGGTGTTGGCGGTGCAGGGCATCGGCGCCTGCTTTGCGCCTAACGTGAAGGTGACGATCGATGATTCCGACGGGCCAGGCCGCGGGCAAACCCTGTGCGATATGCGGGGACGATATATGAACTATCCGCCGCAGCCCGATGCCAACTGCCATGTGGTATTAAGCACCGAGCTTAATATGTCGGAGTTGCTGCTCGCGAAGCTGTTGTCGCTGCCAGCGGAGCCGCATAAACAGTAAAGCGAAACGGCGCGCGGGCCGGCTTAGCCTGCGCGCTTCTCGACCAGAAAGTCCAGCAGCGCCCTGACCTTGGAAGACATGTGCTCACGGGAGGGGATATACAGGTAGAAGCCGGGAAACGGCTGTGACCAAGGCCGCAGGATCCGCACCAGTTCACCGCGTTCCACCAGCGCCTTCACGGCGAAATCAAAGTGCTGAATAATGCCGACATGCTGCAACGCGGCGCGGATCATGCCGTCGTCGTCGTTGGTGATCATGCTGCCTTGCGGCTCGACGGAAAAGGTATGGCGCGCGTGCCGCTCAAGGGTGGAAAACTCCCATTGATAAATGGCCCCGCTGGTTGCGTGGCGAAAAGCGATGCAGTTGTGGTTGACCAGATCCGCCGGCGTGGCGGGCGTGCCGTAGCGGCTGAGGTATTGCGGCGTGGCCACCGCCACCAGTTCCACCTGCGGGGTGATGGGGATCGCCACCATATGCTCGGCGAGGCTTTCACCCAGCCGCACGCCGGCGTCGTAGCCTTCGGAAATGATGCTGGCCATGCCGTCGTCCATCACCAGTTCAAGCTTCAATCTGGGATAGCGCGCCAGAAATTCGCCAATATGCGGTTCGATAAAGTGCTTGGCGGCCGTGCGCGAGGCGTTTATCCGCAGCAGCCCCGCCGGCTCGTGACGGCTCTCTTCCAGCGTGCCGACGGCGTGTTCGATCGCGTTGAGGGCGGGCGCCAGAGCCTCGAGCAGGCGTTGCCCTTCCTCCGTGAGCGACATATCGCGGGTAGTGCGGTAGAGCAGCTTGACGTTCAGCTGTTTTTCCAGCGCCTTTAGATTTTGCGACAGCGCGGCGCGGGAAACGCCCATTTGGGCCGCCGCTTTGGTGAAGCTGCGGTGCTGCGCGATATGCGCGAACCACGCCAGTGAGGGAAGCAGGGAAGGATCCATCGAGACGCTCCGCATTGTAAATCACAGCTTAACACTGTAGTCCATTCCCTGTGCTTCTCAAAGAACAATACGACGTCTAAAGTGAGCGTTATCCCAGCGGAAGCGATGCCGAGCGCGTTTCCCGAGCCAGCAACCCTGTGAGGAACTCATGATGAAAACGGTCAAAATCAAGCGTCAGTATTGGGACATCGCGGCGGATATTCATTTCCCGCCGGATTTCGACGAGCGGAAAAAATATCCGGCGATCATCAGCGCCCACCCGATCGGCAGCTGCAAAGAGCAGACCTCGGGCAATGTCTATGGCGCGGCGCTGGCGAAAGCCGGCTTTGTGGTCATCGCATTCGACGCCAGCTTCCAGGGTGAGAGCGGCGGCGAACCGCGCTTTATCGAAGATCCCGCTCAGCGCGTGGAAGATTTTCGCGTCGTGACCGATTATCTGGTGACGCTGGACTACGTTGACGACCAGCGTATCGGCGTGCTCGGTATCTGCGGCGGCGGCGGTTACGCCATCAACGCCACGATGACGGAGCGGCGCATCAAAGCGGTGGCGACCATCACCGGCGCCAACTATGGCCGGGTGATGCGCGAGGGCGTGTTGGCCAACGGCGATCCTGTGGCTTTCCTGGAGGATATTGCCCGGCAGCGCACCGCAGAGGCGCGCGGCGCGGCGTTGCGCGTGGATGTAGGCCTGTACCCGAGCGTTGAGGCGGCGCAACAAGACGGTGCCGATATCGATCTGCGCGAGGCGACGGAATACTACCGGACGGCGCGCGGTGAGAAGCCGAACGGCGCAAACAAGACGCTGTATTCCCATAACGCGGTAGCCGTGGGTTGGGACGCGTTCCACCTGGCGGAAGTGCTGCTGACCCAGCCGCTGTTGGTGATCGTCGGCAGCAAACCCGGCCTGTTCGGCGCGTTGCGCGATGGCTATGAGATCGTGCGCCGCGCCAAATCGCAGCACAAAGAGCTGGTGGTGGTGGAAGGCTGGTCGCATTACGATCTCTACGACAAACCGGAGCCGGTAGCCCAGGCGCTGGAGAAGCTGGTGCCGTTCTTTAACGCCACGCTGTAAGCGCAGGCCGGAGGGCGAGGGAGTCTCTCCCTCGCCGTGGCGTCAGCGGCTGCGCCGTGACATGACCCGTTTGTCTTTCGGCCGATCCTGCCAGTCCTCAGCCTGGTTGTTGAAGTTATCCGCCAGCAGGTAGGCCGGGGTTTTCGCCAGCCAGTCGGACAACGAAATATCCTGATAAATGCCGTTGTCCATCACGATCAGCACCTTCAAATCCTCATCGCCGATGTTCTCGATGTAATGGCCGAAGCCCTGCGGCACGTAGCCGACGTCTGAAGGGGCGTACTCTTCCGTCTGCGCGTGGCCGTGCGAGCTGAACACCGTCATGCGGCCTTTGCCGGCAATATAGTATTGCCATTCGTTGGCATTGGGGTGCCAGTGCAATTCCCGGATCGCGCCGGGTTTCACGATCTCGATGATGCCGGTCATGGTGGTGGAAATGGGAAATTCTTTCGATGACACCAAATGCACGCTGCCGGCGTCATTTTCAAAGAACGGCTTTTGCTTCATTAATTCATAGCGGTGGGTCAGCGGAGCGTTATTTAATCCGCCGTCGTTTTTCGGCAATGGCAGGGCGGGCGGAACGGCGCCGCCAACAATATAGGCCTCACCCTGTTTGGCCTTGGAAAATACCGCCGCCGGCATGTCGACGCTTTTTTCCAATACCTCTTTCGGCATATGCGCCACCCAGTCGGTGATGCTGAAGGTGCCGAATTCGGAGAAATGGCCGTTATCGAACGCCAGAATAAAATGCGCGCCGTCCGCCAGCGCCTGAATGGAATGGCCGTAGCCTTTCGGGAAATACCACACGTCGCCGGGCCCGAAATCCGCCACTTCGCATTTGCCCTCGGGATCGAGGATGGTGATGCGCGCATGGCCTTCCAGCATAAACGCCCATTCGGCGGCGATGGCGTGCCAGTGCAGCTCGCGCACGCCGCCCGGCTCCAGCGTCATGTCGACGCCCGCCACGCCTTCGGAGATTGGAAACTGCTCGACGGTGGCCTCGCGCGCCCAGCCGCTGGGCAGGCTGCGTTTCTTGCTGTCGGTGAATTTGTACTTATAGAGATGCTGCGCATTAGCAGGCGGCTGGTAGCTGCTGGGGGGCACGATATTGCGGTGGTCGTCGGCAGCGGCATTTTTAGCGATGCCGCCGATCATGCCGGCGGCCGCCGCGCTGACGGCGGAGACTTTCAATATATCACGACGCGATAGCATAGCGTTTTCTCCAATATAAAACCGTGCGCCCGCAGAGGCAGGCGACAGGGAAGGCGCGAGCGCCATTGAAATGATTTTTTGTCATCGGCGGGAACAGGCTGTGACCCTTAAATCCTAGCGGCTGGAATTTATTGAGTAGGCGCTTATTTGTTTGCGTTTGTTACTAAGTGAGAGCGGGTTTGATTAATTCCCCGGAAGTTGAATAGTCATTAATTGGAATTAATTTTAGTCGCCGACCGGTTTAAATAAATAATAAACGAACGGCATTTTTTATTGGCCGTTCGGGCTTTTTATGACTCCCCCACGGTCTCCAGCACCAGTTGCCGAAACCGCTCGACGATCGGCGAAGCCGGGCTGCGGCGCAGCGCCAGGTAAAGCGGGGCGCTGAGCTGCGCCTCTTCGGCGAGGGTGCGGTAGACGATACCGTCGCCGCCCAGCCGCCGCATTGAGCCAGGCACCACTGACAGCCCCAGCCCGGCGCCGACCAGGCTGAGGGTGGCCGGCAGGCGCGGCGCTTCCTGCACGATGCGCGGGCTGAAGCCGGCGCGGTGGCAGGCGGCCAGGATGGCGTCGTACAGCCCCTGGCCGGCCGGGCGGCGATAGAGAATAAACGCCTCGTGGGCCAGTTCGGCCAGCGGCAGCGGCTGCTGCGTTTCTTGCGCCAGCCGGTGGCCCAGCGGCAGGGCGACAATCATCGGTTCGCTGAGCACCGGCACCACGCTCAGGCCGGGAATGCCGCTGGCCGGCGAGCGCACGAAGGCGGCGTCGAGGCGCTGTTCCAGCAACGCCTCCATCAGTTCGCCGCTGCCGGCTTCTTCCAGCTGGGTGGTGATGCCCGGCAGGATGTCGCGGTAGCGGCGCAGCAGGTTGGGCACGAACGGATGCAGCGCGGCGGAGCTGGTGAAGCCGATGGCGATGTGCCCCTGCTCGCCGCGAGCGGCGCGCTGCACCGCTTCGCGCAGGCGTTCGGCGCGCGCCAGCAGGGCGCGGGCTTCTTCGAACAGCACGCCGCCTGCTTCGGTAACGCGCACGCCGCGCGGCAGGCGCTGCAACAAGGTGACGCCCAGTTCATCTTCCAGCCCCTGCAGCAGGCGGGTCAGCGGCGGCTGCTGGATAAACAGCCGCTCGGCGGCGCGGGTGATGTTGCCTTCTTCCACCACGGTGACGAATGCCCGCAGGCGACGCAGTTCGATCATAGCCATACCTCAAAGGTATCTTTAGTTGTTCCGGAATGCATTAGACATCATGGCACGGCGGCGCGCATGATACCAGACATCAAAAAAAGCGATATGGAATGGCAATGTCATGTCAGATATCAATACGTTAAAACCGCACCCGGCGGCAGCGCCGGGCAACGCAGAGCTGTTTGTGGGCTTTCTGTGGCTGGGGCTGATCGGCTTCGGCGGCGTGCTGCCGCTGGCGCGCAGTATGTTGGTGGAGCGCCGGCGCTGGCTGAGCGGCGAACAGTTTACCGAGCTGCTCGGGCTGTGCCAGTTTCTGCCCGGCGGCAACGTGATCAACCTGTCGGTGGCGGTGGGCATGGAGTTTCGCGGGCTGCGCGGCGCGCTGTGCGCCTTGCTGGGCCTCATCAGCGCGCCGACGGCGATCGTGGTGGGGCTGGGCGTAGTCTACGCCCGCTTCCAAAACGATCCGCATGTGCAGCATGTGTTCGCCGGGCTGGCCGCCGCCGCCGCCGGGCTGCTGCTGTCGACCGGGATCAAGATGCTGCTGCCGCTGCGCGGCAAATGGCCGGCGCTGGCGATCGTCGCGCTGGCCTTGATCGCCATCGCCTGGCTGCGCCTGCCGCTGTTGCCGACCATGCTGGTGCTGGCACCGCTGAGCATTCTGCTGATGTGGCGGTGGCCGTCATGAGCGGGGTTCTGATTGCGCTGGCGCTGATCTTCACCGAGCTCTCTCTGCTGGCGTTTGGCGGCGGTATGACCATTTTGCCGGAGATGCAGCGGCAGGTGGTGGAGGTGCATCAATGGATGAGCGCCCAGGAGTTCAGCGCGCTGTTCGCCATGGCGCAGGCCGCGCCGGGGCCGAACATGATGATCGTGCCGCTGGTCGGCTGGCACGTCGCCGGCTGGGCGGGGCTGCTGGTTTCTTCGATCGCCAAGTTCGGGCCGTCTTCGATCGTCACGCTGCTGGTGATGGGCGCCTGGCGGCGCTTTAAGGATCGCCCGTGGCGCCGCATCGTGCAGGCCGGATTGGTGCCGCTGACCGTGGGGCTGGTGGCGGCCAGCGGTATCTTGATCGCCGAGGCTTCCGCACCCAGCTGGCGGCTGGCGGCGATCGTGGCGCTGGCGACGGGGCTGAGCATGAGCAAGCGCCTCCATCCGCTGTGGGTGCTGGCGGGCGGCGCGCTGCTCGGGTTGCTGTTCGCCTGAGGGATTAGCGCGGGATCAGCACAAAGCGCGAAGGGCCGCCGCGATCGATCAGCTCATAGCGCTTTGGCGCGGTCAGGGCCAGAAACGCCACCATGCTGCCTTCGGCGTCGGTCAGCGTCATGCCGTCCGGCGTCGGCCGCCAGGCGACCGGCAACGTTTGCAGCGCCAGCGGTTGCAGGCACTGGGCGGAGGCGCTGAAGCGGAAGGCGTTGGTGTTGGCCACCGCTTCGTCGCTCAGCTGCACCTCGCAGACGGTTTTACCGTCTCCGATGGCGGCGAGCTGCCAGTCGCCCTTCAGCGCGGCGGGTTCCAGCAACGGCAGTGAACTGCCCAGGGCACTGCTGCACAATACGCTCATAACGACTCCTGTCAGGCTGGCGCGGCGCAAGGCGCGCATAAGGAAATGGGTTGGCATCGGGTCACTCCTTTCGGCTGTCCGTTCACACCTTAGCACGTTCCCTGCGGGATGATGAGGCAAGGATTAGCTTTTTTAATCCTCGATAATTCTGAACTAACCGGCGATAACATGCCCATAAAGACGAGTCATTAGCCCGCCGATACGCTTATCTTTCTCATTAATACTGCGCTAATACAAATCGTTATGATTATTTCCGTCTTAACGCCCGGCGCGATGATGCACGGCGGCGTCGGGTCGCGCCGTCGGGGTTAATTACTATACTGGTCAATCCTAAGCCTTGGCTTAGATTAGAACGACTGATGAATAGTCTTACAAAGCGAGTGGATTCCTACTGTGTAAAAGGAGAATGGAATGAGCAGCCGCCACAACGATATTTTGCAAGATGACGATGAGTTCACCAGCCTGTCCGCCACATCCCCCAACGATCATAACTATCAGTTTTACTATCACCAGCCCGGCAGCCTCTATGATGGGTTAGGGTACGGCGCGCTGTTTACGCTGGACAACGCCAACCTGTACAGCAACCAGCGCGGCGGAGCCGCCATCAACAACCTGGGTAAAATCCGCGATAACTTCAGCTTCGATCGCGCCGCCGATCAGCTGACGCGGCCGGGCCTGACGCACAACGGCGATCAGGTCTATCACCAGCCGGTGGCGCTGACCTATTCCTTCCTGACGCAGAGCGCGCTGAACCGCATCGGCCAGACCGGTGACGGTGACAAGGGGCTGCAACCGCTGACTCAGGCGGCGCAGACACAGGCGCTGAAATCGATGCAGGCCTGGGCCGACGTGGCGAATGTGACCTTTACCGAGGCGGCGTCCACCGATATCAACCACCGCGCGGACATCACCTTCGCGTACTTCACCCAGCGCGCCGACGGCAGCACCGCCGCCGGCAGCGGCCCGAATGCCATCAACGCGTACGCCTATTACCCGCCGAGCTCCAAGCCGGGCAGCGATAACGCCTTTGCCGGCACGGTGTGGTTCAACAAAAACTTCGCCACCCATCAGGCGCCGGTTAGCGGTGACTTCAGCAGCCAGACCTTCACCCACGAGCTGGGGCATGCCCTGGGGCTGGCGCACCCGGGATCTTATGACGCCTCGTTGGGCAATCCGAGCTACCAGAACGATGCCGCTTACTATCAGGATTCGTTGCAATACTCGATCATGAGCTATTTCAACGCCGGTTACACCGGCGCCGACACCAAAGGGGTGTACGGCTATGGCCCGATGGTGGATGACATCGCCGCGATTCAAAAATTGTACGGCGCCAACATGAGCACCCGCACCGGCGACACGGTGTACGGTTTCAACTCCAACACCGGGCGCGATTTCCTGACCGCCACGGCGGACAACGGCAAACCGGTCAACTTCGCGGTGTGGGACGCCGGCGGTAACGACACGCTGGACTTCTCCGGCTACAGCCAGCAGCAGATGATCAACCTGAACGACGGCGCGTTCTCCAGCGTCGGCGGCGGCACGCAGAACGTCGCCATCGCGCGCGGGGCGATCATCGAGAACGCCATCGGCGGCAGCGGGCGCGATGTGATCATCGGCAACGATCAGGACAACCTGCTGGCGGGCAACGCCGGTTCGGACATCCTGTACGGCGGCCTGGGGGCGGATCATCTGTGGGGCGGCAAAGACGCCAACAACTTCACCGACTATTTCGTCTATCTCAATGCCAAAGAGTCCACGGTGGCGGCGTTCGACGTGATTGAAGACTTCGAGCACGGTATCGACAAGATCGATCTCTCCGGCCTGCGCTTCAACAACAGCCTGAGCGAGCTGCGATTTATCGACAGCGGCAGCGCCTTCAGCGGCCAGAAAGGCGAGATCCAGCTCAACTTCGACGCCTTCAACGGCACCACCGATCTGCTGATGAACACCCAGAGCAACAGCTACGCCGCCGACTTCAAGATCCATGTGATCGGGCAGGTGGAGCAGAGCGATATTCTGTTTGCCTGAGGGTGAGGAAGGAAAAGAGAAAAGGGCCGAACGGCCCTTTTTTTACGGCTGGGCCGCCGCCGCGCTTTCCGCCACGAAGGAGCCGGTCGTCACCGCGCCGGCGCGGCGGTAGTGGGCCACAATCACGCCGCCGGGCGAGACCACCGATTGGGCCAGCGTGAAGGCCGCCGGCGCCGCGTTGTCATCAAACAGCCGCTTGCCGCCGCCGAGCAGCACCGGGTAGGTGAGCAGGAGCAGTTCGTCCACCAGGTCGTTGGCCAGCAGCTGTTGCATCAGCGTGCTGCTGCCCTGCACCAGCAGCACCGGCCCCTGGGTGCGCTTCAGCTCGCGCAGCCGGGCGATGATGTCCCGCCCCAGCCACTGGCTGTTCTGCCACGCCAGCGTCTCGCCGTGGTGGGTGGCGACGTATTTGGTGGCCTGATTGAATACGCGGGCGATATCGGCGGAAAACGGATCGGCCTCGTCGGTGATCTGCGGCCAGTAGCCGGCGAAAATGTCGTAGGTGCGCCGCCCCAGCAGCAGATCGAACGGCGCGGAGAAAAGATCGCCCATCGTTTCCGCAATGGCGTCATCCCAGTAGGGGGCTGTCCAGCCGCCGAATTGAAAGCCGCCGCTGCGATCTTCGTCCTGCCCGCCCGGCGCCTGCATCACGCCGTCGAGGCTGACGAAGGCGCTGGCAATAATCTGTCGCATGGCTGTCTCCTGCCGTTGAGTGCCAGCTGAAAGTTTAGCCGCCGCGCGGCGGCTACGCCAACCGGCCGCTCAGGGCTGCAGCGCCTTGAGCAGTGCCTGATGGAAACGCTCCGGCTCCTCCATTTGCGGTGCGTGGCCCAGCCCGGCGAACTCGATCAGCGTGGCGTGCGGGATCAGCTTCGCCGCCTGTTTGCCCAGCTCCGCGTAGTGGCCGATCCTGGCCTTGACCGCCGGCGGGGCGATATCGCTGCCGATGGCGGTGGTGTCGGCGGTGCCGATCATCAGCGTAGTGGGGGGTTGCAGATCCTTGAACTCGTAGTACACCGGCTGGGTGAAGATCATGTCGTAGATCAGCGCCGAGTTCCACGCCACCAGGCGATGGCCCGGCCCGTTGTTCAGCCCGGCCAGCATATCCACCCAGCGATCGTACTCCGGCTTCCAGCGGCCGCCGTAGTAGGTGCGCTGCTCATAGTTGCGGATGCCCTCGGCGGTGGTGTTCAGCTCGCGCTCGAACCATTGATCGACGCTGCGCCATGGCACGCCTTTGGCCTTCCAGTCCTCGAGGCCGATCGGGTTGACCATGACCAATTGCTCCACTGCCTGCGGATACATCAGGCTGTAGCGCGTGGCCAGCATGCCGCCGGTGGAGTGGCCGATGACGATGGCCCGGCTGATTTTCAGGTTCTGCAGCAGGCCGTGGATGTTTTGCGCCAGCTGCTGGAAGCTGTACTGGTAATGCGCAGGTTTGGTGGAGGAGCAAAAGCCGATTTGATCCGGCGCGATCACGCGGTAGCCGGCCTTGCTCAGCGCCTTGATGGTGTCCTGCCAGGTGGCGGCGCAGAAGTTTTTACCGTGCAGCAACAGCGCGGTGCGGCCGTTGGCGGCGCCTTCCGGCGGCACGTCCATATAGCCCATTTTTAACGCCTGCCCCTGCGAGGTGAAACTGAACTGCTGCAACGGATAAGGGTAGTGAAAACCCTGCAGCTCCGGGCCGAACTTCGGCGTTTCGGCGGCGGCGGGGAACGCGGCCAGCGTGGCGCACAGCAGCGCGCTACGGGTGAATCTCAGCATCCTGATCTCCTGAAAAACGGACGATAGCCGAGTATAGCCATAATCAGGGCGTCGGCGCGCCGATGGTTTCAGATAATTCTGTAATGTTACGGCCCGATCCCGGGCAAGGTTCCGGCCACGGCCTTGCACACAGTGAACGCGGTCACGCCGCGCAACATTGGCGGTGCCTGATGGTTTTATTTCAAGGCTAAGTTATGCGATGCTTAAGCATTATTTATGCAAAAGGATCCTCGCATGTCCGCTTTATCCCGCTGCGCTTTCAGCGAAGGCAGCGTCGCTTTGCCGGAAGGCTATGCCGATCGCACCGTCAACGTGCTGTTGGCCGGCGATGATGTTTCCCCCTCAATCAATATTTCCCGCGATGCGCTGCAGCCGGCGGAAAACCTGGAAGGCTACGTCACCCGCCAGCTCGATGCGCTGGCGCAGGGGCTGAAAGGCTGGGCGTTCAAAAGCCGCGAGCCGGCGACGCTGGGCGATGGATTAACCGCCGGTGAATGGGTGCGCGCCAGCTACCTGCGCGACGGCAAGCGCATCTGGCAAAACCAGGCGGTGTTCGCGCTGGCGGAGGGCCGGGTGCTGGTGTTCACCCTGGCGATGGCGCGCAAGCTGACGCCGCAAGACGATGCGCTGCTGTTGCAGGTGCTGAGCAGCTACCGGGCGGCATAACGATGAACCCTTCACGTAAAAGGACCTTACGATGACCGAAGCGGCCCGCGTCGGCGATACCATCGGGCATTCCCATGCCCTGGCCGGCATGATTGCCGGCACCCTTGTCGGCGGCCTGATCGCCGCCGCAGGCGCGGTGGCGGCGGGGGCGCTGTTCGTCGCCGGCCTGGCGGCTTCCTGTATCGGCGTTGGCGTGTTGCTCATCGGCGCCAGCCTGGCGGTGGGGTATCTCACCGGGGAGGCGGCCACCGCGGCGCGCGACGGCATTGCCGACGCCGGTGCCGGTAGCCTGACCCCCAAAGGCAATATCGTCACCGGCTCCCCCAACGTCTTCATCAACGGCAAACCCGCTGCGCTCGCCACCAACAGCCAGGTGGCCTGCAGCGACGACGGCCCGAGCATGCAGATGGCGCAGGGCTCTGACAAGGTCAGCATCAACGGCCAGCCCGCCTCGCGCGTGGGGGACAAAACCAACTGCGACGCGCAGGTAATGGAAGGCTCGCCCAACGTGTTTATCGGCGGCGGCACCGTCACCACCTTGCCGATCAAGCCCGAAGTGCCGGATTGGCTGTACAAGGTCTCTGATCTGACGCTGCTGTTCGCCGGCCTGGTGGGTGGCGTGGGCGGCGCCGCCGGCAAGCTGGGGGCGCTCGGCAAACTGTTGGGCAAGCTGCCCGGCATCAACAAGCTGGCGCGCATCGCCTGCCGCGCCGGCACCCTGATGACCGCCACCGCCGCCGTCGGCATTATCGCCCGGCCGGTGGATATCGTCAGCGGCCAGAAATTCCTCGACGGCGAAGACGATCTCGATTTCGTGCTGCCTTCGCGCCTGCCGGTCGCCTGGCAGCGCTATTGGCGCAGCGGCAACCCCGGCGACGGCGTACTGGGCCGCGGCTGGAACCTGTTCTGGGAGAGCAGCCTGCAGCCGTATCAGGACGGCCTGGTGTGGCGCGCCCCTTCCGGCGACTTCGTCGCTTTCCCCAGGGTGCCGCGCGGCCACAAAACCTACTGCGAAGCCGAAAAATGCTGGCTGATGCACAACGACGACGGCAGCTGGCAGCTGTTTGACGTCGGCGAACAGATTTTCCACTACCCGCCGCTGGCGGGCGACCAGCCGAGCCGGCTCAGCATGATCACCGACGCCATCGGCAACGCTACCTCGCTGTTTTACGACGACGAGGGGTTGCTGAGCGAACTGGTGGACAGCGCCGGGCAGCGCCTGATGTGCCGCTATGCGCAGGGCCGCCTGCGCGAAGTGGCGCTGCAAACCGCCGAAGGCGAACGGACGCTGGCGCGCTACGGCTACGATGAGCAGGGCCAACTGACGACGGTGAGCAACCGCGCCGGTGAGGTAACGCGCCGTTTTGGCTGGCGCGACGGCCTGATGATCAGCCACCAGGACGCCGCCGGGTTGCTGAACGAATACCAATGGCAAGAGATCGACGGCGTGCCGCGCGTGACGGCCTACCGCAACAGCGCCGGGGAATCCCTGGAGTTCGGCTATGATTTCGCCGGCGGGCGCCGCAGCGCGGTGCGCGGCGACGGCAAGCGCGCGGAGTGGCGGCTGGATGACGACGACAACGTGGCGCAGTACACCGATTTCGACCAGCGCCGCTACGGTTTTATCTATCAACGCGGCGAGCTGTGCAGCGTGCTGCTGCCCGGCGGCGCGCAGCGCCAGAGCGAATGGGACCCTTACGGCCGCCTGCTGTCGGAGACCGATCCGCTCGGCCGCGTGACGCGCTATCAATATTCGCGCAACAGCGGCCGGCTGTTCGCCGTCGCGTACCCGGACGGCAGCAGCGAGGCGCAGCATTGGGACACGCTGGGGCGCCCGACGCGCTATGTCGATGCCCTGGGCAATGCCACGCTGTACCGCTACCCGGATGACGAAGAGAGCCTGCCGGCCGGCGTGATCGACGCGCTGGGCGGGGAAGTGAAGCTGGAGTGGGACGCCCGCGGCCAGCTGACGCGCTACACCGACTGTTCCGGCAGCGTGACGGCTTATACCTACGATGCGCTGGGGCAACTGACGGCACAGACCGATGCCGAAGGCCATCAGACCCATTACCGGTGGGATAACGGCGGCCGCCTGCACACCCTGATCCACCCGGACGGCGGCGAAGAGCGCTTTAACTGGAATGCGCACGGCCAGCTGGCAGAACATCAGGACGCGCTGGGCAGCCTGACCCGCTGGCAGTACAACGCCCTGGGGCTGCCGGTCAGCATCACCGACCGCATTAACCGCACCCGGCGCTATCACTATAGCCCGCAGGGCTGGCTGACGCGGCTGGAGAACGGCAACGGCGGCGACTACCGCTTCAGCTACGATGCGGTGGGCCGCGTGCTGGCCGAAGAGCGCCCGGACGACACTCGCCACTATTATCGCTACGGCGCGGCCGGGCTGCTGGAGGAGCACCGCGAGGTCGGCCTGCCGGGCAGCGCAGGCGAGCTGACGCAGCGCGAACAGCGCTTCCGCTTCGACGAGGCCGGGCAGCTGGTCTGGCGCGGCAACGCCAGCGCGGAATGGCATTACCGCTTCGACGCCATGGGGCGGCTGCGCGAGCTGAACCGCCTGCCGACGGCGAGCGGCGCGGCGCTGGGCATCGAGCCGGACAGCGTGCAGATGCGCTATGACGCCGCCGGGCGGCTGCTCGGTGAGCAGGGCGTGAATGGCGAGCTGCAATACCAGTGGGATGCGCTGGCCAACCTGCAGGCGCTGACGCTGCCGCAGGGCGATCGCCTGCAGTGGCTGTATTACGGCTCCGGCCACGCCAGCGCCATCAAATTCAACCAGCAGGTGGTGAGCGAATTCACCCGCGATCGCCTGCACCGGGAAACCGGCCGCAGCCAGGGCGCGCTGCAGCAGCAGCGGCGTTACGACGCCATGGGCCGCCGCAGCTGGCAAAGCAGCGCCTTCGGCCACGACAAACTGACCCGGCCGGAAGACGGCGTGCTGTGGCGCGCTTATCGCTATACCGGCCGCGGCGAGCTGGCCGGAGTGAGCGACGCGCTGCGCGGCGAAGTGCACTACGGTTACGACGCCGAAGGCCGCCTGCTGCAACACCGCGAACCCAATCAGGGCAAACCGGGCGCGCGGCTGGTGTACGATCTGGCGGATAACCTGCTGGGCGAACGCAGCCCGCAGAGCGACATCGACGCGCACCTGCCGCTGGCGCCGATCGCCGATAACCGGCTGACGCACTGGCAAAAACTGTTTTACCGTTACGACGCCTGGGGCAACCTGATCAGCCGGCGCAACGGCCTGTACGAACAGCACTACCGCTACGACGCCGACAATCGGCTGGTGCAGGCGCATGGCCGCGGCCCGCAGGGCGAATTCGAGGCGCAGTATCATTACGACGCGCTGGGCCGCCGCAGCCGCAAGGCGGTGCGCTACAAGGGCAAAACCGAACAGACGACCCGTTTCCTGTGGCAAGGCTACCGGTTGCTGCAGGAGCAGCGCGACGACGGCAGCCGCCGCAGCTGGAGCTACGATCCGGCCAGCCCGTGGAGCCCGCTGGCGGCGCTGGAGCAGGCGGGCGACAGCCGCTCGGCGGATATTTACTGGTATCACACCGATCTGAACAGCGCACCGCTGGAGGTGACCGACGCGGCGGGCAACCTGTGCTGGTCCGGGCAATACGACACCTTCGGCAAGCTGCAGGGCCAAACGGTGGCTGGCGCGGCGAAGCGGCAGGGCGCGCAATACCAGCAGCCGCTGCGCTACGCCGGGCAATATCAGGACGACGAAAGCGGCCTGCACTACAACCTGTTCCGCTACTACGAACCCGAGGTGGGGCGTTTCACCACGCAGGATCCGATAGGGCTGCGCGGTGGGCTGAACCTGTATCAGTATGCGCCGAACCCGCTGATGTGGGTGGATCCGTTTGGGTTGAGTATTGAATGGGTTAATCCATCAGATATCAATTTCTCACAGAGAACAATATCTGCAAATGATTATGCCGAGATCATGAAAAAAGGAGAGTGGGATTGGGGGCGTTCTCCTCTAAATGTATTAGAGGTTGATGGCCAATTAGTCACATATGATAATAGAAGGTTAGATGCTGCTTTGGAAGCAGGTGTAGAAAAAGTTGCTGTTCAACGTGTTGACCCTAATGCTGTTCATCCTTCATCTACGACAGGAAAAACATGGCAGCAAAAATTCCAAGAGCGTTTCAAAGACCGCAGAAATGTTAAAGCTGGCGGTGTGGTTCCGGATAAAGGGCTCAATAGCCGACCTAAGAGGTGTCCATAAAAATGAAGAATGTAATTACTGAACTGTGGGAAGCTGGTGAATTACCGATTAAAAATGCTCTTTATTTTTCAGATGGTAGGGCTGAGCTGATCGATATCATATCCTACCCCACGCCTAAAGTATCTAAATCGGGATGTTTCGATTTTTGTGAGTTCTATGAAAAAAATAAAGATGAGATTACTACTATTGATGTAATAAAAAAAATTGATTTGAGTTGTGGTGGATACTTATGCTTAGGGGAGGGGAGTTATGGTTCAGAAGGTTTTATCGCTTATTTGGATCGCGAAGAAAAACTAATTTGGGTTATTTACTCGGAAAACTCCAACCCCTTCGTTTCTGCAACCATTTTACATGATTCAACGGTTGTCATAGATTCAAGTGCTGGATTCCGACTGAAGGTCAATGTGCTAAAACCTGAGGAAATGGTGATAGTTTGATTGCTGAGTGTGCGGGAATTGAATGAGGAAATAAAGAACATGAAGGATTGTCATGAGGTTTTTTATCTGTGATGACGGTTATCCATCTATAGAAGCTGATGGTGATTTTAGGATACTGATTGACTTTTTAAAGGATGATATCCAAAGAAGTGTCTATGGTGTCAATGAGTTTATTGAGACTTGTAAACTTGTAAGCTCTGGAACTCTGCCATTTTGGGAGGGGACGGGGAACTCTCATACTATAACTATTAAACCTAATGGTGTGGAGATTTTTAATGAGTACACCGAGGAGTCTATGATTGTCTCGAGTATAGATGAGTTTGAGGGATATCTTGAGAAATGGAAGCGTCTAATTTCAAATGAAAATGGCTTGTGAGAAGGAGAGGGATAAACAATATAATTTAATGCTAAAAAATTAGGTTCAGCGAGGCGTTCTTTAAAAATAAGAATGAATTGGTTTAATAAGTCTGCAAAACGACATCCTCGCACACCTGCCGTTGGTGCCGATCGCCGACAACCGGCTGGTGCAGGCGCATGGCCGCGGCCCGCAGGGCGAGTTCGAGGCGCAGTACCATTACGACGCGCTGGGCCGCCGCAGCCGCAAGGCGGTGCGCTACAAGGGCAAAACCGAACAGACGACCCGTTTTCTGTGGCAGGGTTACCGGTTGCTGCAGGAGCAGCGCGACGACGGTAGCCGCCGCAGCTGGAGCTACGATCCGGCCAGCCCGTGGAGCCCGCTGGCGGCGCTGGAGCAGGCGGGCGACAGCCGCTCGGCAGATATTTACTGGTATCACACCGATCTGAACAGCGCGCCGCTGGAGGTGACCGACGCGGCGGGCAACCTGTGCTGGTCCGGGCAATACGACACCTTCGGCAAGCTGCAGGGCCAGACGGTGGCCGGCGCGGCGAAGCGGCAGGGCGCGCAATATCAGCAGCCGCTGCGCTACGCCGGGCAATATCAGGACGACGAAAGCGGCCTGCACTACAACCTGTTCCGCTACTACGAACCCGAGGTGGGGCGTTTCACCACGCAGGATCCGATAGGGTTGCGCGGCGGGTTGAACCTGTATCAGTATGCGCCGAACCCGCTGATGTGGGTGGATCCGTTTGGGTTGAGTATTGAATGGGTTAATCCTTCATCGTTAAATTATTCTCAAGCATATATATCTGATAACGTAACTGGATATATACATGATATGTCTAATAACAATTGGGATTGGAATCGAAGTGGACCATTGAATGTTGCCGAAGTGGATGGACAATTAGTATCTCTAGACAACCGCAGATTATATGCAGCACAAATGGCTAATGTAGAATCTGTACCGATTAAGAGAGTTAATTTATCTGAACCGTTACCACCACCAGCAACTGGAGGTACGTATGGGAGTAATCTCAATAAAAAACTGAACTCTAAACCTAAGAATTCTGATGTTCCTAGAGTCCAGTTGCCAGCAACAGGAACACCTAAAAAGCCAACAATTGTTAGCAAGAACAAAAAAACGGGGAGTTGCAAATGATAGCTAAAGAAATGCAGAGTAAGTGGGAAGACAATCAACTGATCGGATTAGATGTAATCATTAATGATGTAGGTGTCGTAAGAGAAATAGACATTGAATTCGAGATAAATTATAAATTTAAAGACACCTTTAATAAGGAATATAAAATTTCATTAGGTAGTGAGACAACCTTGAATGCATTGATTGAACAGTATGACGAGGTGTGGTCAGAGATTCAAGTGAATAACAAGGTGCAACTTTCTGACGGTGATTTCTTGTTATGTGGTGAGGGTGAAATGGGCAATGAAGGGTTTATTGCACGTACAGATGGAATTAATAGATTGAAATGGTTTATGTACTCAACAACCTCTAACCCTTTTGTTAACGTTATAGAAGCTGGCAAATGCGTATATTTTCAATCTACGCTGGGTTTCTATCTCTGCTTTGATATAACCAATAATAACATATCTATAAAAAATGAAAAAAGTTGGTGAGACTTTAAACGAAAGTGATTGGCGTGGATGAAAGTTTATTTCTATGAAGTGATGAGCTAAATCGGCAAGCTTCAGGGCCAAACGGTGGCCGGCGCGGCGAAGCGGCAGGGCGCGCAATATCTGCAGCTGCTGCGCTACGCCGGGCAATATCAGGACGACGAAAGCGGCCTGCACTACAACCTATTCCGTTACTACGAACCCGAGGTGGGGCGTTTCACCACGCAGGATCCGCTGGGGTTGAGTACCAGAAGAGACTAACTCTCAGGGGATAAAATGCTTCTGAAAAGTGCGGTATTGAAATTAACCAGTATGACGACCAACTTGTCTGGAATATACAGCGCAATGCCTTTGTTAATTATCATTTAAGTAGAGAATAAGCTAAAGATGAAGGTACAAGCAATAAAAACTAAGTATGGGATCATACTAGGACGAGATGCCTTGATCATTTCTGAACATGAAATGAGTTTTTCTCCTTTTACATTTAAAGTTAAAGCGTTGCTTTCGTTATCGGCATGCGAGCCAGAGGTTTTGAATGAGGCAGATGTGAAAATAGAGTTCTTTTTTAGTGAAATAGAAAGGATGTCTATTTATAAAGTTGATGACTACCCTTATGAGAGGTATTCAGAGTCAAGCTTTGATTTGCTGGAAGAATACAGTTCAGGAAGAAAAAGAGTTGCGTTAAGTATTTATGATCATGTTTTCGATGTTACAGGTAATTTTAAAATATTGTATGAATAACGGGGCGTTTTGAGTCGCAGAAAAAGATTGAAGTGGTAGGAGGCATAGTAACAGCAGTCACTGCGCGACGCCTTTGGATTGATAGAACACCACGAAACAGGACTACTTGATGCCTCCATACCATCGAGTAGGTATCTGTAACCTATTAGCTGTTAAACCAGTAACGGCGGGGTGGTAGCGTGTTAAAACTACGAAGCAGGGCTGTTAAGTGGAGGGGACTATTGTGGATGATAGTGAAAACATGATTGTTACTCAGGCTGAAATTAGTGCGCTGAAGAAGCTTATCATGTATGTTAAGTTTTCTTGTGATGATGTTGAGTCATTAGAGTATGCTGGTAGTTATGCGATCAATAGTTTCTTTGATAAGTTGATTGCTATTGATTATCTTGAAGAGTTTGAACGAAAGTTTTATGACATACAAAACCCGGATAATGAGATTGCAGTAATGAGCAAAATCAATAAATATCAACATGATTCTTTAAATAAAATGAGTGACAAGACTATGAGGGAAGTCTTTAAACAATGTCTTCATCCATTTAAACCAAGATAAAGTATCTTAATAGGAGGGTAATACTCTCTCTTACTAACCACATAGTTTGAAGAGTTTATAAGCCTCCTGTGGCAGCACCGTCGGTTTTCGCAGGAGTGATGTGACAACGGCGACTGTTCGGCGGATATATGCTGATGTTACATTGATTGAATTAGTGCGTTATTGGAAGTAAGTGACACGGTGTATAACCTGGGCGGGTAATGATTAATATGTTTGAAAATAATAGATTAATTGACAAACTGGTGTTTTTGAATGAATCTAATAAAAATGAAAGTGTCACTATAAATTTTTATTCTTGGGTCCATATTATTTATGGAGTGATTATTTTTTATGGGAGAAAAAGTGAAGAGGAAGCAAGTTACATAATTAACAATACACCTATGTTTACAACCCCACCCAAGAATTTCATGGAGGCCTGTATGTTAGGTCATGAGGATGAGTATTATTGGGGTATGGTAATGTCACATGGTGATAGATACTTTGAGAAGGGTTTTACTCGTACAGCACCGGATGATTATTATGAATGGGAGGAGGGCTATATAAGAGATCACCAGCTTGAGATAAACACTCTGGTTTTTAATGATTAAAACAAGTGATGTTGTTAGAGCCGGTAATTCTCAGTCGGTTCTAAATGTCTAGGGTAAAAAAGTATCTAAAAGCAGGTTTGATAATTTTGAAATATCCATCCATAAACATTGATAAATCATTTAATATTACGGTATCATTCCTCCCCCAAAACTAAATACCCAATGTCCCATTAATCAGGGTGCGGCAGTGCCCGCCGATCCAGGGTTCGCCGTCAATAAAGCGCACGCTCACGCGGCCATCTCGATTCAGTTGGGTGCCCTGGCGCACCAGGTAGCCCTGTGCGGTCTGGCCGCCGTCGGGAAAGCGGTTGGCCTTCAATAAGCGCGCCAGGCAGGCGTTGGCGCTGCCGGTTACCGGATCTTCAATCAAAACACCGCATTCCACCATAAACGCGCGCATTTCGTAATCGGCCGGTTCGGCCGTGGTGCAGGCGCCATAGATCACCACGCCATCCACATCGCAAGCCGTTTGCAACCGTTTAATCGTGGCCTGATCCGGCGTTACCGCCAGGCAGGATTGTGCGTCCGGCAGGCGCACCATCAGCCAGCGAATGCCCATCTCGGCAATCACCGGCAGGGGGCCTCCTTCAATCACCGCGGGCCGTAAAGCGGCCATCAGCCGTTCTGTTTCCTCAGCCGCCATTGGGCGAAACTCAACTTCGGGCGCGGCGAACGCCAATATGCCTTCCGGCTGGATATTGACCGCCACCAGGCCGACGCCGCATTCCTGCATCACCGTTCCAGGCCGTTTAGGCGTCAATCCGGCTTCCAGCAGGGCGTGGGCGGTGCCCAGCGTTGGGTGGCCGGCGAAGGGCAGCTCTTTTTCGGTGGTGAAAATGTGCACCTTATAATCCGCCGCCGGGTGCGTCGGTTTAAGTACAAAGGTGGTTTCCGAAAGGTTGGTCCAACGGGCCAATGCCAGCATCTGCGCGGTGCTCAGCCCCTCGGCCTCCAGTACCACCGCCACGGGGTTGCCCTGCAGCGGCGTACGGGTAAACACGTCCACCTGTTTGTAGGCGCGGGGTGTCACATCATCACTTCTGAGCATTGGCCATCATCCGTTATCAACAAAACCTGATGATAACGATATTCGCCAATGGCTTCAAAGGGTTGAGTTTTGTTTTGAGATACCCGCCCGTCGCCATTTCAGCCCCGGCTTAGCGAACATCACCAGGTTGCCCAGCAGGATCAGGCACAGGCCCAGCACGGCGTTGAAGTGCCACTGATAGCCTTCGTAGATCGTTGAGATGGTCAGCGCCACCAGCGGGAACAGCAGGGTGCTGTAGGCCGCCGCGCCGGCGCCGATGCGGCCGAGCAGGCTGAAGTAAGCGGCGAAGGCGATCACCGATCCGAAAATCGCCAGGTACAGCAGGGAGCCGATATAGCGGCTGCTGTGTTCCATCTGGAACGATGCGCCCTGCGCCAAGGCGATCAGCGCCATCAACAGCGCGCCGTAGGTCATGGCGTAGGTGTTGGTGGAGAAGATATCCAGCCCGCGGCGCTGATGGCGCGTGCTGATCATGTTGCCCAGCGAGAAACCGTAGGTGCCGAGCGCGCTCAGGCCGATGCCTTTGAGCAGCTCCGGCGCCATGCGGGTGGCGGCCAGATCTTGCCAAAATAGCGCCACGATGCCGGTCAACCCCAGCAGCGCCGCCGGCAGCAGGTTGGGGCTGGGGCGCTGGCGGAAAAACAGCAGGCTGTTGAGGGCGTTGAACAGTACCGCCATCGAGAAGATCACCGATTCCAGCCCGCTGCTGATGTAGGCCGCCGCGTGGTAGAAGCAGAAGAAGTTGAAGCCGAACACGCAGCAGCCCTGCAGCACGCAGAACAGATGATCGCGCGGAGCGAGGCGGCGCAGGCGGCGCGTTAGCAGCAGCACGGCGAACATCACCGCGGCGGAAATGGCGAAGCGGTAAGCGATCGATACGGGAATGGCCACCGGCCCTTCCTGTTGCAGGGTGATCGCAATCCAGGTGGTGCCCCAAATCAGCACCACGGCGAGGTACAACAGCGCATTCATTCTATTTGTTACTCCGAAAAAACCGATGGCGCAGTATCCGTTTTGGCGCGCGGCGGCGCTTGCAGCGCTTTGCGGCCAGTTGCATATTCTTGCGCTTTTTTTGCCAAAAGCGCGGGGCGGCGGCTGGTATGCGGCGGCGCCACTCTTTACACTGTCGGCATGTCGAACAACGGGGCCGGCGATGTCCAACTATCAGGCGTTTGAAACACTGCGTGAGCACAAGGCGCGGCTGCACGGCAGCGTGCTGCTGGGCACCGGCGTGGAGCTGGCCGCCTGGTCCAACTGCAACGATCGCGTCACGCAGGAAAGCGCCGACCACCATACCCTAAGCCTGTACGTCGCCGACGGCTATGAGTGCTATCAGCAGGTGCCGGGCGGCTGGCGCAACGGCGGCGGGCCGGATCGGTTCTGCATCATGCCGCGCCAATACGCCTCCACCTGGGACGTGCGCAGCGATCTGTCGTTCGTGCACCTGTATTGCACCGACGGGCATTTGCGGCAGCTGGCGGAGCAGACCTGGGATCGCAGCCCGGCGGCGATCAACGTAGAGCCGCGCAGCTTCGGCGAAGATCCGCAGATCACGCTGCTGTATCGCCAGTTTTTGCTCAACTGCGACTGGCGGGACAGCGCCAACCTGCTGGCGCTCAGCAGCGCGTCTAACCTGCTGATGTCACATCTGATCCAGCGTTACAGCCAGCTGCAGTGGAAGCTGCCGCAGGCGCGCGGCGGCCTGGCGCCCTCGGTGGCCAGGCGGGTGCGGGACTATATCGAAAACCACCTCGATCGGCCTTTGCTGTTGGCGGATCTGGCGGCGCAGGCCGGGCTGAGCGAATACCATTTCGCTCGCATGTTCAAGCACGCCACCGGGTTGGCGCCGCACCAGTTTGTGATGCGCGCCCGGCTGCAGCGGGCGGAACGGCTGCTGCGGCACAGCCAACAGCCGATCACCGAGATCGCGCTGGCGTGCGGCTTCAGCTCCGCCAGCCACTTCAGCAACCGCTTCAAAGCGGCCTATGGATTTGCTCCGCTGCAGGTGCGGCAGGGGCGTTAACCGGAAGGGAGAGCAGCATGGATCAACCATTTGCCGGGCTGGGCGTGTTGTTTGTCGCCGGATTCGGGCCCATCACGCGTGAGAGCGACGAGAGCAAGGCGTTTTATGTCGAGGCACTGGGGTTGCCGCTAAAGCCGATGCCGGGCAACGAAACCTATCTGCTGTCGGAGCAGGGCGCGCTGGATGGCGTGAAGCATTTCGCCCTGTGGCCGCTGGCGCAGGCGGCGCAGTCCTGCTTTGGCGACGATCGCTGGCCGGCGGATCTCGCGGTGCCGCAGGCGTGGATCGAGTTCGACGTGGCCGACATGGCGGCCGCCACCCAGGGGCTGGTCGATCGCGGTTATCGGCTGTTGGTCGCCAACCGCGAAGAGCCGTGGGGGCAGAGCGTTACCCGTTTGCTCAGCCCGGAAGGGTTGCTGGTCGGTGTCACCTATACGCCCTGGCTGCGGTAAACGCCACGCCGTTCGCCGCCGCCTGCCGGCGGTGAGCGGCTTAAGAACAAATACGCATTAGCTTAAAGCGGTCTGCGCTATAGACCCATCAAATCCCCGAGTGGTTTCCCTTCCTGTAAGCAGAAATTCCGTTCATTGCGTAAAAACCAATGGCCAGAACGCGCTATTGCCATGCCATTTTACGGCGATTTTCCCCCGTCTTTTTTTGCCGCCAGGTGCCTGATGGGAATAGAGATTATTCTTATATTTCCGCCAACCCTTAAGAAATAATAATGATTCTCGTTTTCAACCACGGAAAGGAGAAGGAACGATGAAAACAGTGAAGCGAACGGGCATCGCGCTGGCGATAGCCCTGACTTTCCCCCTGGCATTGCCCGCCGCTACGGCGGCGCAATCCTCCCTGACTAACAGTAAGGCGGCAACGATGACGGAAAAACACGGGCAGTTCATTGCGGTCGGTAAAGTGGTGCAGGTGACCTTCGGCGATTTCGCCTTCAAGCTGGATTTTACCGATGACAAGACCATGACCTTCACCGGCATCGGCGAGGCGTCGCAGGGCATCACCGATACCGTGCAATACACTGCGGTGGAGATTCGGCCGAAGGTCTATATGGTCTATTGGCACGAACCTCAGTCCGGCGACAACGTGACGCATATCGAGGACTTTGAGCGCGGCGAGGTGTACACCAACATCGCCGCCAAGGACGGCAGCTTCACCCATCTGAAAGGGCAGCTGAAAATCGTAGGTCACTCAGGAAAATAAGGAGCAGTTATGAAAAAGGCATTGATCACCTGTGCGATCGTCGGCGGCTTGCTGGCGAGTTACCCGGCGCTGTCAACGGATCAGGCGGCGTCTTACAAATCGACCGGCAAAGGCGGTTATCATCATGCCCAGCAGAAGCTGAAGGTGGTGGAAGATCTGTACGCGGGCTTCTTCAACCGCCACGACATCGGCGTGGCGCAGAGGCTGATTGTGGAAAACTACAAGCAGCATAACCCGTTCGTCGGCGACGGCATCAAGCCGTTCCTGGATTTCTTCAGCCAGACCTTTAAGGACAATCCGCAGTACAGCGCCAAAATATACCGCAGCGCGGTCAACGGCGATCTGGTCTATGTTCACGTCAAATACCAAAATAACCCGCAGGATCGCGGCACCGCCAGCGTGGATATTTATCGGGTGAACGATCAGGGGAAAATCACCGAGCATTGGGACGTCAATCAGGATGTGCCGGAAAAATCGGCTAACGACAATACCATGTTCTGATCCGCAAGGGCCGCTGCGGCGGCCCTCAACACGCCCGCAACACTTTATTTACTTACATAAATATTAAATGACCGCCGCGTCGAGTAGGCTACGGCCGCCTTTGGCAGTGGTGGCACGGTTGATGGGCGTCATTGTCCCGCCACTGCTTGAGGCGTTTCCCCGCATTTCCCGTTATCCCGCGCGTTGACTCTCCACTTTTTTGAACTGATGGCGCAGCTGCAGCGCATTGCAAAGCACCAACACCGCCGTCACCGCGAACACCCAGCGGAACCCCATCATCGCCGAAATGCCCGAACCCAGCAGCGGGCCAACCACGTTGCCCAGGTACATAAAGGATTGGTTATAGCCGAAGATGCGCCCGGTCACCTGATCGGAGGAATACCTCAGCAGCAGCGCCTGCACTGCCGGCATCAGCGCGCCGTCGGCGAAGCCGAGCAGGAAGCGCAGAATGCCCAGCTGCAGCGGCGTATTGACCCAGGCCATCACGGCGAACAGCCCGGTGGTGAACAGCAGCGCGGCGATCAGGATGCGCGCGGTGCCGATGCGATCGCCGAGGCGCCCGAGGCGCGGCGCCGAGATCAGCGCCGCAATGCCGGGCACGGCGGCGATCATGCCGCTGACAAAGGCAATATTGCTGACGTCGCCGGACAGCTCGCGGATGAACAGCGTCAGGATCGGGCTGATGGACGAGTTGGCCAGCTGGATCATCAGGGTACAAATGAACAGGGTGACGATCAGCGTCGGATAGGGCAGCGAACGGAATACCGCCTTGCCGCTCAGCTGATCCGCTTTTTTCACCGTGATGCGCCGCTCTTTAATCAGGAACAGCGTCACCAGGAAGCTGACGAACATCAGCCCGGCGGTGACGAAAAACACCACCCGCAGCCCCAGATGATCGGCCATCAGCCCGCCCAAGAGCGGCCCGGCGATCACGCCGGAGATCTGCCCGGTAGAGAGCGTGCCCAGCGCCCAGCCGCTTTTATCGCGCGGCGCCTGCGAGGCGACCAGCGCCATGGCGTTGGGAATATAGCCGGACGTCAGCCCCATCAGGGCGCGCAGCGCGAACAGCTGCCAGACGTTGGTGGCCAGCCCCTGCAGCGCGATGACGATCGCCATGCCCAGCGAGGCGCGCAGCAGCATAAGCTTGCGGCCTTTGCGGTCGGCCAGGCTGCCCCACAGCGGTGAGACTACCGCCGAGACCAAAAAGGTGCCGCTGAACACCAGCCCGGACCACAGGCTGAGGGATTGGTGATCGCTGACGCCGAGCTGTTCGACGTACAGCGGCAGAAAAGGGAGGATTTGGCTCATCGCCAGCCCGGTGAAGAAACACCCGAGCCAGACCGAGATCAGATTGACTTTCCACGCTTCCATCGGCTTACCGTACCACGTTGAATAAGGAGGGATTTATTAAGCAAAATAATAATAACACTGCAAACTAATCGGCGAGGGGCAAATGCGTGAGCAAACGTAACCCTGCCGATGCAGTGTCTTTTTTGCTATATATTAATAGCTATATTATCATAGGTAACTGGGTTAAGCCAGAGCGGCGCGGTAGCCAGGAAGGGCACCGCGCGATCCGGCGGTGTGAAAGCAGGGATAAACTGAACGCTAGATTGATGCCAATGAAGAAAGATCATCCTGAAGACGTGACGCTGCTGCGCACGCAGTTAATGTCGCTGGTGCGCCGTTTACGGCGCGAATCGCGCAGCGACGAAAAATCCTGGGCCCAACTGATGCTGTTGGGGGCTATCGATCGCCACGGCGGCGAGGCGACGCCGTCGCTGCTGGCGGAATCGGAGCGCATGCGTTCCTCTAACCTGGCGGCCGCCTTGCGTGAGCTGGAGGCCGATGGCTTGCTGGTGCGCACGCCGGACGCCGAAGACAAACGCCGGGTGCGGGTGCGCCTGACGCCCGCCGGGCTGGGCCTGCTGCAGCAAAGCCGCAGCCGGCGCGAGGCGTGGCTGCTGGCGGCGATGGAAAGCTGTTTAACGGAGCGGGAGCAGGCGCTGTTGATTGAGGCGGGGGCCTTGATGGCGCGGCTGGCGGCGGCGCCGTCAACGGAAACGGAATAATCGGCGGGGCGGCCGGTGCGCCGCCCCTGCGGCGAGATTACGGCATCGGCCAATCGACCGGCATGGTGCTGACCACGTCCACGTAGCGATCCCAGGCCGAAGACCAGAATTGGGTGAAGGCTTCCAGGGTAAGGTGGATGCCCATCAGGCCCATCACGAACCAGCAGGCGGTAAACAGGCCCAGGCTGCTGAACATGAACGCCATGCCGTTACGGCTGGTCTTACGGCAAACGACGTTTAACTGGCTGGCGAAGAACATCATCACGGCGCTCAGCAACTCCCAGCGCATCATGACTAAACCGGTGGCAATGGTACTCATCGAACTCGATCCTATGTAACAAAAAGCCGCATCCGGCAGGGCGCCGACAGGGAAATGCGGGGGAATATCGGGAATAGTGTGATTAAGATCACATTGTAGCATTGGGGCGAACGGCGGCTCAATGGGAAGCGCGGTGAAAAAAACGCCGACGGTAACATTCCAATATGCTGAAACAGTTATGCCATTTCATTAGCAACCTTTTCATGGGGCGGTGCGCCCGATAACGCTATGCTTGCCGGCTTTTCAGTTCCCTGATTTTGCGGGGAAATGTGACGCAAAAGGTATCGGCACCGCATGGCCCTGTTAAAAGAAAAAATTCGCGACCACTCTGCGGAAGAGAGGCTGTTTATCCGCCGGGCCGGCGTAGCGCTGGCACTGGTGGTGGTCTGTTTCGGCGTGCTGATCGTCAATCTCTACCGGCTGCAAATCCGCCAGCACGGCTTTTACCAGACGCGTTCCAACCAGAACGACATCAAGATGCTGCCGATCGCCCCCAGCCGCGGGCTGATCTTCGATCGCAACGGCATTCCGCTGGTGCGAAACGTGACACTGTATCGTATCGAGATCACGCCCAGCAAAATCAGCAACATGGCGGCGCTGCTGCAGGCGCTGACGCCGATCGTCGACCTGACGCCGGAGGACATCAGCGCGTTTCGCGACGACATGCACCACAACAGCCGCTACAAACCGGTGACGCTCAAAGCCGGGCTGAGCGACACCGAGGTGGCGCGCTTTGCCGTCAATCAATACCGTTTCGACGGGGTGACGATCGATACCTATCAACAGCGTGAATATCCTTACGGCGCCCAGCTGGCGCACGTGCTGGGCTATGTGTCGAAGATCAACGACAACGATCTCAAACGCCTGGACAAGGCCGGGCTGAGCGAGAACTATGCCGCCGACCGCAACATTGGCAAACAGGGCATCGAGGCCTATTACGAGTCCGAACTGCACGGCACCACCGGCTATCAGGAGGTGGAGGTGGATAACCACGGGCGGGTGATCCGCCTGCTGAAGGAGCAGCCGCCGAAGGCCGGCAAGAACATCTACCTGACGCTGGATTTACCGCTGCAGCAGTACATCGAATCGGTGCTGAAGGGGCAGCGCGCCGCGGTGGTGGTGGAAGATCCACGGGACGGCGGCATCTTGGCGATGGTCTCCAGCCCCAGCTACGATCCCAATCCTTTCGTCAAAGGCATCGGCTATCAGGCCTATAAGACCTTGCTGACCAACCCGGATTTGCCGCTGATCAATCGCGTCACTCAGGGCTTGTACCCGCCAGCGTCGACGGTGAAGCCCTACATGGCCGTTTCGGCGCTGTTCGCCGGGGTGATCACACCCACCACCACCTTTTTCGGCGCGCCGACCTGGACGCTGCCCGGCACCGAACGCCGCTACCGCGACTGGCTGAAAACCGGCCACGGCATGCTCAACGTCACCAAAGCGATCGAGGAATCCGCCGACACCTTCTTTTATCAGGTGGCGTATGAGATGGGTATCGACCGTATCCACCACTGGCTGAGCCAGTTCGGCTACGGCCAGTCCACCGGCATCGATCTGAACGAAGAGTACCGCGGCGTGCTGCCGAGCCGCGACTGGAAGCTGAAGGTGCACAAAAAGGGCTGGTATCAGGGGGATACGGTTTCGGTGGGCATCGGCCAGGGGTATTGGGTGGCGACGCCGATCCAGATGGTAAAAGCGCTGACCACGCTGATCAACAACGGCCAGGTGAAAACGCCGCACCTGCTGTATTCGTTGCAGCAGGGCAACCGGGTGACGCGCTACCAGCCGCCGGCGCAAGCGGCGCAGATCGGCGATCCCCACTCGCCTTACTGGGGCATCGTGCGTAACGGCATGTACGGCATGGCCAACTTGCCGAACGGCACCGGTTACAAGCTGTTCCACACCGCGCCATACCAGATCGCCGCCAAATCCGGCACCTCGCAGGTGTTCAGCCTGAAGCAAAACCAGACTTACAACGCCAAAATGATCCCGGTGCGGCTGCGCGATCACATCTTCTATACGCTGTTCGCGCCTTACAAAACCCCCCGGGTGGCGATGGCGCTGATCCTGGAAAACGGCGGCGGCGACGGCGTGGTGGCGGGGCCGACCGCCCGCGCGATCCTCGACCACATTTTTGACCCGGTCAACGCGCCGCAGCCCGGCGATCCGGCGCAAAGTAAACCGCAGTTAAACGACAGTGCGGATGTGCAACGGTGATGCGGTTTGTTTTTACTTTCTTACAAACTGCAATCTCCTGACCATTTCCGGCAAGGTAGACTGAAATAACACCATAAACCGAATAAAAACGCAGGGTTAACACAACAGTGGCGCCATCGACCAAAAAAAGCGGTAAAACCTATTCCACAGTTCGTTTCGGCTGGATTTGCGCCGGCATGCTGGTCTGTTTTTTTCTGTTGGCGTTCAGGGTCGGCTATCTGCAGCTGCTGGAGCACCAGCAGCTGGCGGATCAAGCTGACCAGCGCTCTATCCGCACCCAGGTGGTGCCGACCAACCGCGCCATGATCACCGATCGCAACGATGAGGCGCTGGCGGTCAGCGTATCGTCCAAAGACATCGTGCTGGATCCGAAACACATTCTCGATACCCAGACCGACACCGGCAACGAGCGCTGGCAGAGCATGGCCAACGTGCTGAAGATCCCGCTGGCGGACGTGCAGCATCTGATCCAGAGCAACGCGCACAAGCGTTTCGTCTATCTGGCGCGCAAGGTGGAGGACGACAACGCCGCCTACATCAGCAAACTGCACCTGACCGGCGTCAGCACCGAGCAGGATTTCAGCCGCTTTTATCCGATGGGCCAGGACGCCGCCGGGCTGATCGGCATCGTCGGCCAGGACAATCAGGGGCTGGAGGGCATCGAGCTGGGCTTCAACCCGTTGTTGCAGGGCAAAAATGGCCTGCGGGTCTATCAGAAGGACGGCAGCGGCGCGGTGATCGGCGTGCTAAAAAGCGTGGATCCGGTGCCGCCGCCGAACGTGACGCTCAGCATCGACAAATTTATCCAGTATGTGCTCTATGCGCAGATCCGCGACGGCGTGGTGGCCAACCAGGCCGACTCCGGCTGTGCGGTGCTGGTCAAGATCGACACCGGCGAGATCCTCGGCATGGCCAGCTACCCGTCGTTCAACCCGAACAACTATGGCAGCACCCCGGCGAAAGACATTCGCAACGTGTGCAGCAGCGACAGCTTCGAACCGGGCTCGACGGTGAAACCGGTGGTGGTGATGGTGGGGCTGGAGCATAAGCTGATCCGGCCGGATACGGTGCTGGACACCACGCCGTATCGGGTGAACGGTCACCTGATCAAAGACGTCGGCCACTGGTCGAAGTTGACCATCACCGGCGTGCTGCAAAAATCGAGCGACATCGCGGTATCGCACATTGCGCTGGCGCTGCCGGCCACGGTGCTGCCTGCGGTCTATCGCAGCTTTGGCCTGGGGCGGCCGACCGAGCTTGGCATCGGCAACGAGAGCAGCGGCTATCTGCCGCAGCATCGTGAACGCTGGGCCGATATCGAACGCGCTACCTTCTCCTTCGGCTATGGGCTGCGCGTGACGCCGCTGCAGATGGCGCGCGAGTACGCCGCTATCGGTTCCTTCGGCATTTATCGGCCGCTGTCGATCACCAAGGTGACGCCGCCGGTGATGGGGCAGCGTATTCTGCCGGCGGATACGGTACGATCCGTGGTGCATATGATGGAGAGCGATGCCTTGCCGGGCGGCAGCGGGGTGAGCGCCGCGGTGCCGGGCTACCGGCTGGCGATCAAAACCGGTACCGCCGAGAAAATGGGCCCGAGCGGCAAATACGACGGCGGCTACATCAACTACACCGCCGGCGTGGCGCCGGCCAGCGATCCGCAGGTGGCGCTGGTGGTGATGGTCAACAACCCGAAAGCCGGCAAGCACTTCGGCGGTTCGGTGGCCGGGCCGGTGTTCGGCAAGATCATGGCCCAGGTGCTGGAGCACATGAATATTCTGCCGGATGCCCAGCCGCTTAACGTGGTGTCGTCGGTCAAGGGGTAATGATTTAAGCGGGAAATATTGGGCCAGAGAATCTCTGACCCAATATTTAATGCAACGAGTCTGACTTACGCGTTATTTCCCTTGGGTTGCCCACCATTTCGCTACGCAAGCATTGGGTGCCTGAATAGTTTTACCTTCTTTGGTGATATAAGGTACCGGTGAGTAGATTCTTGAGCAGTAGCCTGCCGGGCGTTCGGTAGCATTAACGGTGAGAGGGAGGCTAACGGTGGTGGCTAAAATCGCTGTGAGCAGCATCAGATTTGATAACTTCATCATTCTTCCTTAATTAATGAAAATAGAGTCCCATGCTTGCCGTTACACGACGAGCGCTAATGAGAGTAATAATTTGTTGGTATAACGTCTACGGCAGATTTCATTATGGATGTGCCCTGATTCATTGATTAATATTTATATTGAATATTTATGTCAACATCTAAAAACAACATTTATTTTCCCGAACGCAATTGCTGTCTTTCATTGAAATAAATGTTCCAACAAGCGGTTAGCTGGACTCAAGGTAATGCTTCAGCGCCTGCAGATCGGCGTTCACCAGCCCGGCGTCGCGGGCGAACAGCGCATCGTCCATGTCCGGCTGGCGGAACAGGGTGAAGATCACCTCGGTGCCGCGCCGGTTGGCGAGCGCGCGCAGCGGCACGTAGACCACGCCGCCGTCCGGCAGCGTCACCCAATGATCCAGCACGCCGAAGGCATTTGGCGCGCTGAAGCGAATGTGGATCCGCCCCTGCGGGGTGTCCGCCACCCAGTCTTCATCTTCTCGCCGCAAGCTGTTGGCTAACCCTTTGGCCCACAAGGGGAAGTTTTCCGGCTGGCTGAGAAAGGCATACACCTCGTCACAAGGGCGGTTGATGGTAACATGCAGCGTTTGTGCGCTCAGCATCGTGGTTTCTCCGGTTGGCGGCGATACTTCAGTGTAGATCCCGCCGCGCTTAGAAGTAGTAACCGATGTTCACGTTGGTGCGAAAATACCATTTATTGCTGCCGGGGGACTGGGTGCCGGTCCAACCGGTGGCATTTTCTACGCCGCCCCACGGGTTGGCGTTCTGCGCCCAGGTCAGATCCACCCACAGCATCACCGGCATGGCGAACACTTGTACCCCCAGCGTGTTCATTTTAGAGTCGGAGCCGCCGTGCCTGTCCTTCCAGAGCACGCTGTAATCGTTGTAGAACCGCAGCTTTTTCACCGGCCCCCAGGGCACGTCGACGTCGCGCGCCAGGTTGATGGCGGCGGTGGTGGCCTGCGACGGGATCAGATAGGCCGGCGTCAGGCCGTTGCCCCCCATCAGGATCACCGAATTGTTGGCCCCGGCCGGGCCTTTGGCGTCGTAACCGTAGCGGATCACCTGGCCGGACAGATGCCAGGGATCGTAATTCACCAGCGTATGTAAGCCTGCCGCCCAGAAGCTGCCGTTATCGCCGGTCGCCTGGTTGTAGAGCCGCGAGGCCGCCAGCGAACCGCCGAGCTCATTGTCCCAGCCGCCCTGATGGAAAGCGCGCGTCAGCCGCAGGTTTACCTGATCGCGTTTTTCGTTGCGCTGCAGGTGCTGTGACGCGTAATTGGTGTTTTTCAAATCGTCGTAGCTGGCGACGTCGGGGGCGTAACGCACGCCGGTCGGCATCATGCGCGGGTAGTAGGCGGCGTCGAAGGCCCAATCGTCATGCTGGTATTGGTATTTGGCGCCCAGCCCGGTGTTGACGCCAAAGCCGAGGTAAAACGGAATGCCGTACGACCAGCCGAACTGCGGGTAGGGCATCAGGCCGAACGGTTTGAACGGCGCGCCGAGTTGCACGGCGGAATGCTCAGACAGGTGGTAGCCGACATAGGCGCGGTCGATGGCGTATTTGCGCCGATCCTGAAACCAGAATCCGCTATCGAAAAACGCGTCGTTTACCTGGCCGGCAGCATCGATGCGAAAGGCGTCAAAGCGTAAATGCGGAGGATTCCGATAATTGCTGCTGTGCCAGTCTTCATAGCGATAATTGGCGCGCAGTGCGCCACCGATATCAATATTTTTTTTATTATCCTCGCTTTGCCAATGAATATGCGGAAATGCCGGGCGGCTTTTTTTTACCGGTGCCGCGGTGGCGGCAACGTCGTTGGGTATTGCGGCGACGGTTGCATAACTCACTGGTGAAACAAGGAAAAAACAAAGCGTAATCTTGCGCATGCCAGGCCCCTGAAGAAAGTAGACTGTTTATTAAGGCGAGCGAGTTTCACCTGTGGACAGGGTGCTTACGCTCATCAGTTTTATATTTGAGACGATTTTATCGAGCGTTTCATATATTAAATTTAGCGCCGGTTAATATATGAAACTTTGTTTCTTTTTTAATGGGAAAACTATAAATCCGGTATTAAACAAGTCAAGAAATAAAAATGAGAGTTGACGGGCAATACCGATTATTCGGTTGTCTTGGTCGGCGGGGGCGGCACACAGCAGGCTGAAATATTAGTGTCATCAATGCCCGTTAGACTCGCGGCATCCTGGTATTACTGACTAAAAATCATGAACATAAAACTGACACTGGGCCGCAGGGTAAAATCTGCGGCGGCGCTGCCGCGCGCGTTTGGCTTCGGCAAGAGCATGGGCTTATTAAGCGGCGTAATTTGCGTTATCGCGCTATTTTCTCTGCTGCAACTGTTTTCCACCGTATTTATTTCTAATATTCTGCGCGACGCCAAGGCTAACCTGGTGGCGGGCGATGGCTTGCATCGCCAGCAGGCGACGATGGATCGCGCCAGACTGTCGCTGCTGACGGCCAGCGACAGTCTGAACCGTGCGGGCATTTACTACCTGCAGGACAAAGCCACCGGCTCCGACGGCAGTTGGCACAGCCTGCTGGATGAGTCGTTGGCGGCGCTGCAGGCCTCAGAGCAGGCCTTCGCCCAGTTCGAGCGCCTGAGCGCGGAGGCGCCCGAGGCGGCGGGCGCCCTGAAAGACAGCTACCGCCTGTTCTATGACGGCCTGAAAGAGCAGGCGCAAGGGTTGCAGGGCAGCAGCATCGATGCGTTTTTCGCCGTGCCGATCCAGGCGTTTCAGGCGGATTTCAACGAGAAGTACCTCGCTTATCAGGCGCTGAACGAACGGCGTGGCGATGATGTCAACGTGCGGCAATTGGCGGCGCTGGAGCAAGCCAGGACCTTTGCGCTCGGCGCGCTGGCCGCGCTGGCGCTGATCGCCGTGGGGGTGTGGGTCGGCGTCTCTCGCTGGGTGATCGCACCGCTGCGGCGGGCAATCGCGCACCTCAACGTGCTGGCCGCCGGCGATCTTTCGCGGCCGCTGCCGCCTGAGCGGGCATTCAACCGCGAGATGCACCAGCTGCAGACCAGCATTGGCCACATGCAGGGCGGCCTGCAGCGCCTGGTCAGCGAGGTGCGCGATGCGGCGAGCGGGATCCTGAACGGCGTCGGGCGGCTGGCGGACGGCAATCGACAGTTGACGGCGCAGTCGGCGAAGCAGAACGGTGAATTGCAGTTGGCGACCGAGCACGTGCAGCAGCTGGCGGCGCGGGTGGAAGAGAACGGTCAATACGCGCAGCAGGCCAGCCAACGAACCGAACAGGCCCGGCAGTGCGCCGGCGCCGGTGAGCAGATGATGGAAACCGTCAATGTTTCGATGCAAGGGATCGTCAACCAATCGGCCGAAATGCGCGGCATCGTCGCGCTGATCGACAGCGTGGCGTTCCAGACCAATATTCTGGCGCTGAATGCGGCAATCGAGGCGGCGCACGCCGGCGTTCATGGCCGCGGCTTTGCCATCGTGGCCAAAGAGGTGGGGCTGCTGGCGCAAAAGAGCAGCCATTCGACGCGCGATATTCAGCAGTTGATCAACCGTTCGCTGCAGCAAATCGATCAAGGTTCGCAGGCGGTGGATCTGCTGACGGGCAACCTGCGCCAGATTATCGATCTGGTGAACAAATGCAGTGCGCTGATGGGGGACATTTCCCTGGCGTCGCTCAATCAGGGGGAGAGCATTCAGGACGTGACGGCGCGCATCTCGGCGCTGAATCAGGTGGCGCGCCAAACCGGCACGGTGGTGAACGCGGTGACCGAGGCCTCGCAGCTGTTGCAGGGCGAGTCGGAACGGTTGGAAAAAGCGATGGCGCGTTTCAGGCTGCCGGCGCAATAAATACTTCCGATGCAGGTTAATGAATAATAAAGCTGCGCTTAACGTTATTTATTATTTTCGTGCCCTGAGAAAGTTCAGCGGTTAAATAAAAGCGCAGGCCGACGCTTATGGATTAAAAAAACATCGGCCTGCAGAGATTATTTTTGACGGGATGATTAACGGCTGGTCTGGTGGCCGATAATGCCGCCAAGCGCTGCGCCGCCAAGGGTGCCCAGCGTGCTGCCGTCGGTCAGTACCGCGCCGCCGACGGCGCCCACGCCCGCGCCGATCGCCGTGTTGCGATCGCGATTGGACATATGCCCACATGCGGTAACGGAAAGCGTTGCCATCACCACCACCAACACACCTGCGGCACGTTTAATATTCATAATGAGTTCCTGGTAAATTGACTGATTAATGGATTAAAAATAATCCGATTAACCTGCCGGTAGAAGTTGGGATGAATGTATTCCTCCGTAAGAAAATCGAACAGGTAAAAATTCTTAATTTTGCAGCGGTGAAAAGCGATTGCTCGCCGAATGTGCGGCCGCCGGTAAAATCGTGGGTCTATACTGGAAAGACGCCTCGCGGGGTGCGGGGCGCACACTCTGGAGGCCGCCATGTCCGATCTCGTTTCCGCATCCGGCAAACCGGTGAAAATCCCCGGCCCGGCCCACCCAATCACCTTGACCCACCATCCGGCGCGGGTTGTCGTGCGTGCAGCCGGTCAGACCCTGGCCGACAGCCGCAACGTGCTCATCCTGCAGGAAGCCACCTATCCGCCGGTGTTTTACTTTCCGCGTGAGGATGTGAATCGGGCGCTGTTGCAGAAAAACGAGCACGTCAGCTACTGCCCTTATAAGGGCGACTGCAGTTATTTCTCCCTTGTGCTTAACGGCGAGCAGGAGGCCAATGTGGCCTGGAGTTATGAAATGCCCTACAACGCCGTGGTGGCAATCAAGGATCATCTGGCATTTTATCCCGATAAAGTGACGGAGATCCGCACCGAAGCATGAGCCGCCGCCGCCATCGGGCGGGGGCAGGTTGACATTCTCATTGTCCCTACTCATTATGTGTATTACCGGAAATTGATACGCTTTCCTTATGTTTTAATCCGACATAAACGAAACTCTGAGCAGGTGCCAAGGTGTCTACCTCTACGCGATTTGCCGTTGCCATCCATATTCTGACCAATATCACGCTGTGTCGCGGCCAGACGGTGCGTTCCGAAGATATCGCGCGCAGCGTCAACACCAACCCGACGGTGGTGCGGCGCATCCTCGGCGCGCTGGCGGAGGCCGGGCTGACCTATTCACAGATGGGGCAAGGCGGCGGGGCGCTGCTGGCGCGGCCGGCGGAAGCGATCTCGCTGCTGGACGTGTATCGCGCGGTAGAGGATCAACCGTATTTCATGCTGCACCGTACCCGGCCTAACGATGCGTGCTATATCGGCCACGCGATTACCCCGGTGCTGGAGCAAGAGTTCGCGCGCGTCGGTCATGCGCTGGAAGCCAGCCTGGCGCAAACCAGCATCGCCGAAATGGCCGGGCAGGTCGAGCGGCGCGCAGGCTATCCTTTTATCCCTTGTTCACCGCAATATCAAGCGGATACGCAATAAAAACCCACGCCAATTCCCGCTACGCGCAGAGCATTTTTTGCATTGCTTTAATGTAATTGTGTAAGTTACATTAGCTCGCATCAAGTGTGATGTAGCTCACGTTTTAGACTGCCTCCCCACGATACTCAACCGATTGGCCGGAAACCTTTTCTTCCGGCGCAGATTCGCTGTGCTTATAAACCAGGAGAGAACGATGTTAGAAATGATTGAAAGCTTGGCCACCGTGGTGGTCCTGGTGCCGGTAATGGTGGCCGTCTTGCTCGGCGCGATTTACGGCCTGGGTGAAGTGTTCAACGTCTTTTCCGCTATCGGCCGCAAAAACGGCTGATGGCACGCCAGGGGGCGGTTCTCGTCCTCCGGCTCCCCCCGAATTATCCTGCACCCTTCTTGCGTCATAGCGTAAATACCCCTCTACTCCAGAAAAAGTCGGGCGCTCAGCGTATTGATGAACACCCTGAGTTTCGGCGTCAGGTGCTTGCTGGAAGGCCACAGGACTTTAAAGCTGCCGCTGTGGTGACTATGCTCGCGCAATATCTGTTGTAATCGCCCCTGTTCCCGTGCGCGCTTCACGGCAAAATCCGGCAAACAGGCGATGCCCTGGCCGCTTTCCGCCAGGTAAATCAGGGTATCGACGGTGTTGCAGACCAGCCGGGTGTTGATCCCCTCGGCGAGCAGCTTTTCCCATCCGGCGATCGGCCAGGGTTCCACTTTGCCGGTCGAGGGAAATTTGTACAGCAGGCAGGCATGGCCTTGCAGTTCCGCCGGTTGATGCGGGATCCCCATCTGGCGCAAATAATCCGGCGAGGCCACCAGCTGCAGTTGAAACGTGCCCAGCTGGCGGCTCATCAGCCGTGAGTCCTCGGTCTCGCCGACGCGAACTACGGCATCAAAGCCTTCTTCGATGACATCGACCCGGCGGTCGGAAAAATCGGTTTCCAACTCAATCTCCGGGTAACGCCGGACGAACTCCGCCAGCACCGGATTCAACAGGCCGCCCACTAACGGCAAACTGACGCGCAGCTTGCCGCGCGGCGCGCTGTGCGTATCGCTGATTTCCCGTTCCGCCGCCGCTAATTCCCCGAGAATACGCTGGCAGCGGAGCAGAAACAGCCGGCCTTCGGCGGTCAACGTCATGCTGCGCGTGCTGCGGTGGAACAGGCGTGCACCCAGCCGATTTTCCAGGCGGGCGATGCTTTTCCCCACCGCGGAGGCAGAAATGCCGAGCACGCGGCCGGCCTCAACGAAACTCAGCGTCTCCGCGGCCTGCACAAAGACGCTCACCCCAGACAGATTATCCATTGCTTTCCTCATTGCGGACGAAATTGTCCGCTATGAAAGGAAATCTAGCCTGTTTTTCCGTTAATCGCCACGCTCTATGCTCGGTGGCGACAGCATGGGCTGACTACCTGGAGCAATAAAGATGAGTGAATACGGATCCTCCGCCAACGCGATCGACGGCGCGATAGAGAAAGCCTTGCGCGAAAAACGATTGGTTGGCGCGGTCGTTTTGGTGGCGCAGGGCGGTGAGATCGTTTATCGACGTGCGGCGGGCATGGCAGATCGCGAAGCGGGCAAACCGATGGCGTGCAATACGCTGTTCAGGTTAGCTTCGGTGTCCAAACCGATCGTGTCCACGGCGGCGCTGGCGCTGATGGCGCGAGGAGACATGCGGTTGGACGATCCCGTTACCCGCTGGCTGCCGGATTTTCGTCCGCGGCTGGCGGACGGCACCGTCCCGTTGTTGACGCTGCGCCATTTGATGACCCACACCGCCGGGTTAAGCTACCGTTTTTTTCAGCCGGAAGGCGGATGCTACGCCCGATTGGGCGTCTCCGACGGGATGGATGAGGCGGCGCTCAGCCTGCTGGAAAATGTGCGGCGCATTGCCTCCGCGCCGTTGCTGGCACCGCCCGGCGCGGAGTGGCGTTATTCCATCGCCACCGATGTGTTGGGCGCGGTTATTGAACGGGCGAGCGGCTTGCCGCTGGCGCAGGCGGTCAAAAAATGGGTGACCGGGCCGCTGGCGATGACGGATACCGATTTCCTGGCGGTGGACGCCGCGCGCCTGGCGGCCGCTTACGCTGATCATCCCGGCGAGCCACGCCGCCTGCGCCAGCCGGATCGTTTACCCTTCATCGACGGCAGCGCCGGTTTTCATCTGTCGCCGGCACGTGCGCTGGATCCGCAGGCGTACGCCTCCGGCGGCGCCGGCATGGTCGGTTCGGCGGCGGATTTCCTGCGCCTGCTGGAAACGTTGCGCCAGGGAGGAAAGCCGGTACTGCCAACTGATTGGGTGACGGCGCTGACCACCAACCAAATCGGCGATCTGCCGATGCCGTTTTGGCCAGGGCGCGGCTTCGGCCTGGGCATCACCGTGCTGAAAGATCCCGTCGCTGCGCAAACGCCGGAGTCTGTGGGCAGCTGGCGGATGGGCGGCACCTATGGCCACTCATGGTTCGTCGATCCTGCCCGGCAGCTCAGCGTGGTGGCATTTACCAACACGGCGCTGGAAGGAATGTCCGGCACCTTTGTCGGCGAGATTTGTCAGGCGGTTTATGCCGCCACGGGAGTGCCGTCATGGGCCTGATGCCACCGATTTTCTTCATCGCGCTGGGGCTGTTCGGCGTTTACTGCATCGAGTTCGGCGTGGTGGGTATTTTACCGCAGATCATCACGCGCTATGGCATCTCCACGGCGCAGGCCGGCTGGCTGGTCGGGGTCTTCGCCCTGACCATTGCGCTGTTCGGGCCGCTGTTGGTGCTGCTGGCGTCGCGGTTCAATCGCAAACGCATGTTGTTGATCGCGTTGGCCGTATTTACGGCAGCCAGCGCGCTGGCCGCTCAGGCGGACAGCTTTGCCATGCTGATGCTGCTGCGTATTTTGCCGGCGTTGTTTCATCCGATCTACTTTTCACTGGCCATGGTGGCGGCCGCGGCGCTTTATCCGCCGCATCTGGCCACCAAAGCAGCCGCTTATGCGTTTATCGGCACCAGCATGGGGATGGTATTGGGCATACCGCTGACGCAATGGATAGCCGGGCAGTTCAGCTATGAGGCATCGTTCCGATTTTGCGCGCTGGTCAACCTGCTGGCGACGCTGGGATTGCTGTGGCGCTTGCCTGATGCGGCCGTGCAGCGTCTCAGCTACGGCAAGCAGTTGGCAATCCTGCGCAGCGGCACGCTGTGGTTGAATATCACTACCTGCGTGCTGATCTTTGCCGCCATGTTTGCCGTCTACGCTTACGCAGCCGAGTACCTCAGCCGTGAAGCCGGTATTGGCGACGCCGCCATCGGCTGGCTTCTGGTGGCGTTCGGTGTGGGCGGCGTCGCGGGCAACCTGTTGGCCGGCAAGGGGTTGAGCCGCCATCGCGCAGTGACGGTGCTGCTGCATCCGATAGCCTTGATTGCGGCTTATGCGCTGCTGTATCGCTACGGCAGCGCGAATATCGGCGCGATGACGGCACTTTGTCTGTATTGGGGGGCGGCGCACACCAGCGGTTTGATCGTGACGCAGGTCTGGCTGACCTCCGAAGCGCCGCAGGCGCCGGCGTTCGCCACCGGGCTGTATATCGCCTTTATCAACCTGGGTGTGGCGGTGGGGTCGCTGGTGGGCGGTTGGTTTATCGCTGCCTGGGGGCTACAGGGCAGCCTGCTGTGTGGGGCCATGTTTGCCGCACTGGCGGCGATCGCGATCGCCGCCAGGCTGTGGCTGCAACGGCAGGCTACGGTTGCGTTGCGTCAATCATCGCCATCACCTGCCGAAACATCGCGCTTTCCGCATCGGCCAGCTCGTTGACCAGTGTAAAGTGGTTGCAGTGGCGATCGGCCAGCAGCTGGACGTCGAGGCCGCGCGCCAGGCAGGCGTCATAATAGGCCTGCGTCTGGTTTTTGAATCCTTGGGTTTCCCGCTGGCCGACGTCGAGCAATATCTGCGGCGCATGTTCCTTCGCCGGCAGTAAAAACAGCGGGCTAAGGGTTTGCGCCTGCTCGGGCGTCAGGTGCAGCCAGTCGTTGATATAGATATCGCACAGCGGGCGCAGATCGTAGAGGCCACTCAGCGCCAACGCGCCTTTGATCGCGTTGGGCGGCAGGCGATAGCGTGGTTGCCAGCCGTCGGCGATCAGCATGCCGCACAGGTGGCCGCCGGCCGAACTGCCGCTGACGAAAATGCGTGCCGGATCGATGCCGAAAGGCGCCCCGTGATGATAAAGCCAGGCGACGGCGCTGCGCACCTCGTGCACGATCTCCGCCAGCGTCGCTTCCGGCGCCAGCGTGTATTCCAGCGTGGCGACCGCCACGCCGCGGCGGGCAAACGTGGCGGCCATCGAACAGGCTTCCTCTTTGCGCTGCGAATGCCAGTAGCCGCCATGAATAAAGATCAGCAGCGGGGCGGGCTGCGTGCAGGCCGGGAACAGATCGAGGCGCTCTGCGGCGCTCATGCCGTAGCGCAGGTCGTAAATACCGGGTGTCTGCGCCCTGGCGCGCTGGGCCAGCGCGGCGTATTCCGCCATGCAGGCGTCAAAATCGTCCACCGAAGCGCGGGCGTTGTATTGCACGGCGCGCGCGCTCAGGTCTTCAAACGTCAGATCGATGCTCATCACTTCTCCGGATTGTTATGCGTTATGCCTTCATCATCGTCCCGCAGGCGAAAAGATGTTTGATCTCCGGTGCGCATCATTGCGGCTTCTCTGATGCTGTTTTCTGCTGTATATTGCTGTTTTATGCTTTTTATTGCGGAATAAACCCATGCACAAAGCGGCACGACAGCGCCATTTATTGGATTTGCTCAGCGAACGCGGGCAGGCGGCGGTGGCGGAATTGGCCGGCGCCATCGGCGTTTCGGTCGATACCGTGCGCCGCGATCTGGCCGATCTCGAACGGCAAGGGTTGGCGCAGAAACATCACGGCGGGGCGATCGCGCTCGAACCGTCCGACATGCCGCGCCAGGCGCGTGCGGCGCTGTTGCCGCAGGTCAAGCAGCGGCTCGGTCGCGCGGTGGCCGCGCAGATCCCACCCGGCAGCACCCTGATGCTGGATGCGGGCAGTACGCTGCTGGCGGTGGCGCAGGCGCTGCGTGGGCCGGCCACGGTGATCACCGCTTCGCTGGATATCGCGCAGTGCCTGAGCGACAGGCCGGAGATCAACCTGATTCTGCTTGGCGGCCAATGGGATGCGCGCCAGCGGCTGTTCGCCGGCGGCGCCACTTTGGCGTTGCTGGCGCGCTACCGCGCGGACATCGCCTTGCTGGGCGCCTGTGCGGTGCATGCGCAGCTGGGGCTGAGCGCCGGCGAGGAGGCCGATGCCGAGGTCAAACGCGCCATGCTGGCCAACAGCGGCGAGCGCTGGCTGGTGGCCGACCATATGAAGCTGGATCGCTGCGAACCGCATCACGTTGCGGATCTGGCGCAGATCCAACGGCTGTTTACCGACCGCCCGTGGGACAACCTGGACGAACAATCACTGATTGAACTTTGTGTCGTCGCCGACGACCGCTAGAGGAGAACACTGATGAACGATACCGCACGACCGTTGCAGGTGGCGCTGATTGGCTACGGCTTTGTCGGCAAGGCGTTTCACGCGCCGCTGATTAACGCGGTGCCGGGGCTGGAACTGAGCGTGGTGGCTTCGCGCGATGCCTCTAAGGTGCATGCCGATCTGCCGCACGCGCAGGTGATCGCCGACCCGCTGGAGGCTATCCGCCGGCCGGAGGTGGATTTGGTGGTGATCGCGTCGCCGAACGATACCCATGCGCCGCTGGCGCTGGCCGCGCTGGAAGCGGGCAAGCACGTGGTGGTGGATAAACCCTTTACGCTGGATTTGGCGCAGGCGCGCACGCTGATTGCGGCGGCGGAAAAACACGATCGCCTGCTGTCGGTGTTCCAGAACCGCCGTTGGGACAGCGACTACCTGGGCGTGAAGCAGGTGATCGAACAGGGGCTGATCGGCAAGGTGACGCACTTTGAGTCGCACATCGATCGCTACCGCCCTGAAGTGCGGGTGCGCTGGCGCGAACAGAATCTGCCGGGCAGCGGGCTGTGGTTCGATCTGGGGCCGCACATGGTCGATCAGGCGCTGCAGCTGTTCGGTTTGCCGCAAAGCGTGCAGGCCAACATCGCCACGCTGCGCCACAATGCGCAGGTTAACGACTGGGCCCATGTGGTGCTCAACTACCCGACGCACCGCGTGATCCTGCACGGCAGCATGCTGGTGGCGGGGGGCGTGGCGCGCTTTACCGTGCACGGCGAGAAAGGCAGCGTAGTCAAAGCGCGCGCCGACGGGCAGGAGAGCCAGCTGCTGGCCGGCGTGACGCCGGGCTCGGCGGAGTGGGGCAAAGACGACGACGCGATGAGCCTGTTTATCGGCACGGAGCCGGTGCGCACGCTGCCGACGCCGGATGGCGACCAGCGTCAGTATTATGTCCAGGTGCGCGACGCGCTGCGCGGCGCCGGCGCCAACCCGGTTACCGCTGCGCAGGCGCTGGCGGTGATGGCGGTGCTGGAGGCGGCCACCCTGGCGGCGGAAACCGGCGTCACCCAAACCCTGCCGCTCACCGAGGCGGAGATCGCCGCCTGGTAACGGCTCGCGTCAGATAAGGCGTCAGACGCATGGATACAGTGCATGTCGTGCGTCTTCCGCCATCCCAACCCCTGGCATAGGCTAACCCTCAGTCTATGTCAGGAGTGTTTATCATGTTATCCCATCCTACGCCGCAGGGCGTCCGCGGCATACTGGCCGCACTGTCTCTGAGCATGCTGCTGTCATCGCTCGGCATCAGCATCGCCAACGTCGGGCTGCCGGCGCTCGCCACCGCGTTCCATGCTTCGTTCCAGGCGGTACAGTGGGTATTGCTCTGTTATTTGCTGGCCGTCACCACCTGCATCATCGGCATCGGTCGCTTGGGCGACAGCCTTAATCGCCGCCGCCTGCTGCTGGCGGGTATCGCGCTGTTTACCGCCGCTTCGCTGGCTTGTGCGCTGGCCCCGCAGCTTTGGCTGCTGCTGGCGGCGCGCATGGCGCAGGGGCTGGGGGGCGCGGTCATGATGTCGATCGCCATGGCGCTGGCGGGCGAGGCGCTGGGCACGGAAAAAATCGGCCGCGCGATGGGGCTGCTCGGTACCATGTCGGCAGTGGGCACCGCGTTGGGGCCGTCGTTGGGCGGCGCGCTGATCGCCGGTTTCGGCTGGCGGGCAATGTTTCTGATCAATCTGCCGCTGGGCCTGTTGGCGCTGTGGCTCGCCTGGCGATACTTGCCGGAGGGGGCGCGCCCGGCCGCGCGCCAGGAACCGTTCGATCGCGCCGGTACGCTGCTGCTGGGCGGCGCATTGCTCTGCTATTCGCTGGCGATGACCCTGGGGCGCGGCAATTTCGGCGCGCTCAACCTGGTGTTGATGCTGGGGGCCCTGTTGGCGGGGGCGCTGTTCATCGGCGTGGAGCGCCGCGCCGCATCGCCGCTGTTGGCGCCGACGATGTTCCGCCATCCGGCCCTGACGGCGGGGCTGGCGGCCAGCGCGCTGGTGATGACGGTCATGACCGCCACGCTGGTCGTCGGGCCGTTCTATCTGTCACGCGCGCTGGGGTTAAGCGCTGCGCAGGTCGGGCTGGTGATGTCGGCGGGGCCGGCGGTGGCGATCCTGACCGGCATTCCGGCCGGTTATCTGGTGGATCGTTTTGGATCGCAGCGCATCGCCCAGTTTGGGCTGGCGGCGGTGGCCGCCGGTGCGGCGTTGCTGTCGCTGCTTAGCCGCGCCGGCGTGCTCGGCTATGTGGCACCCATCGCGCTGCTGACCGCCGGCTATGCGCTGTTTCAGGTGGCCAACAACACCATGCTGATGAAGGATCTGTTTCCTGAACGGCGCGGTTTGATCGCCGGCATGGTCAATCTGGCGCGCAATCTCGGGGCGATCACCGGCGCCTCGGCGATGGGGGCGCTGTTTTATCTGGCCTCGCAGCGGGTGGTGGGAACCGCCGCCGCCGCGGCTTACGGTATGCGTGTGACCTACGGGACGGCGGCGCTGTTGGCGCTGGCGGCGTTGCTCATCGCCTTCGGCGGCCGCCGGCTGATGCTGCGTTACGACGCGCGCTGAACCGCGTAGCGTTCTTGCACGAAGCCGTTGTCCGAGGGAGTGACGGCGAGCAGGCGCAGGCGCTGCTCCGGACCATCGGTGCCGAACAAGGGAATGCCGCCGCCCAACAGCAGCGGCACGCGCGTGATAGTCAGCTCGTCGATCAACCCGGCCTGCAGGAAGCGCTGGACGGTCTGGCCGCCGTCGATATACAGGTGACGGCAGCCTTGATCGGCCAGCTGCGCCACGATGGCCGCCGGTTCGCCAGTCATCCAGCGCACGTGCCCGGTATCTTGTTGTGCGGGCGGCTGCGTCGACAGCACCACCACCGGCAGTTCGCCATAGGGCCACTCGGGAAAGGCGCGGACTTTCTCATAGGTATGGCGCCCCATCACCAGCGCGTCGATGTCGGCGATAAACGCCTCATAGCTTAGCCCGTTGAGCAATGAAACCGCGTACTCGGGCCGCAGCAGCCAGTCGATGTCGCCGTCCGCTCCGGCGATGAAGCCGTCCACGCTGGTGGCGATGTAAACCGAGCATTTCATCAGGCGAGATCTCCCCGGTAAACCACATGCACCTTGTTGCCGTCGGGATCGCGCAGGTAAGCGCCGAAATAGCCTTTGCCGTAGTGCGCGCGTTCGCCGGGTTCGCCTTCGCTGCTGCCGCCCGCCAGCAGGCCGGCGGCGTAGGCGCGCTTGACCTCCAGCTCATCGGCGGCGAGAAAGGCCAGCATGCTGCCGTTGCCGGCGCTGGCGGGCTGTCTGTCGAAGGGTTGGTAAGCATAGAAACGCGGCAGCGTTTGCCCCGGCATCACCCAGCAGCGGGCGGCGGGGCCGCCGTCCGGCGTCACTTCCCGCCGCTGTAATCCCAGCGGCAACAGAATGGCGTCGTAGAATGCGGCGGCGGCGTCCAGATCGCTGACGCCGACGGTAATATGGCTGAACATGGCGCTTCCTTTCCGAAGAGGGATGAACGCATCAAACAGTAGCAGCGATGCTGCCGAATGGACAGAGCGCAACGGAGGATTCGGATTAGGGACGCGCGCAGGGGGATAGCGCGCTTCATGGTGTGCGGGGCAGGCCGCCGCTCAATTGCTCTCTACGCGCGGGTTGGCGTGAGTCGGCTGGCTGGGATAGTCCACCTGATGCTTATGCAGGTAATCGCGGATCAGCTGGCGCACCACCTGGGAAGGGGTGACGTCCTGCTGCAGGCACAGGTCTTCCAGGGCTTTTTTCTTGTCCGGGTCAATCAGCACCGTTAGCCGCGCCGTTTTCTTTTCCATCAGGATCCTCCAGAGAATGATAACTGAATGATAATACCACGTGGGCGAAGCGGCCAGCCAGACCGCGTCGCCCCCGCCTTTAGCGGAAATGCAGCCGCTCTATTTTGCGCGACAGATAGCCGAGCTCGCAGTTGAACAGTTCGCCGCTGCCGGCGGCCAGATTGCGCAGCGCGCTCAGCGGCAGCGTCACCCGGGCTAGCGTGGCGTAAATAATGACGTTGCCGCTGGGGGCGACGCAAAACAGCACGGTGTTGAATACCCGGTGCAGGCTGTGGTACAGCAGGCTATTTTCGTCGGGCAGATCGTGGTAATTCAGCACCAGCCAGCCCCCGTCGTTCAGCCTTGCGGCGCAGTTTTCCAGGAAGGTCTGGCTGCCTTGCTGCGGATCCATGGCAAACGCCGAATAGAGATCGGAGAAAATCAGATCGTAGCGCGTCTCGGCGGGCGGGCGCACGAAGTCCATGGCATCGGCGGTGCGCAGGCTGATGGTGTCGGTGGCCGGCAGCGTAAAATAACGGCGTGCGATGGCGATCACCGCGGCGCGCAGCTCGACCACGTCCAGGCGCATCGTCGGATCGAGGGCGTGCAGCGCACGCAGTAGGCTGCCGCCGCCCAACCCCAGGATCAACGCCGACGTCGGCGGCTGCCAGGCCACCGCCATCAGCATCGCTTTGATGTAGTTGTGGATCGGCTGCGCGGGGTTGCTGAGGCTCATCTTGCTCTGCTCGCAGATGCCGTCAAACCGCAGCGTGCGGTAGTCCTTGTGATCGGAAACGATGATTTCGCCCCAGGCGTCGGCTTCGCGGGCGATCACCTGGCCGCGCGGAGAGAAATCGAGGGTTCTGAGTAAGCTGTCAACCAGAGACATGGTATTCGCAGGGCTCCTTTGGCAAGCGGCCTATTTACGGGCGCACATGAAATCGGCGGTGCAAATGCGTTGGCCGTCGATGCTGGCACGGCCGGTAAAGCGGGCGATCGCCCCGCGCCGGCGCACAAAGGCGACCTCCATCAGCACCTGATCGCCGGGGCGGGCGGCGCGATAAAAACGCGCCCGCTGGATGGCGGCGAAATAGTAATGTTCCCCTTCGTTCAGCGCCCCGAGATAGTAATGGGCCAGCAGGCCGGTGCTTTGCGCCAGCGCTTCTACCAACAGCACGCCGGGAAAACCGGCGAAGTGGGCGTGGCCGCTCCAGAACGTCGGCTCATTGGCGGTGATGTTCTTGATGGCGCTCAGCCGCCCTTCGGCAATGCAGGTGCCGGCGGGCAGCACGCGATCGACCAACAGGCAGGGATAGCGATGAGGCAAAATCGCCTGAATATCGTTGAATTGCAGGGGATGACCATTCAATGGCATGGGGGCGCGTGATCCTGTCTGCGGCGAAACCGGTGCGATGGCCGGTGTTCAGTCCATGGTGAGTGTAATAGCATTATAATAAAATTATCATCAGATGTGCCAGATGAAAGACATGATGGCGGAGAAACAGGCGCAGAATGGAGAGGAAGGAGGCACCCGATGCTGGCGATCGGGTGTGGTAGCGCGTGGTTAGTGCTTGGAACGGGTGACCTTGTCCAGATAGCCCATCACGAAAGCGGACAGCACGAAGGTGAGATGGATGATCACATACCACATCAGCTTGTTGTCCGGCACGTTCTTGGCGTCCATAAACACCCGCAGCAGGTGAATGGAAGAGATGGCGACGATGGAGGCGGCGACTTTGTTTTTCAGCGAGGTGGCGTCCATTTTGCCCAGCCAGCTCAGCTTTTCTTTCCCTTCGGTGATATCCAGCTGCGAGACGAAGTTTTCATACCCGGAGAACATCACCATGACCAACAGCCCGCCCACCAGCGCCATGTCGACCAGCGACAGCAGGGTCAGGATCAGATCGGCTTCGGCGATAGAAAAAATGTTGGGCAGGACGTGCAGGATCTCCTGAAAAAACTTGATCGACAGGGCGACCAGAGCCAGTGAAAGGCCGACATAAACCGGTGCGAGCAGCCAACGGGAGGCGTACATCGTGTTTTCGAGCAAGCGTTCAATCATAAAATTTTATTAATTACGTGGCTAAAAGAGCGCTCAGTATAACGCAGGAGACCCGGGCGAAATCAACCGCGTGCCAATGGCTTGGAGAAATTTGCGAATGGACGTTCGCTGCGAACGGGTTCATGACAATGATATCGCATAGGGATAAACTGCCGCGGTCTCTTGCCTTGCTACCGTTTCGTCAATCGCTGCTCAAAACTAAGGATGGTTATATGGTCGACAATGCGTTTATCGCGAGAACGCGAGCCGTTAATGGCTGCTTTTCCATGTTTTTGCTGATGTTCCTGATTACATTTATTCCGTTGTTCATTGAGAACAGAGCCGCCTTGATGCGACAAGGGCTATTGCTGCCGTTGCTGTACGGAATGGAATTTGTCGCTATCTTTTCGTTATACCTGCTCTTTTTCCGCCGTAGAGAAGGATTGGGCAAAGGCGAGGTTAAACGCAACGATTTTGCGCTGCTGCTGTTCGCGCTGTTGGTGATTCAGTTTATTTTCCCGCGCTTGATGGGCGTGGAAAAAACGGAAACCTGGGTGACGGAGCAGGTGGCATTGCCCGGCGAGATTTTGGCGCTCAATGCCGCTTTGTTGGTTTTCGTCGTCCCCGTCTATGAAGAGATCGTATTTCGCGGCTGTCTGTTTAACGCACTGATGTATTGGTTTAACGATAAGGTGATTTGGGCCGCGTTAACGGTGTCTGTCATCTTTGCCGTTTTGCATACCCAGTACACCGATTGGCGCACATTGGCAGCCCTGGTGCTCATCTCGCTGGTGTTAACGGCCGCCCGAGTAAGATCCAAAGGGATCTATTTGCCCATTGGGCTGCATATGACCATGAATGGCGTCGTGATGGCGGCCAGCTATGCGTTAAATTGAAGCTGTGCTTGCCGCCGGATGTTCAGTGCCTGGCTTTCTTCCCGTCGCTGTGGCCGAGAGAACGATCGGGGAAGCTGTGATCGCGCAGCCGCTGCTTCAGCTGCGCCGCATCGGGGAAGCCGCCGTCAATTTTGCGATCCCAAATCATCACGCCATCGACGCTGATTTGATAGACCCCGCCGGTGCCCGGCATCAGCGTGACGGAGGCGAGATCGTCGCCGAAGGTATTGAGCAGCTCTTGCGCCATCCAGCCGGCGCGCAGCAGCCAGTTGCATTGTGAACAGTAGTGGATCGTCACTGCGGGGGCATTTTTCATCGATGATCGACCGGTAGTGGTAACGGCTTGCAATCAGCCTGATGGACCTGCAAGCGATGGTGGCTTTGTCTCGCCAAATAGTCAAGCGTCTGCTGCGGCCAGAGCGGCAAGGGGGGCCGAGTGTGCGTCATGGCCGCTTGCTGCCGGCAAACCATTCAACCCCACGCAGCATGCCCGCCCAATAAAACCGGGGTAAAAACCAGGCTTTCAGCCACCAGGCCAGACGGCTGGGCTGGGTTGCGTCGAACAGGGGAAACGTGGGCAGTAACTTACCGTCATAGCCAAACTCCGCCAGCACAACTTTGCCTTTCTCGACCGTCAACGGACAGGAACCATAGCCATCATAATGGGCCGTGAGAGGCGCGCCATGAATCAGCGCCGCGACGTTTTCCGCCACCACCACCACCTGCTTTCGGGCTGCCGCCAGGGTTTTGGCGTTTGGCGTTGAGCAACAGTCGCCTACCGCAAAAATATCCGGCCAATGCTTATGCTGCAGCGTCAATTTATCCACATCGCACCAGCCGGATCCCTCAGCGAGCCCGCTTTGCGAAATAAACGCCGGGGCCGATTGAGGCGGCACCACGTGGAGCATATCGAAGGGCAGGGTTAACTCGCGTTTTCCCTCTTCATTTGTCTCTACGGCAAATGTTGCTTGCCGATTCGGGCCATCAACACGAATTAAATGATGATTGAAATTGACCTTTGCACGGTATTTTTGCAAATACTCGCTCAGCGGGGGGACAAATTGCGGAATGCCGAAAATCGCCGTGCCCGCAAGGCAGAAATTGACGTTAATATTATTCAGGATGCCTTGGCGGCGCCAGTGGTCGCATGAAAGATACAGGGCTTTTTGCGGTGCGCCGGCGCATTTTATGGGTAGTGCCGGTTGAGAAAATATCGCCTGGCCGCCTTTCATTTCCTGAACCAGTTGCCAGGTGTATTCGGCAAGATCAAAGCGATAATTAGAGGTGACGCCGTTTAATCCCAGGGTGTCTTCAAGGCCTTCTATTTTATCCCAGCGTAAAACGAGGCCGCACGCAACAATAAGAAAGTCATAGTTTATTTTCTGCCCTTGGCGAGTCTCGATGTATTTTTGACTGGGCTCGACCCTGACAACGCTATCCTGTACCCATGCGGTTCCTGCAGGCAGGACAGCGCGCAGGGAACGCCGTGTTTTATTGATATCAAAGAGCCCGCCGCCCACCAGGGTCCATGCCGGTTGATAATAATGACAGTCGTTAGGTTCCACGACCGTTATATCGATGTCTTTAATTCGCTTCCTTATGCTTGCCGCGATACCTATTCCGGATGAGCCGCCGCCAATAACAACGACGCTTTTCTGGGTATTTATTTTTTCTGGTTTCATGCAGGCCTCCTTTCATAAGAAAGTAGGGGGTTGCTGGCCAGATTAAAAGCGAATTCATAGAACTTGTGGTTATATAAAAATTCACATATTCCATTTTGATATATGTAATAACAAATCGAAATAAGTTATTTGACATTGCCAGTGAACTGATCGTTAATAAATGGCATGAGCATCATTAAGGGATTAGTGCAGTGGATTTTTTCCATTTCAGTTTTTATATCGTGATGCTGTTAGTGGTCACCGGGGGAATTGTGGGATTCCTCCTGGCCCTGACCGGCGGCGGCGGGTCAATCGTCTGCGTGCCGTTATTGCTGTATATGGTGAAAGTGCCGGATACGCATTTGATTATAGGAACCAGCGCCATGTCCGTGGCCATTAACGCGCTGATCAATCTGGCCGCGCACGCTGCCAAAGGCAACGTCAGGTGGCAGACCGGGGTTGTCGTTTCGCTGGTCGCTGTTATGGGCGCTCTGGCGGGATCTCAGATGGGAAAAATCACGGACGGGCACTACTTAACCCTGCCTTTTTCCCTGTTGATGCTGGTTGTCGCCGGATTGACGCTGAAAAGAAATCGCCTTGCCGGCCCCCCCTTGCCGTCCCCGCATGCTGCCGTCCATCCCGCCATCGTATGGCCCAGCGTGCTGGCCCTGGGCGGGCTGGCGGGCTTTCTGGGCATCGGCGGCGGATTTTTGGTTGTGCCGGTGCTGGTCTGGTTTTTCCGCTTCTCGATGGTTGAAGCGGTGGCAACCTCACTGGTGGTCGTGGCGGCCATGGGGCTGTCGACCAGCGCCAGCTACGCCATGTCGGGAAAGGTCTCGATCGCGATTACGTGCTGGCTCATCGTCGGCGGCGTCCTGGGGGGCGTGGTGGGGGTGGCGCTCGCCGAGCGCCTGAAAAAACGCGAGGACATTATCAATGTGCTCTATGCCGTCATGCTCCTGGCGCTGGCCCTGTATATGTTATTTAAAAGCCTATGAAACGGAAGGAAAAAAACATGCGCATCCGCACTTACCACCCTCAGCTCTCCTTTTCGGGCGCGCCTGAAGCGAGTGATTTCAAGGCGCTGTCTCAACAGGGCTACCGCCTTATCGTCAACAATCGGCCGGACGAGGAGCCGGGGGAGTATCTTGATCATCAGCAAGAGAAAGCGTTGGCTGAACAAGGGGGGATGCGTTACGTCTATCTCCCTTACACGTTCGATACGCTGACCTGGGAGACCGTTTACACCTTCCAGTTTCTGCTGCGGCAAGGCCGGAAGACTCTGGCGCACTGCAGAAGCGGGGCTCGATCTGCCTGCCTTTCCCTGCTGTATGCGCTGCGCGAAGGTCAGATAGATGAAGCGCAGTTTCGCCGCCAATGCGACGAATACGGCGCGGACGCCGATAAGGCGCTCAGCTGGTATGGCAAGCATCGGTCCGTGCGGGCCACGGCGGAAGTTCACGCGTTTTATGAGCCGGAAAGCGGCAGCCTGCAGTATGTGGTTGCCGATCCCGAGGCGCGCCGCTGTGCGATTATCGACCCGGTGCTGGATTTTGACCGCCGATCGGGCACGGTCTCGCATCAACAGGCCAACGACATTCTGAATTTTATCCATCAACGGGGGTGGGGAGTGGCCTGGGTGTTGGATACGCACCCGCACGCCGATCATTTTTCGGCTGCCACCTGGCTGGCGCAGAAAACCGGCGCCTTCACCGGTATCGGTGAAAAAATTACCGCCGTTCAGGGGCTGTGGGAAGAGATCTATAATTTAAAAGACCTGCCTGCGGCCAAGACCGTCTGGGATGTGCTGTTCGCGGACGGGGACGTCTTTTTTATCGGTAACCTGCGCGCTGAAGTCTTGCTGTCTCCCGGGCACACGCTGGCGTCCGTCACTTACCACATTGCGGATGCGGCGTTTATCCACGATACGTTCTTCATGCCGGACAGCGGTACCGCAAGGGCCGACTTTCCTGGCGGCAATGCGGAAGCCTTGTGGGACTCATTGCAGCGGATCCTGAGCCTGCCGGCGGATACCCGCCTGTTTACCGGCCATGATTACCGCCCGGCGGGGCGTGAGGCCCGTTGGGAAAGCACCGTGAGAGAGCAGCGCGAGAACAATCCCTGGGTGGTCAACATGGATAAATCCCGGTTCGTTGCGCAAAGAAAACAGCGGGACGCCACGCTGCCGCACCCGGAACTCATGCTGATGGCGCTGCAGGTCAATATTCGCGGCGGCGTTTTGCCTGACTGTGAAGACGATGGGCAACACTATCTGAAAATCCCCGTGAATCGTTTTAAGGGCTGAATCAGGTCATGGCGGCGCCAGCGAACAGGCAAATCATTCGCCTGGGATCGCGCCGTCTGTTAATTGTTTTTTATGAAATAATCATGCTGATTCATATTTAATTATTTGTTTTTACACAAAACACGCGGCGCTTGCCCTCACCGAATACAGTCACTACATTAACAACTGTACTTCCCATTCTGCTAAGGAAAACACCATGAAAGCTGCCGTAGTGACGAAAAACCATACCGTAGACATTCAGGATAAAGTGCTGCGCCCGCTGAAGCACGGCGAGGCGGCGTTGAAAATGGAGTGTTGCGGGGTGTGCCACACCGATTTGCACGTGAAAAACGGCGATTTCGGCGAGGTGCCGGGCATTACGTTGGGGCATGAGGGCATCGGCGTGGTCTCCGCCGTCGGTGAGGGCGTCACCTCGTTAAAAGTGGGTGACCGCGCCAGCGTCGCCTGGTTTTACCAGGGTTGCGGCCATTGCGAATACTGCGTCAGCGGCAACGAAACCCTGTGCCGTTCGGTGAAAAACGCCGGCTACAGCGTTGACGGCGGCATGGCGGAAGAGTGCATCGTGGTGGCGGACTACGCGGTGAAAGTGCCGGACGGGCTCGATTCTTTTGCCGCCAGCAGCATCACCTGCGCCGGCGTCACCACCTACAAGGCGGTGAAGATTTCCGATATCAAGCCGGGGCAGTGGATCGCCATCTACGGCCTGGGCGGGCTGGGCAACCTGGCGCTGCAGTATGCCAAGAACGTGTTTAACGCCAAGGTGATCGCCATCGACGTCAACGACGGCCAGCTGGAGTTCGCCAAACAGATCGGCGCCGATCTGACCATCAACTCCAAAACGCAAAACGCGGAGGAGATCATTCAGCAGCAAACCGGCGGCGCTCACGCGGCGGTGGTGACGGCGGTGGCGAAAGCGGCCTTCAACTCGGCGGTGAATGCGGTGCGCGCCGGCGGTAAAGTGGTGGCCGTGGGGCTGCCGCCGGAGAGCATGGATCTGAGCATTCCGCGCCTGGTGCTGGACGGCATTCAGGTGGTGGGCTCGCTGGTGGGCACGCGTGAAGATCTGAAAGAGGCGTTTCAGTTCGCCGCCGAAGGAAAAGTGACGCCGAAAGTGACCAAACGGCCACTGGGCGATATCAACGCCATCTTCGACGAGATGAAGGCGGGCACCATTCGCGGTCGCATGGTGATCGATCTCGGCATGGCGAAATAAATCACGCCATCAACCATGCCAAATAAGAAGGCCACCTGCGGGTGGCCTTCTTGTTGTTACGCCCGGATCAGAACAGGCCCAGCGGTTTGGCGTCGTAGCTGACCAGCAGGTTTTTCACCTGCTGATAGTGCGACAGCGCCGCCTTGTGGGTTTCACGCCCGATGCCGGAGTTCTTGTAGCCGCCGAACGCGGCGTGCGCCGGGTACAGGTGGTAGCAGTTGGTCCACACGCGGCCCGCCTTGATGGCGCGGCCCATGCGGTAGGCGCGGTTGATGTCGCGGGTCCACAGCCCGGCGCCCAGACCGAACTCGGTGTCGTTGGCCAGCGCCAGGGCTTCGGCCTCATCCTTGAAGGTGGCGACGCCGATCACCGGCCCGAAGATCTCCTCGCGGAAGAAGCGCATGCTGTTGTTGCCGGTAATCAACGTCGGCTGCAGATAGAAACCGTTTTGCAATTCATCCCCGTGCTGCGTGCGTTTGCCGCCGGCGAGGATGTTGCCGCCTTCATTCTTGGCGATGTCGATGTAGGACAGGATCTTATCGTATTGCTCCTGTGACGCCTGTGCGCCGAGCATGGTGTCGGTGTCGAAGGGGTCGCCTTGGCGGATGGTGGCGATGCGCGCGAGCACTTTCTCCATAAACTGCGGGTAGATGGATTCCTGGATCAATGCGCGTGAAGGGCAGGTGCAGACCTCGCCCTGGTTGAAGAAGCCGAGCACCAGCCCCTCAACCGCCTTGTCGATAAACTCCGGCTCCGCCTGCATGATGTCTTCAAAATAGATGTTCGGCGATTTGCCGCCCAGCTCGACGGTGCTGGGAATGATATTTTCCGCTGCGCAGGCGAGGATATGGCGGCCGACCGGTGTGGAGCCGGTGAACGCGATCTTCTCGATGCGTTTGCTGCGCGCCAGCGCTTCGCCGGCCTCGGCGCCGAAGCCTTGCACCACGTTGAGCACGCCCGGCGGCAGCAGATCGCCGATCTCTTCCATCAGCACGCTGATGCCAAGCGGGGTCTGTTCCGCCGGTTTCAGCACCACGCAGTTACCGCCCGCCAGCGCCGGCGCCAGTTTCCAGGCGGCCATCAGCAGAGGGAAGTTCCACGGAATGATCTGGCCGACTACGCCCAGCGGCTCATAGATGTGGTAGGCCACGGTGTTCTGATCGATCTCCGCCGCGGTGCCTTCCTGCGCGCGCAGGCAGCCGGCGAAGTAACGGAAATGGTCGACCGCCAGCGGCAGATCGGCATTCAGGGTTTCGCGGATCGGTTTGCCGTTGTCCCAGGTTTCGGTCAGCGCCAGCATCTCCAGCCGCGCTTCGATGCGATCGGCGATCGCCAGCAGCACGTTGGAGCGCTCCTGCACGCTGGTTTTGCCCCAGGCGTCCGCCGCCGCGTGCGCCGCGTCGAGCGCCAGCTCGATGTCTTTGGCGTCGGAACGCGGGAATTCGGCGATCGGCTGGCCGGTCACCGGCGAGGTGTTGGTGAAGTAGTTGCCGGATACCGGTTCGACGAATTTGCCGCCAATGTAGTTGCCATAGCGTTTGCGGAACGAAACCAGCGAGCCAGGCAAACCGGGGTGGACATATTTCATGTGAAGCACCTCTCTGCAGATGATAACCGGCGCTATTGCGCTGCGCCTGTGAGTGCGGCATGCCGCCGCAGCAGGAGAAGCACGCCCCGTGCCAGATTGATGAATGGCGAAGATGCTCGTTAAAAGAGCTTATTTATTAGCGTGTTAAAAACGGATATGGCTTAGGGAATCGAGCGGTGCCGCCGCCGGCGATGATTTTTTGTGTCCCGTGTCGCAACGCCTGATACACATCTGTGATACATATTTGCAACACTCGCGAACGGGGGAGAAACGCATGTTGCCTGACGACCGCTTGCCCACTGAGGGCGCCAGTTTGTTGACCCATCCGCTGGCGGAATCCTGGCAGCGCAGCCGGGGCTACGGCCTGGCGCGCGCCGATCAGCACATCTCGTTCATCAAAGCCGGGTTGCTCGAAGAGCGGCGCAGCCGCAACGACTGGGTGCCGCAACGGGTGCAGCCGCTGATCGAGCAGCTGGGCGCGCAAATTACGCGCCAGCCCGCCATTGTGGTCATTGCCGACGCCGACGGGCTGGTGCTGGAAACCCGCGGCAATACCGATTTTCTGCATAAGGCATCGCGCTTTGCGCTGGCGCCGGGCAACCCGTGGGGAGAAGCGGAGCGGGGCACCAACGCCATCGGCACCGCGCTGGCGCTGGGCGCGTTCTGCGAAGTGCGCGGCGACCAGCATTACCTCAACCAAAATGCCGGATTGAACTGCACCGCCGCGCCGATCTACCGGCCGGATGGCCACATTGCCGGGATATTGGATCTTTCCGCCCCCGCGCAGCGGCCGTATCGCGATGCACAGCGCCTGATCATGCAGGCGGTGCGACATATCGAACACCGCTGGGTCAGAAGCGCGATCGCCGATCGTCACTGGACGCTGCGCCTGCACGCCGACGCCGGTAGCTTGGGCAGCGCGCAGGAGCTGCTGCTGGTGTTTCACGACGAAGTGCTGGTCGCCGCCAATCGGCTGGCGATGCTGGAGTTCCAGCTTTCACCGGCCGCATTCGGCTCGGTTGAGTTCGCCCAGCTGTTCCCCGATCTGCTGCGGCAGCCCTACGGCGCACCGCACCAGACGCTGGCCGGCAATCAACGGCATTATTATTCGCTGCTCGAGGCGCCGCAGCGCCGCGTCAGCGCCCTGCGTTCGGTTCCGCCGCCGGCGGAAAGGCATGACGAACAGCATCAGAAGGCGCTGCGCATTCTCAATGCCGGTCTTTCCCTGTGCGTGACCGGCGAAACCGGCTGCGGCAAGGAGCACTTCAGCCGACGCCTGTTTCAAGAGAGCCGCTGGCGCAACGGCAACTTCGTGGCGATCAACTGCGCGGCGCTGCCTGAGCCGCTGATCGAGTCCGAGTTGTTCGGCTATGCCCCGGGGGCGTTTACCGGCGCCAACCCGAAAGGCTATATCGGCAAGATCCGCGAGGCGGACGGCGGCGTGCTGTTCCTCGATGAAATCGGCGACATGCCGGCGGGCCTGCAGACGCGGCTGCTGCGGGTGTTACAGGAAAAAACGGTCACGCCGCTCGGCAGCCGCAGCGCTTATCCGGTCGATTTCGCGCTGGTCTGCGCCACGCACCACGATCTGCCTCGGCAGGTACAGGCGGGGGCGTTTCGTGAGGATTTGCTGTACCGCATACAGGAATACAGCCTGCGCATTCCGCCGCTCAGAGAGCGGGCGCAGCTGGAAGCCTTCATTTTGCAGCTGTGGCGAGAGCTGGGCGGCGAGCGGCGTGATATTCGCCTGCTGCCGGAGGCGCTGGCGATGCTGGCGCGCTACCCGTGGCCCGGCAACGTGCGGCAGCTGTTGAGTACGCTCAAGGTGCTGCTGGCACTGGCGGACGATCATGCGGTGCTCACCCTGGACGATCTGCCACAGTCCATCGCGGTGCTGGCGCCGCGCCAGGAGAACGCCGATACCGGCCTGGAGGATCTGCAGGCGGCGATCGACAGGGCGGGGGGTAATCTCAGCCGGGCGGCGAAGGCGCTCGGCGTTTCGCGCAGCACGCTGTACCGCAAGTTGGGCAAGCGGCATTTCGCGATAAAATCTCAATAGCAGTATACGGTTCTTTCACAAAGTCCTTTCCCTTTAACTACTCAATAAAAATAGCCGTTGATTCCGTCTATCCATAAAATTATTTGTGGATAGACAGCTATTTTCTGAAATTTAGTCAACAACTGAACAGGATGAAAAGAATGTTTTCGTGGAAAAAAACCAATTAACAACAATTGGTTAACTTTTATTTTGCTTACATAAATTTACATTTTACCCAAGGACTTTCCAAGCGTTGAGTGATAAAAATAAATGATATTGATAATCATTATCGTTTATGTATTGTTTATTTTTCATGTTGGAAGGGACTTTTATGAACCAATACGCAGCGACAGCTATGGCTTCTTTGCCATTATTTCTCATGCTTAGCATGTGCCCCCGGGTAAACGCGACCGAGATTTTCAATAAAAACGGAAATAGGGTTCAATTAACGGGAATGCTCGATGCTCGACATCAATTTAGTCCGGACAGCGACACGGATGGCGACCAGAGCTATGCGCGCTTTGGTTTTATCGGTGAAACCAAAATAAGCCGTAGTGTCACTGGATATGGGAAATGGGAATACGAAATAAAAGTGAATAAAACCGAGGGCGGCGATGATGACAGCGCGTATACGCGCTTGGGTTATTCTGGCATTAAAGTAGACCGGTTTGGATCTCTCGATTACGGTCGCAATTACGGCATTCTGTATGATATTGGGGCCTGGACCGACATTCTGCCCGTATTTGGCAATGATTCTTATGAGGATACGGATCGTTTCATGACTGGCCGCAGTAGTGGACTTTTGACTTGGCGGAATAACGATCTCTTTGGGTATTTTCCAGGGGTGAGTTTGGCACTGCAGTATCAGGGAAAGAATAGCGCTGAAGACAGGAAATCAGAAATTCAGAACGGGGACGGTTATGGGGTATCCGTGGTATGGAATGGGAACGATGAGATCAGCCTGGGGGCTGCATTGACGCGCTCCCAAAGAACACCGATGCAAAAGATTGATGGCCAGGGCGATAAGGCAGATGCGGTGACTGCAGGGATAAAATATAACAAAGAAAATATCCTCTTGGCAGCCAACTACACGCGAAGCAACAATATTATCCATATTGAGGATTATGGGTGGATAAGAAGAGCAGATAGTTGGGAGGTTGTGGGGCAGTATAGTTTCGATTCGGGAGTTCAACCAGGTTTTGCATGGGTATACACTCGGGGGCACGGACTTAAAAATAACACGGGAGATACAGATATTGTAAATTATGTTGATGTGAATGCGAGCTACATATTCAATTCCAATATGAGTGCTTATATTGATTACAAGATTAACTTAATAAACTCATCCGGAAATTCTGGAGAAAATACACTGAACGTTCCCACTGATGACAGTATCGGTATTGGAATCGTGTACCAGTTTTAATCTTTCAATGCTTATTGCTGACTTCAACACGTAATTAAGAGGGTGTTATGAAAATCATATCTGGACTTGTAGCCGTTTTTTTAATGATTTTGACTACGTTTACATGGGCCGGTGAGCGTCAAACGTTCAATTTGACGCTGACGGAACAAGGTTTTGTTCCTTCGCAACTGGAGGTTCCGGCACATGAAAAGATCGAAATCAGGATGTACAATGCCACAAAAAAAATGGCCGAATTTGAAAGTTTTGATATGAAATTCGAAAAAATAGCGCCTCCTGCGAAAACGATCTCGGTTTTGACTGGCCCACTTAAACCTGGGGAGTATCTTTTCTTCGATGATTACAGTGCGCAGGATGCAAAAGGAAAAGTGATATCTAAAGTGCGGTTAAACAGAAGATAGTCACGTCAGGCTTGCTCGTAAGATAGCGGACTCTGGCATTTTTATTTTAGTCTTCATATTTTTATATATTTTTCCTGATGAGGTCGCCGAACCTATCCGGGCCGAATCGATATTATTCACGTAATCAGAGGTCAATACCATGAAATTAATTAAGCTGTTCGTCGTTGCACCAATGTTTTTATTCACCGTCATGGCTCACGCGAGGGAGTACCCTATCGGGGGGCCGGTTGAACATGAGGGTATGGAGATTGCCTCATCGTACCTTGTGGGTATAACTATGGAGCCGGATATTACGTCAATGGCGATGGGTAACGATATTATCCATCTGGAAAGTGACGTTCATGCAACGCAAAATAACATTTGGGGTTTTTCTCAAGATGAATGGATACCTTATCTTTCAATAAACTATGTTATGACCAAGAAAGACGATAAAAACTTCGTCGCATTTGGGCAACTACTTCCTATGATAGCCAAGGATGGGGCTCACTATGCACAATCCTTAAAAATGAATGGCCCCGGAACATATACGGTAAGACTGAAATATTCGGCACCCGACGAAAAGAACTTCTTGCGCCACACTGACAAAGAAACCGGCGTGCCGAAATGGTTTAAACCATTTATTGAAACATTTACATTCAGCTATCCTCAAAAGTAAGGAGACGGAAGGGCGACGTATGCGTCGCCCTTTGGGGAAAGAACATGACAACATATAAAAAATTTATTTTTAGCCTTGCTCCCGTCGTGTTTCTTGGCGGGTTAAATCAGTACGTTTATGTTTTTCATAAACAGACCATGCTTTTTTTTGAATCGAAACTATGGCAAGTTTCTGCCATAGTGGCAGCCTCGCTAGTTGTTGTTATTACACTACACCGTTTGAAAATAAATGGCGTATATAAATCGATAAAGTTTAGTGCGATAATTTTTTTGTGCATTATTCCATGGAACGCGACACCTTTTCTTGTTGCATTTTCTTTTTTTGCCGGAACGTTCGTGTCTCTGTTTAATGTGCGGATTGATCGTTGTACATTTAATCTTAATCCAGCAATTTCAAGCAGGATGATCATTTTCTTTCTAAATCCGCCAATAATAAAGTATGACAGTATATCCAGCGCTACACCGCTCTCTCTTTGCCGTAAAAGCATGATGCGAATGTCAGAGTGTGGCGTTTACCCTCTAAAATACTTGGTGTTCGGGGCTTGGCCTGGTGCTCTCGGGGAGACGTCTAAAGTTGGAGTGCTGATTGGCGCATTAATTCTGATATCCTTTAAACTTTACAATCCTTTTTTTCTTATTGCAGGTATATTCGGTGCCGTCATAGGTTGGTTTTTTCTCGGCGTGGGATACACCTTTACGCTATTGCCGGGAATGATAGATTATCTATTTATGGGGAGTTTTTTATTTGGTCTTGTTTTCATGACGCAGGATCATTTTACTCATGGCTTGAGGCGTAATGAGATGCTTACCTACCATTTTCTTGTGGGGTTACTGTGTTTTATCTTTAGAGGGATATTGCCTTTCCCTGAAGCGACGTTGATATCTTTGGTAATGTCGCAAGTTTTATTCATGGTGTTTTTCTTCTTTAAAAGAAAGGTTGATTCATTGAATATGGATTGATGTTTATAATGAGGTCGATGTTAAATTTTCGCTTCATTTCACATCTAAAAGTTTTTTGGCTGGTAGGTGTTGCTTTCTCAAGAATTTCTATCCAGGTCAACAGTTTCTAAGACGGGTAATGAAATTCAATGAATGTATGGAAAGTCAACCTGATTTCGGCTTGGTTCGGTTGTTTTCTGACTGGGTTAGCAATGAGCCAAATTCTTCCTTTTTTGCCATTGTATATTGAAACACTGGGGGTAAAAGGTCATTCCTCTCTCAATCTATGGTCAGGATTAGTATTTAGCGGTATGTTTTTTGTTTCAGCGATGGTTTCACCACTGTGGGGGAGTCTGGCCGATCGTAAAGGTCGTAAATTAATGTTGTTGCGAGCCTCATTGGGAATGGCGGTGGCCACTGCATTACAAGGTATGGTGAACCAAGTTTGGCAGTTATTTGCTTTGCGGGCCTTGATGGGACTTGCCAGTGGTTATATTCCCAATGCCATGGCGCTGATCGCTTCGCAAGCACCGCGTGATAAGAGCGGATGGGCATTGGGTATGCTGTCGACAGGGCAAATTACTGGGATGATCGGGGGGCCATTATTCGGTGGCATGATGGCCGATCACCTGGGGCTTCGGATGATTTTTTACGTTACTTCCGGGATGATGTTCATCAATTTTCTATTGACGTTACTCCTGATTAAAGAGCGCCATGACGGGGTCGGAAAGACAGAACGGTTCAGTGGAAAGAGGGGTATTCAGTCTTTACCCCAGCCGATGTGGGTTGTTAGTTTGTTCATTTGTACGTTAATGATCCAATTAGCCAATTCTTCAATCAGCCCCATTCTTACTTTGTTCATTCGTGCATTGGCGTGTAACACCGGCAATATTGCTTTTATCAGCGGCATGATCGCAGCCGCCCCCGGGATAGCCGCTCTGGTCTCGGCACCACATTTCGGTCGGCTCGGCGATCGCATAGGTGCCGTCCGTATCCTGATCGCCGCGTTGCTGTTGACGGCTGTGCTATTGTCTGCCATGGCGTGCGTGAGAACGCCGTTGCAGTTGGGTGTTCTACGCTTTTTGCTCGGCTTTGCCGACGGGGCGCTAATGCCTGCGTTACAGACATTATTGCTTCAGTCTTCTTCCGAGCAGACGACAGGCCGTATTTTCGGCTATAACCAGTCATTCATGTATCTTGGAAACGTGTGTGGCCCATTATTGGGGGCAGGTGTCTCAGCACTGGCGGGATACCGATGGGTATTCGTCATGACGTCTATTATCGTCATGGCGAACGTGTGGCAACTGTATCGTCAACTTCAAAAGCGGGAGTAACCGTTTCTTCTCATGCCTATGGGAACCCCCACCGGCGGTTCCCACATTTTTATATTATCTAACCGCCTTAGTCCCCCAGGCCCGGCGGGTTAATCTCGGAATGGGCGATCTTCTCGTCGCTCTCCGCCCAGCGATCCAGCACCTGCAGATAGCTGCCGTTGGCGATGGCGCTGTTGAGCGATGCCTGCACTGCGTCCACCAGGCCGTTGCCTTTCTTCAGCGTGACGGCGATGTTGGCGGTTTTCGGCCAGCCGCCGGGCACGATGCCTACCAGCCGGGTTTTGCCGATCAGCCGTGCCTGGTAAGCGCCGGAGACGTTGGGCCCGAAGGTGGCGTCGGCGCGGCCGGACTGAATGGCCAGCGTGGAGGCGGCCTTGTCGGTGACGTACACCGGCTGCAGCGGCGCCAGCCCCTTGGCGCGGTTCTCCTTGTCCCAGGCCAGCAGCACCGCTTCCTGATTGGTGCCGGAATCGACGATGATTTTTTTACCGGCGATATCCGGTGCCGTTTTGATCTGGGTGATTTTACTGTCGGACTTGACGTAGAAGCCCAGCGTATCCTGGCGATAGGTGGCGAAATCGAATTTGGTCTTGCGCTCGTTGGTCACGGTGATGTTGTAAACCGCGGCGTCATATTTGCCGGAGGCCACTCCCAGCGGCCAGTCTTCCCACGAGGTGGGCACCAGCTTGAGTTTCAACCCCAAACCGTCGGCCACCAGGCGCGCGATGTCCGCCTCGCTGCCGATCACCGTTTTGTTGTCGCGGGCGTACAGGCCGAACGGCGGGCCGCTGCCCAGCAGGGAAATGGCCACCGTCAGCGTGCCGGGCTCCACGAACTTGAAACCGGCGGGGATTTTGGCGACCGCCTCGGCGTTCTTCACCGTATGGATCGGCGTTTCGTTGGCGACGATATCCACCCCTGGCGCGGCCGCGGCGGAAAAGCTCAGCAGCGCCGCCATCACTATCATCTTTTTGCTATCTATCATTATGTTAATTACCTTCATTATTAGGATTGTCACAGGGTCGTTGCACTATCTCTGAAGGCTAAAGGTCTGTGAACGAACAAAATCAACTATCCAATCTTGGAAAAATCATGATGCGCCGTCGGTGGCGCTGAATCTTTCGAGGATGAACCATGTCGTCGCGCTTCGCTACGTTGGGCCGCATACCGCGCGGCGTGTGGATCTTGGGTGGGGTGAGCCTGCTGATGGACGTTTCCTCGGAAATGATCCACAGCCTGCTGCCGCTGTTTATGGCGACGACGCTCGGCGTCAGCGTGATCGTCATCGGGCTGATCGAAGGGCTGGCGGAGGCGACGGCATTGATCGTCAAGGTGTTCTCCGGCGTGCTCAGCGATTACCTCGGCAAGCGTAAAGGGCTGGCGCTGCTGGGCTACGGGCTGGGCGCCATCAGCAAACCGTTTTTTGCCGTCGCGTCGTCGTCCGGAATGGTGATGGGCGCGCGCCTGTTGGATCGCGTGGGCAAAGGCATCCGCGGCGCGCCGCGCGACGCCCTGGTGGCCGATGTGACACCGCCGGAAATTCGCGGCGCAGCCTTTGGGCTGCGCCAGTCGCTGGATACCGTCGGCGCCTTTTTAGGGCCACTGCTGGCCGTCGGCCTGATGCTGCTGTGGCACAACGATTTTCGCGCCATCTTTTGGATGGCGGCGATCCCGGCGGCGCTGGCGATCGCGCTGCTGTTCTTCGGCCTGAAAGAGCCGGCCGCCGTGATAACCGACAAGCGAACCCACCCGATTACTCGCGCCAATCTGCGGCTGCTGGGGCGTGGCTATTGGTGGGTGGTGGGCATCGGCGCCGTCTTCACGTTGGCGCGCTTCAGCGAGGCGTTTCTGGTGCTGAAGGCGCAGCAGGGCGGCACGCCGCTGGCGCTGATCCCGCTGGTGATGGTCGCCATGAATCTGGTTTACGCCTGCTCGGCCTATCCGTTCGGAAAACTGTCTGACCGCATGAGCCATAAAGGATTGCTGAAAGCCGGGTTGCTGGTGCTGATCGCCGCCGACCTGGTATTGGCGCTGAGCGATCATTGGGGCGGGGTGCTGTTTGGCGTAGCGCTGTGGGGCGTGCACATGGGCATGACCCAGGGGCTGTTGGCGGCGATGGTGGCGCATACCGCGCCGGCGCATCTGCGCGGCACCGCGTTTGGCATGTTCAATCTGATCAGCGGCGTGGCGCTGCTGCTGGCGAGTCTCGGGGCCGGCATGCTGTGGGAGCTGGCCGGTTCCGCCTCCACCTTTTACGCCGGAGCGATCGTCTGCGTGGTGACGCTTATCGGCATGCAGCTGGCGCCGTTCGGCGAACAGCGCCCGTGAAGGCGGCGGCGCTCAACGCCGCCACTCGGTTTACGCCGGATGCGCGTGATTTTCATTGCCGCCAATCGCCAGGTAATCCGTGTAGATTTGCGGCGCGCCGGAGAACGACGCCAGTGTTTTCCACTCGTCGTACATCCGCTCGGTATCCTGATGTTCGGCCACGAACCTGAGCGCTTGCTCGGTTGAGACGTCGAGATCCGGATGGAATGCGTTGAGCGACGGCAGGCTTTCAATGATCAGCATCACCGCGTACTGGTCCAGACGATTGCCACTCTGGCCCTTCAGCAGGTGAAACTTCCAGCCTGGGTAGTCTTGCACGCGGTGGATGTTGTCGGTGATGAACCGTTCAAACCGCTGGGCCGAGACGCCGGCTTTGAGCGCCAGGTTATGAATGCCGACGACACGTTGAATGCTTTCCTGTCCAGGTTGGTTGCGGTAATTGGGGCCGGGAGGCAACGAACTGCGACTATTCTCCGCCACCAGGCTGTAACAGGTATAAAGGGTCGGCAGTTCGGCGAAGGTCGCGAAGGTTCTCCACTCCTCAATCAGTGCGGCTGCCTCCGGGCGCTGCCGCCAAAAGGCGTGCGCCTCATCGGTCAGCTCGCCGTTGCCGTCGATATAGCGCGTGTAGGTGGCGGCGTCCTTAGCCTGATAAACCATCAGGTACTGATTTTCACGCTCGCCGCGCAGGCCGCGCAGCAGCGTCCATTGCCAGCCGGGGTAGGCTGGGATGGCGACGCCTTTGCGGCGAACGAAATCCTCGAAGCGATCCGAGGCGATGCCTCTTTTCAGGTTGATCCCCACGTAGTGCAGGGAGAAAACCGGCGTTGTTGATACATTCATTTAACGATCCTCGCAAATTGAATCAGTGAGATGAGCGCGTTACGGCTTTGGCGCTGATGCTGACCAGCACCAGGCAGAGCAGCGTGCAACCGAAAGCCAAAGTCAGCGTGGTGTACTTGGCGATAAAACCGATCAGCGCCGGGCCGGTTAATAAACCGACATAACCGACCAGCGTCACGGCGGGAAACGCCTGGCCAGGCGGTACCTGTTTTTGATTGCCGACGGCGTTGAACAGAATGGGAACGATGTTGGCGATGCCAAGCCCGATCATCATCAGCCCGCCGAAGGCGGCCCAGGCCAGAGGAACGGTGACGGTCAGCAGTAACCCCGTTGCAGCGCACAGGCTGCCGAACAGCAGAGTGCGGTAGCGCCCGATGATGCCGATCAGTCTGTCACCATACAGCCGCCCGCAGGCCACGGCGACGGCGTACAACGTGAACCCCATCCCCGCCTGCGATTTGGCCACGCCGCGCTCGGCATGCAGGAATAATGCCGACCAGTCGAGCATCGCTCCCTCTGTCAGGAACACGAAGAAACAGAGCAGGGCGATAAACAGGATCTTGCCATGGGCCAGCGCTAGCCGCACGCCGCCCCGGCATCGTTCGCCGATGCCGCCCTGCGCCAGTAAGTCGCCGGCGACGATCGGCAGCAGGATCGCGATGAGGAGGGCGATCAGGCCGATGGCCAAGGCCGGGACGATGCCCAGCAGCAGGAGCAGACTGACGCCGCCGGCGCCGGCAATGCCGCCAAGGCTGTAAAAACCATGAAAGCCGGACATTTTCGCCTGGCCGCTCTCCCGCTCGACGACTATCGCCTGTGAGTTCATCGCCACATCCATGATGCCGTTAACGGCGCCAAATACCCCCAACGCCACCCCCATCAGCAGCGGAGCATCGAGTAATGCCAACAACGGCAAGTCGATGCACAGCAAGGCGCCTGCACCCAGCAACACGGTGCGGCAGCCCAGTTTGCCGATCAGATAACCGGCAAAGGGCATGATCGCCATGGAGCCGGCGGCGAGGCAAAACAGCAGCAAACCGAGCGTGCCGTCATCGATGCCCAACCGTGCTTTTACGAAAGGGATCAGCGGCGCCCAGGCGGCCATGCCCAACCCGGCGAGGAAGAATATCGCTCGGGTGGCGATTTGCCGGCGATGATTCTCCGTGGCCTCACCGGTTAGCCAATGCAGCATCATGACGATCGGCTCTGTGCGACGGACAGATAGTCGGTATAAATTTGCGGCGAACCGGAAAATGACGCCAGTTGCTTCCACTCTTCATACATTTGTTTGGTGTCGCGATGCGCTTTGGCGAAGGTTGCCGCTTCGGCGGTGGCGATGTCGGGTTCCGGGTAGAACACGTCCAGCGCCGCCAGGCTGGCGATTTCCATCATGACCGCGTACTGGTCGAGCCGATTACCGCGCTCTCCCTTCAGCAAATGAAACTTCCAGCCCGGATAATCTTCAATGCGATGATGATTCTCGGCGATAAAACGTTCGAACTGCGCCGGCGTCACGCCCTCGCGCAGCGCCAGATTGTGGATGCCGATAATGCGTGCTTCAGGTGCCTCTCCGGGCCGTTCTTGATAACGCGGGCCACTCGGCACGTCACTTCTTTCATTCTCCGCCAGCAGACGGTAATCGCTGAACAGCGTCGGCAACTGACTGTAGGTGCCCAATTTTCGCCACTGGGCGAGGATCTCCTGCGCATCGGCATGTTGCCGCCAGAATTCATGCGCCTGTGTCGTTCGCTGCCCCGTAGCGGTAACGTAACGATCGCGCTGCTCGACGCTGTCAATCTCATACAGCATCAGGTATTGCCCGACGCGCTCACCGCGAAGGCCGCGCAGCAACGTCCAGCGCCAGCCGGGATAACAGGGGATATGTACGCCTTTTTCGCGGACAAAGGTTTCAAACTGTGGTTGCGTTACGCCGGCTTCAGTATCGATGCCGATGTAATAGAAGCTGAATACCGGTTTAGGTTTGGAGGCGGTTGTGGTCATCATTCACTCCTGATGGGGGAATTCTGCGGAAAATTGGGTATTGATAATGGCTTCAACCAGTGTGACGCCGATGGGCGTTAGCGTGACGCACGGGCCATCGACGATGACCAGCATTTTATCCACCAAGGTTTTCAACGTGCGGCGGATGACCGGGTTAGCAAACAGGCTGTTGCCGTCAAAGCGCCGTTTAAACACCCGATCGTCAACCGGCAGCAAGGTGGAGAGCGCCATTTTGAAGGCGTTCACTTCACGCTGGATCGGGGAGAAACCGCGGCTTTCCTCGATGGGCAGGCGGTCTTGGTTGAGCGCCTCCTTGTACTTCTTGTAACCGGTGATGTTGATGGCTTCGGATCGCGTCGATTTGGAGCTGCCGCCCAAACCGATCGCCACTTCCGGATACTGCTTATCGAGATCGGTGATGAGCGCTTTCCACTTTTCCGGCTGTTGATCATTGCGGTGAAAGTACATGGTGGGGTGTTCGGTATAGCCGTCGTTCAGGTATCTTTCGACCAGTTCGCGCATTTGGTACTGCTTGCCCAGTCCTGGGAAGCGCATGTTATTGATACTGATCAGCCCCTTTTTCTGCCACAGGCTTTCGCGTTCGCCCGAGACGCCGGTGCGATTTTTGATAAACTCATCCATGTGCAGCTTGGTGCAGACGACATGTGACAGATCCAGCGCAAGCGCCTTTTCCATGTCGTATTTTACGTCGTCCACGCTTTGACCCAGCATGCCATAGATGAGATCCACGCTGACCCAATCGATGCCGAGTGCACGCGCATGATAAATGGTTTCCACGCACTCCTCGGCCGAATGCATGCGCCCACAGGCGGTGATGATGTCATCATTGAAGGACTGGGTGCCGAAGCTGATTTTGCTAAAGCCAAGCTCTTTCAACAGCGTCAGATAGGCTTTATTCAGGGTGCCTGGCTCTCCTTCGAAGCGCAGGGTGGCGTTGGCGAAGTTAAAGTGGCTGTAGTAGAAGGCCATCATGCGGCGCAGTTCCGGCTCCGGCAGCAGGGACGGCGTGCCGCCGAAGACGTTGAATTCGCCGATTTCCACCTTGGCCAGACTGGGCACGCGCGCCAGCCACATTTGAGCCTCTTTGATATTGAAGTCGACCAAATCGCGGAATACCTCCTGAGAGGCGGGCGCCTTGGGATTGAGTATCACCGTGGGGTATTGGCAAAAATGGCAGCGATAGCGGCAGGTCGGGATATAGGCCCAGAGATGGATTTTGCCCGCCTGACGAATGTCGTCTTCCATATCGGCAAAAAACGCGGACAGCGGATAGTCGACGATATCGCCGGGGAACACGTGACAGCCGAAAGGATCCTTATGCACATACTCCAGAAAGGCCCGGTTTTCCGGTTGCGCCAGAAAACCGTTCACCTGCGGCGTAGGGTAGTTTTCATCGATATCCAATAACGATTGCAAGGCTTCGTCATTCATCAGAAGACCCCTCCATTACCGAAATAGTTATGGGCTTCGCCGGACTCGCGGTCTTCACAGAAGTAATAAACAAAGCGGGAGAAATCCTCGTCGTTGACCGCGTCGAAACAGGTCGGCAATGCGGGCGGGAAACCGATATCGTCACCGACGGCGCGGCGCATGGCGGCAAACAGCGCATCGCGAAACTCAAGGTAAAGCCGATAGGCGGGGGTTTTGTAGGCATGAATTGGTTTGAAATCGATGATGCGCATTTCGTGTTTCAGCTCGTGAATGCGGCGGTAGAGGTGGTCGGCCAACGGGCCGGAGAAGAAATCGCGCACTTCGCTGTTTTCCAACAGCAGATATGGGTTGAGCAGCACGGGCAGTAAGATATTCTTGGGCGTGTAGTCCTTGACCGAGTAATCCCAGGCCAGTTTCGCCTCCGCCGGTGTGGCGTCCGCCAGCACGGTTTTCTGCTGCTCAACGTCCGGCCGGACGTCCTTCATGATAATGATGCCGTCTTTGCCGTAGGCGATGCCGTTGATTACCTCGTCGAGGATGGTGTCGACCCGACGGCTGTTGATCTCAACGTAAGCATGCCGGGCGTAAACCGGTTTGCCGCCGTAGGCGATAACCTTAATGCCGAAATCCCAGTCGTCGGACAGGTGCTCGACAAAACGGCCGTTGTTGAGCTGATAGAAGATTTCGATGCCGCCTATCGCGTCATACAGGCTGCGTTCCACCCCGAACCCCTTGCCGTCGGGGAAGCCGCCGAACAGGGAGAACGAGAATTCGCGCAGACGCAGCGTTTTTTGGATCTCGCGGAACAGGTTGGGGCGCTGCTCAAAATCTACGGGGTTGTAGTAATAGTTGCTGGTGCCCAGGTCGCCTTGTTGATCGAGCATGGTATTCACCAGCTCGTAAAGCCAAAATGCATCCACGGTGCAATCGGCATCGGCGGACACGATATAGTGCTTGCGTTTCTTTCCCAGCCGGCTATCGCGGGCTTTGGATCGCAGCGACGCATAATCCATACCGCGTTTTCTGGCCGAAGAGACCCCCTGTACCTTTTCATCGATAACGAGAATATCCATAACCGGATATCTTTCACTAAACGCGTTTATTTTAGCGACGGAATCATCGGTGGAGTTATTATCGACAATAATCAGCTCGTAAGTGTCGTGGGTGATTAATTCATCTTTGGTATTCTGATTGAATAGAGAAAGCAAGACCGCCTCAATACGGTCGCTTTCATTATAAACGGGCAGTACGATAGACACAAAAACAGTATCACGCATAGATCCTCCAGGGCTAATGAAAGTCCACAGTTAGAAATGCCTTGTCTGAAAGTGAAATATCACATCAAGTGATATTGACGTTTAACTAATATTTAAATATTCCATGACGTTGTTTGACAGCACCCGTTTCCCTAGCGTGAAATTGTTTTCCGCTACGCGTCTCATTTTTTCTTTGTTGTTAATAAATTGATAGAGTTCGTCGACGAATTCGTCACTTGGCAAACCGTCGTGTAACTCAGAGATCGTCATGATAGGGGCTTCAAAGCCGTGCTGGCCATAGACCTCATGGTAATACTCGTAGCTGGTGGCGATATAGCAGCGCCGGCAGCTTACCGCTTCACCAATGGGATTGCCGTAGCTGTCATAGTCATATGAGGTGAGAAAAGAGACCAAATCGCAGGAATAATAAAGGTCCTCTATGCAAAGCGTATCACTTTGCGAACGCATACTGGCATGGGGAAGCATGCCGACAAATTTGACGTAGGGGAGAACTTGCAGCTCCTGCGCCAATTTGGCGAGCTGCAAATAACATGAAGGATTCTCATATTCATTGCCGGCGATCGCCAAACAGACTCGGCGAGTGTTGTTGTCACGTATAAATAAAGCGTTAAGCCTGCTGACCAGTACAATATCACGATCCAATCTTTTTTGGGGGATTATACGGGTGGTTCTGGCAATGAGAATGTCATTTTCACGTATATTAATCTGCTTTCTGCAGTTTATCCTTTCGAGGTTTTCTGAGAAATCATAGGTGTTTTTCTTTACCTCGACATGGACATCATGATTGCACCAGGCCTCAAGTTTCTGCTTCAGATCGTGATTGAGCGTGACATAGGTAATGTATTTTGAAGCGATAGGTTTGATAGCGTGAGAATAAGGTGGGGGGCCGTATTTGAGCACCTTTTTTTCACTGTTCCACATCAGGTCATGATCGCGCCATATCACGAAACGCGTCAGTTGATAACGCCGGCCGTAATCTTCGATCGCCAGATATAGCGCTTTGGTATAGATGATGTTTTCCGGCAGCGTGCCGTTTTCCACCACCACATGGCTGATCGCAAGCGCTTCCCATTGGGCGATAAGGCGATCCGCAAGTCGCCGCGCCGCCAGCGCAATAGTGTGCAACAGGTCGGTTTTTTCTTGCTCGTCAATGGGCGTTTTCTGGCCGATCAACGCCGCGTGCGCGTGGTCGAGAAAGGCGGGGTGGTAGTCTGGAATCGACGTGATGCCGTCCAGGCGGACAAGCGTAAAGACATCCTGGTAGATATCATGCTCATGTCTATAGGGTTTATTAAAGTTTCCCTTATCAATCTTGATGTCGTATCCCAGATCAAGATAAGACCGAAATCCACAGGCTTGCAGTCGTTTGGCAATCTTCATTGCTTCTACCGTGATCCCTGAGACCGAGACGGCATCGAACGAAATGAACATTGCATTCTTCTCTTGCCTAGCGTGCATCGCAGAACCTCCTGCCATTGAGTAGTGCATTGATTTGGATTAACTATTTTTTAACAAATCTCCGGTAACGTTCCCAATTGAGTGGAAAAAGAATCTCTTTGACGCTCTGGAATACACTCAAATCCGACAGAACGGAAGCTCAAGCGTTCAAAAATGTAAAGATACGTTTATGCTTTGTGAGGGTTCTCACAAATATCTCGCTGAGGAAGTGGTGAAAAAACAGTGGGGAATATGGGGGGCAAAACCCCCGAATACGGAATATGCGATGCCTGGTTTAACGGTTCGTCATGCCGCCTTTGGCGGGTTGTCGTATCGTCTGCAACATTTCGGGCACCCGCTGGGAGTCCACCGCCCGGCTGAACAGAAAACCCTGACCGATATGGAAACCGGCTTCGCACAGTGTTTGCCGCTGCTGCTCGGTTTCCACCCCTTCGGCGATGATATCGATCGACAGCTTTTGACCGAGAATGCCGATGCTTTCCACGATCGCCAGGATCGCCGGTTCGGTATTCATGCGTTGAACGAAGTCGCAGTCCAGCTTAATGCAGTCCAGCGGGTAATCCATGATATGGCTGAACGAGGAGTGACCGGTGCCGAAGTCGTCCAGCGCGATGCGGATGCCCATCTCCTTGAGCATTTGCAACGCGCGCAGCACGTACTTCGAACCGTGCTTGTTGAACGCGTGTTCGGTCACCTCCAGTTCGATCAGGTGGTGGGGAATGTGGAACTTCAGCAGGCGCTGCAGGAAAGTTTCGGCGTAGTTGTCGCGTAAAAACTCGATCGGCGACACGTTCAGCGAGATGGGCTGCACCGCCACGCCGGCCGCGCGCCAGCGGGCGATATCGGCGAAGACCTTCAGCTGCATGGCTTCGCTGATCTTGGTCGCCAGCTCGTAGTCGTTGAACGCCTCGCTCACCGTCGCCGGCAGCTGCACGCCGTTGATCGGGCAGTGCCAGCGCAGTAAGGCTTCAAAGCCGACGATGCTGCCGTCGGTCAGGCTGACCTTCGGTTGGTAGCTGGGGCGGATGCAGTTGTCGCGCACGATCTGGCGCGCGTAGTTGAGCTGGCTGGCGCGGGCGCGCGCCTTGTCCATCATTTTGCGGTCGAACATATAGACACCGCCGCGGCCGCCGTCTTTCAGCTCATACAGCGCAGTATCGGCGCATTTCATCAGTTCCGAAGCGTCGCGTGCGTCTTTGGGGTAGATGGCGCCGCCGATGCTCATGCCGCAGTGCAGCGTCTTGCCGCCGTGGGTGATCGGCGTCTCCAGCTGCAGCAGAAATTTGTTGGCGATGCGGAAAATATCCTGCTCGTTTTCGACGTCGCTGATCACGACGGCGAACTCATCGCCGCCGAGGCGAGAGACGAACGAGTGCGTATTCATGCAGGCGCTGAGCCTTTTGCCCAAAACCCGCAGCAGATGGTCGCCCGCCGCGTGGCCCAGCGTGTCATTCACCAGCTTGAAGTGGTCAAGATCCAGCAGCATCAGCCCAAGCGACTTGTTGCCGTGCAGGGCCCGCTTCATCTCTTGCTTCAGTTTCTTCTTGAACAGGCGCCGGTTGGGCAGGCCGGTCAATTCGTCATATTCGCTGGCGAGCAACAGGCGTTGTTCCATCACGCGTTGCGAAGTCACGTCGCGTGACACGCACAAGATCTCGGCCACGGTGCCGTGTTCGTCGCTGACCGGCGTGAGAATGTTGTCCCAGTGCTGTTTTTTGCCCTGCGGCGTCACGCTCAATCCCGTGAAGCGCGCATTTTTTCCGGCTCTGACGCTGCGCAGCGCCTTGCGGCCGCGGCGCCGGATCTCGGGCGACAGCAGCCCCAGCCAGGGCATGCCAAACTCTTTTTGCCCCGGATCAAGGCCGAGCGCCAGGCTGCCGGAGCGGTTCATGTGGCGCAGCGTGCCGTCGTGATTGATCACTTTAATGCAGTCCACGCTGGCGTCCAGCATGTCTTGCTGGATAGACAGCGCCTGAACGTTTTGCTGGCGCTGTAGCATTTGCGGATGAATGTCGGTCGCCGTCAGGTACCAGCTGGGCTCCAGCGCCATGCCGTCCTGCCGGGCGTTAAACGCCAGCATAAACCAACGGTAGGCGCCGCTGCGATCGCACAGGCGGGCCTCGCCGGCGAACGAGGAGAGGGCCACGATCGCCTGGCGCCACTGCGCGGCCAGCCGCTCGCGATCGTCGGGGTGCAGAGCATCGAGCCAGTCGGCGGCGCCGTGTTCACCGGCGATAGCGCCGGTATAGTCGCGCCACTGTTTATTGAAGTAACCGCCAAGGCGGTTGCCGAAGCAAATCAGGCCGGGCAAGTCGTCTACGATTTCGCCATAGAGATCAATCGGATTTTTGTTATTGCTCTGCTTGGGCAACAGGGTCATGCGGTATTTCCTCGGAAAATTACCCATATTCTCGCTCTAGAGCAGAGCTTCTTTCAATATAGTCTTGCCAATGAAAATGGGAATAGCCAGCGGGCGCGGCTAAAAATCGGCCCGCTAGCATGGAATACATCCAGCGTGAACGCATTAGGAATACTCCTGTTATTTATAAGTATCCCTTATATTGCAGCGAAAAATAAGTGATCGGACCACACCGCGTTATTGCCGTGAAAATTAATCATTCTTGATGTTTCTCTATGGCTAAATGTTCAGTCGCCATGATGTACTCCCTGGCGCTATTCTGCCCGCTCTATGCGGTAATACTGACAAAAACCGCAGTCCAGACGGGGATGAACGCCATTTTATGCACTCTGCAGCGCCCGTTTACTGGGGCTTAGCGGAAAAATCATGATGCAAATCAAGAAATGTTTTGTTTCATATGTTGACACTTTGCTTACGCGTGAGATAGCCTCGCGAATGATAATCATTAGCAAAACTGGATGGTGGCGCAAATGCATTCACGCAATTATCTCCGGGTAACCGTTCGGATAACAGACCAGATTCACAGCACAAGAGCCTGTCTGATGTGGTCTCTGGCAACGAGGCAATGCATCGGACGGCCGTTGTCATTAGACCTCTTGAGCGGCATCTCAACTTAGCCTCAACGCGCAGACACTGGAATCACACCCTTGCCGGATCAATGCGGCCTGTTACTTTCGCGCATTTTGCACGGACACATCGCGATCTCATGCAGTTGCATCAGTTCTCAATCATGGGTAAGGAGGCTCGGGTAGTTAAAAGTAAATTTACTCTCTGGGTGTAAAGGGATAGGAAAAAGAGTGGGCGTATCGGGTTATCGCTATTCTCCGGATTTTGATTATCCCTAAGAGACATTTCGGATGTCATATTAATACTAGCTACTTTGTGGAGAAAGTTATGGGTAATACCATGAATGGAAACGAAACGGGTTGGGACAGTGTTAACGATCTTATTCACTACCATGAACGCGGGAATGGCCTGACGATAAATAACAAACCGTCTTATGACATAAATGAGGCGGGGTTGCAGATAGCGCGCGGCGATAAAACCTGGAATGGCGTTCACGTCACGGGAAAAGAGGCGACGGTGACCTATTCCTTCCCGGATTGGGATTATAACGAACTGAACCTGGGCCACCGCTCCCCGGAACGTGATACGGGGCTGAGTGCGTTCACGCAACAGCAGCAAGAACAGGCGAAGCTGTCTTTACAATCCTGGGCCGATGTTGCCAACATCAAATTTGTCGAAGTTGCTTCAGGTCAACCTTCCAATATTACCTTTGGGAATTATGAGGGGACGGGACAAGCGTATGCCTTGAAACCTTACTCATATAATGGCAATGATTACAGAGGATACAACTCTGATGGGCAAAGTTGGTACAACATTAAGAATCACTCCGAAAATTTGCATCCTGAGCTAGGTAATTACGGCCGCTTAACCATTACCCATGAAGTTGGCCATACTCTCGGGTTAGATCACCCGGGCACTTATAATGCGGGGCAAGGCAGCCCAAATTATACCAAGGCAGTTTACGCCGAAGATACCCGGCAGTTTAGCGTAATGAGTTACTGGAATGAATCCATTACCAACGCGGATCATGGCCATTACTATGCCGCTGCACCGCTGGTTGATGATATCGCGGCCATCCAGCATCTTTACGGCGCCAACATGACTACCCGAACCGGCGACACCGTTTACGGGTTTAATTCAAATACAGGCCGAGACTTCTATACGCTCAAGGACAGCCACGACAAGCTGGTGATGTCTGTTTGGGATGCAGGTGGCAATGATACCCTCGATTTTTCGGGGTATAGCCAAAATCAGCGTATCAATTTGAACGAAAGCGCTTTCTCCGACGTCGGTGGATTAAAAGGGAATGTTTCCATCGCTGCCGGCGCCACCATCGAAAACGCGATAGGGGGAGCAGGTAATGACGTCATTGTTGGAAATCACGCAGACAATACGCTCAAAGGCGGCGCCGGTAACGATGTTATTTACGGTGGGGCGGGCCAGGATCAATTGTGGGGAGGGCAAGGTAACGACATTTTTGTCTTCTCTGACCTGAATGACTCGCCTGTTCGGGCTCCTGATACAATTTGGGACTTTGAGTCAGGCAAGGACAAGATCGATCTGTCCTTCTTCAACCAAGGCGATAAAGGCAGTGATTTTATTCAGTTTGTCGATCATTTCAGCGGGCAGGCCGGTGAGGCGCTGGTGTCCTATGATACCCAAAGCAATCTGAGCGAACTGGCCTTCAACATCCATGGCGGTGCAAATCCAGACTTCCTGGTGCACATCGTCGGGCAGGCTGACGTCGCTGTTGACTTTATCGTATAAAACGGCAACGGTGGGCGATGATGCCCACCGTTTTGCATGGGCCAGCTATGTGTAAATTTATTCTTGTCGGAATAATATTCTTGTTTTCAGGAGCCTCTATGGCAAGCAGTCTGGTTTTACCTTCTGCCGAAACGCTATCCGGGCAGTGGACGGTCAGCGATAAATCAAAGTCCTGTGTTGTACAGCTCAACACGGAGGGTGTGGAATCGGCCGGCGGCTATAGCCTAAAATTTTTGTCTGATTGCACGCCCGACGTCTTGCCGCAAGAGCCAGTGGCGTGGCGTCCTGCACCTGATGGCATTGCATTGTTAGACAAGGAAGGGCTGACTGTACTTTTCTTCTCTCAGGAAGACGATCATTACCGCAGTCAAATCTGGGCCGAGACGGGAAAGATCCTGAAGAGAAATAACTAGCGGAAAACGCCGGCCTGACCCGGCGGTTATCCCACCTCACGCCACCCAGCCTCCGCCGTAACGGTGGGGGGCTTTTATGGGGAGGTCGGCAAGCCGTCGACGATGGTAATCATGGCTTCCGCTACGTGGCGCCGCTGTTGTTTCGCCAGCTGATAGGCCGGTGAATGGTAGCAGGCCAGGGCGGTGGCATAGTCGTCGAATTCGATCAGCACATGTTTCACAAACGCCGGGCCTTCCAACGTTTGCGCCTGTTCGCCGCGGGCGAGAAAACGGGCGTTGAACTGGCGAAACGCCTGAGGCGCCAAATCCATATAATGCTGATATTGCTGCGGATCTTTCACGGTGACATGGGCAATCCAGTACGCGGGCATCTCAGGGCTCCTGTTGCAGAATGCGCTTGGCCAGCGCGGCGGCCTCGGTCAGGTGATCGATGACTTCTTGCCTGGCCTGCGTCGGATTGTTTTGTTCGATGGCGTGATAGATCCGCGTCATGCGCTCGAAACCGGCCAGCTGGCGCTCCGGGGTTTTCAGGGTCAGGGCGCGCAGGCGGCTGATGCGGCTATTCAGGCGTTGAACGATTTCCCAGGCGATGGCGTGATGGGCCACCTGGAAAATGGTTTCATAAAAGGCCTGCGACGCCTCAACGCGCTGAATATCGTCCTGCCCGGCCGAAGCCTGATTAATTGCAATTAATTTTTCATGCAGTTTCTTTTTATCTTCCGGCCCGGCTTTCAAAGCGCAGTCGTGAGCGGCATCCTGTTCAAGCAGCAGACGAATAGTATAAATCTGCTCGGCAATTTCCCAGGTCAGAATAGCGACAATCGGCCCTTTCTTGCCGAGTGTTTCAATGAGTCCCTCCGCTTCGAGATAACGGATCACCTCGCGCACCACGCTGCGGCTGACGCCCAGCTCCTCGCACAGGCTGCGTTCCACCAAACGATCGCCGGCCTGAAAATACCCTGAGATAATCGCCTGCCTAATTTTCGCCAATGCCAATTCGCGCAAGGTGACCGGTGCATTCTCAATCTTCAATGACGCCTGAACCATAATTGTCTCTATTTTTTGTGGATCATCATTAATCCGGATAACGACGCGTATTCCCGTTTGCCCGGTACTATTAACATCTTTCCAACCCGCAAAGCAACGGCGGCCGATTTCGCGCCGCATCGCTAAAACGGCGAATGTTGCAGCAGCTCACAAAATCGAAAGATAGCCTAAAAAAACCGCTTTTCGTTGCCGATACCCGCTGGCTCAACGGGTTCGGCACGGGCACCGGCCGCTGAGCGGAAGCGGTCGTGGCCGGCGTTTCGCCCCCGGCCAAAGTCCACGCAGATTTATTAATGCTTTGATTAATATCGGTTATTTTCAATTTCTCTTTACCTTCTTAGATGAAAATAAGAATACCGTATTATGGTATACCAAATTTTGACATGCCAATCTGCCCGATGCTATACCCTCGACTCGCGACATCTGATTAACATTTGATTTACTTTTCGAGGTCCCTTATGCATCAAGACATCCGTAAGACTCTGGTTTCCACAGAAACCCTCTACGCCGATGGCGGCAAATCGGCGGGCAAACCGCTGGTGATGATCGCGGCGGCGGCGGTGATTAAAAACCCCTGGGCCGGGCAAGGCTTTGTTGAGGATCTGGCGCCAAAGATTCGAGAAATGGCGCCGGTGCTGGGTGAGCTGCTGACCGGTTTGATCCTCAAAGAGGCCGGCTCCGGCGAGCGGGTGGAAGCCTTCGGCAAAAGCGCGGTGGTGGGGCTGGGCGGTGAGTTGGAACACGCCTCGGCGCTGATTCACACGCTGCATTTCGGCAACCACTACCGCTCGGCGGTCAACGGTAAAAGCTATCTGGCGTTCAACAATACCCGCGGGCCGGCCAACGCGCCGATCCTGATCCCGATGATGGGGAAAAACGACGAAGGCAGCCGCGAGCACTACCTGACATTCCAGTTCAACATCAACGACGCGCCTTTCGACGACGAAATCGTCATCGCACTGGGCGCGGCGCTGGGGGGGCGGCCGCATCACCGTATCGGCAACCGTTATTTGGATCTGAAAGAGCTGGGCCATGATCAGAACAATCCGGCAGCTGTCTGAGCCCGCTCTGCGGGTAGGGTATCTGGACGCCGGGCGTGGCGAGCCGCTGGTGTTGATCCACGGCGTAGGCATGAACGCGGAGGCCTGGTATCCCCAGCTCGATGCGCTTAGCGCGCACTTTCGGGTCATCGCCGTCGATATGCCGGGCCACGGCAAAAGCGAAGGCTTCGCCCACGCCGCGACGCTGGAGGATTACGTGCGCTGGATGGCGGCCTTCTTAAACACCCTGGATACGCCGAGCGTTGCAGTGGCGGGGCACTCGATGGGGGCGTTGATCACCGCCGGTTTGGCGATCGATTATCCGGAACGGGTCAAACGCGCCGTGGTGATGAGCGGCGTGTTCCAGCGCTCGGCCCAGGCCAGTGCCGCGGTTGCGCAACGCGCCAGCGCGTTGGCCAGCGGCCAGACGCAGATCGACTCGCCGCTGAGCCGGTGGTTTGGCGCCGATCCCGCCGAACAGCGTCTGCGCCGGCAGGTGGGTGGCTGGTTGCAACAGGTGGACGTCACGGGCTACGCCCGCGCGTATCAGGCGTTTGCTACCGGCGATCGGGTGTATGCCCAGCGTTGGCACCTTATCCGCTGCCCGGTGTTGGTATTGACCGGCGAGCACGACGCCAACTCCAGCCCGGAGATGGCGCGGCAAATGGCGCAGGCCGCACCGAACGGGCGCGCGGTGATCATTGAGAACGCCAAACACATGGTCAGTCTGACCGATGCGCAACGCGTCAACGCGCTGATGCTCGATTTTCTGACCGCAGAGCAACCTTTGACTTTAGGAGCGGCAAATGGACGCGGATAAACGCAGGCAGTTGCGCGACGCTTTCGGCGCCTTTATGACCGGCGTCACCATTGTGACCTCGGTGGACAAGCAGGGGCGGCCGATTGGCTTCACCGCCAATTCGTTTTCTTCGGTGTCGCTGGATCCGGCGCTGCTGTTGGTGAGCATCGATAAACGTTCGGCAAACCTGGCGCACTTTACCCAGTGCAGCCACTTCGCCATCAATATTCTGGCGGAACAGCAAAAAGAGGCTTCAACCATTTTTGCGCAAAAGAACGAAGACCGCTTTGCGCTGATCGATTGGCGCTGGAGCGCGTCACGGGTGCCGCTGATCGAGAACAGTTCGGCGTGGTTCGACTGCTCGCTGCATCAGGTGGTGGATGCCGGCGACCATGCCATTTTGATCGGCCAGGTCGAAGGGTTCGAGTCCAACGCCACCGCCGGTCTGGGGTATTACCGCGGTGCCTATTTCACGCCGTATCAAAACGCGCAGTCGCTGATTGGCGGGCCGCAGGTGGTGGTGAGCGCGCTGATCGAGTTTGAAGGGCATGCCGTGATGGTACGGCAAAACGACGGCGGCTATCAGCTGCCGTCCAGCGCGGTGGAGAAACGCAGCGTCAGCGAAACGTTGGGAGATTTACTGCGGCAGTTGGGCATCAACGCCCATCCGGGTTTCGTCTATTCCGTCTATGACGACCGGCAGAAGCACCAGCAGCACATCGTTTTTCTGTGTGCGCTGCCGACCGACGCCGGCAGCCTGACGCCGCAGCTGAGCGCGGCGGAATGGTTCGATATGCCGACGCTGGCGCGGCTGCCGATCAAGGATCCGGCGCTGCGGTCGATGCTGGGCCGGTTCGTCAAAGAAAACGCCGTGGGCAATTACGGTATCTATTATGGCGATGAGCACAGCGGTGCCATCAAGCAATTCGCCGGTTGAGGCTGAACGGGAGAGTGTGATGAAACTGTCTTTATTCGTGCATATGGAACGAACGTTACCCGAAGAGTCGCAGGAAAAGCTCTACCAGGAGATGATCGAACTCTGTGAAATCGCCGATCGCGGCGGCATGCACGCCATCTGGACCGGTGAGCACCACGGCATGAATTTCACCATCGCGCCGAATCCGTTCATCAATCTGGCGGACATTGCCCGGCGCACCTCCAGGGTGCGGCTTGGCACCGGCACCATCATTGCGCCGTTCAACCACCCGATCCGTCTGGCGGGCGAGGCGGCGATGACCGACATCATCACCGGCGGCAGGCTGGAGCTGGGTATCGCGCGTGGCGCCTATTCCTATGAATACGAACGGCTGATGCCCGGTTTGACCGCCTGGGATGCCGGGCAACGCATGCGCGAGCTGATCCCGGCGGTAAAAAAACTCTGGCAGGGCGACTATGCCCATCAGGGGGAATACTGGTCGTTCCCGGCAACCACCTCCTCGCCGCTGCCGAAACAGCAGCCGCATCCGCCGATTTGGGTGGCGGCGCGCGATCCCAACAGCCACGAATTTGCGGTGCAAAACGGCTGCAACGTTCAGGTTACGCCGCTGCATCAGGGGGAAGAGGAGATCGTGCGGCTGGTGACCTGTTTCAACGAGGCGCGTGCGCGTTTCGCCGCCGAGCAGCCGCTGAAGATCATGCTGTTGCAACATGGCTATGTGGCGGAAGACGAGGCGGACGCCCGCCTGGCGGCGGAAGAACTCAACCGTTTCTACCACTACTTCGGCGCCTGGTTCAAGAACCAGCGGCCGGTGCGGCAAGGGCTGATTCAGCCGCTGAGCGATGAAGAGATCGCCGCCAATACCTATTATTCCGCCGAGATGATGCGCACTAACCTGGCTATCGGTACCGCCAATGAGGTCATTACGCGGCTGAAAAAATATGAGGCGCTGGGTTATGACGAGTTTGCGTTGTGGATCGACAGCGGCATGAGCTTTGCGCGTAAAAAGGCCTCTCTGGAGCGGTTCATTCGCTGTGTGATGCCGGAATTTCACTGACGGAGGCGCTGATGGAATCATTCAAACTCTACATCGACGGCCGGTTTGACGCCGGTTCGGCGACCTTCGCCTCGCTCAACCCGGCGACCGGTGAACCCTGGGCGCAGGTGGCGGAAGCCCGCGCCCAGGATGTGGATCGCGCCGTTGCCGCGGCGCACCGGGCGTTTCAGGGAGCCGAATGGCGCGATATGACCGCCGGCGCGCGCGGCAAGCTGTTGTTGCGGCTGGCCGATTTGCTGGAGCAACACGCTCCCGAGCTGGCGCGGCTGGAGACGCTGGATACCGGCAAGATCATCCGGGAAACCCAGGCGCAGATCGCTTATGTGGCGGAATACTACCGGTACTACGCCGGCCTGGCCGACAAGATGGAAGGCAGCGTGCTGGCGATCGACAAACCTGACATGGAAACCTGGGTGCGGCGAGAACCGATCGGGGTGGTGGCGGCGATCGTGCCCTGGAATAGCCAGCTGTTTCTTGCGGCGGTGAAAATCGGCCCGGCGATCGCCGCCGGCTGCACGCTGGTGGTCAAAGCGGCGGAAACCGCGCCGGCGCCGCTGCTGGCGTTCGCCAGGCTGATAGACGAGGCCGGTTTTCCACGCGGCGTATGCAATGTGATCACCGGCTTTGCCGCCGACTGCGGCGCGGTGCTGACGGCGCATCCGCAGGTAGACCACATCGCCTTTACCGGCGGCGCGGAAACCGCGAAGCACATCGTTCGCGGCAGTGCGGAAAACCTCGCCAGCACCTCGCTGGAGCTGGGCGGGAAATCGCCGTTTATCGTCTTCGACGATGCGGATCTGACCAGCGCGGCGAATGCGCAGGTGGCGGCCATTTTCGCCGCGTCGGGCCAGAGCTGCGTAGCCGGTTCGCGCCTGTTGGTGGCAGAAAGCATCAAAGACGCGTTTTTGGCCCGGCTGACGGAGAAGGTGCGCAGTATTCGCATCGGGCCGCCGGATCGCCCGGACACCCAGTTCGGGCCGCTTTGTACCCGGCAGCAGCAAGAGCGGATCGCCGCCATCGTCAGCCGCTCGCTGGAGCAGGGGGCGAAACTGGTGGTTGGCCACGCGGCGATCGATTCACCGGGCTTTTATTACCCGCCGACGATCGTCGACTGCAGTGCGCAACCCGACGCCGAGTGCGTAAAGCAAGAGCTGTTCGGCCCGGTGCTGTCGGTGTTGACCTTCAGGGACGAAGCGGAGGCGATTCAGCTTGCCAATGATTCAGCCTATGGCCTGGCGGCCGGCATTTTCACGCAGAACCTGACGCGTGCGCATCGGGTGACCCGACGCCTGCGGGTGGGCGTGGTGTGGCTGAATACCTATCGGGCGGTATCGCCGCTGGCGCCGTTCGGCGGTTACGGCAAGTCGGGGTTTGGCCGCGAGGGCGGGATTGACGCCGCGCTGGAATACACCACCAGCAAGACGGTGTGGCTGCGCACCAGTGACGATCCGATAGACGATCCCTTCGTCATGCGCTGAGTCAGCGTAATCAGGCGCGATCTCAGGTCGCGCCGGCAGCTCTGTTTTCATCGCGTTGATACAGGCGACCGCAATGTCGCCGGGGCAAACGCACGCTTTTTTCGACGTATTCGCACCCTACACGCTGTAAAAAAATAAGAATCCACGTTAACCGGGGGATATATGAATTCTCAGCCAGAGCAGACCGCGTTTATTGAAGACAAGTCGATCGATTTTGTTCCCGCCGCGGAGCGTCACGGCCATGCCCGCAGCCTGTTTACCCTGTGGTTTTGCACCAACATTGCGCCGCTGGCGGTGGTGACCGGGGCCATCTCCACGCAGACGTTTCATCTCGATATTCTCTCGGCGCTGAGCGCGATTGTCGCCGGCCACCTGTTCGGGGGCATTTTTCTGGCGCTGACCTCGGCCCAGGGGCCGCAGGTCGGGATACCGCAAATGGTGCAGAGCCGGGCGCAGTTCGGCCGATATGGTTCGCTGTTGGTGATCGTGTTCACCACGGTGATCTATCTGGGGTTCTTTATTTCCAACATCACGCTTTCTGGCAAGGTCATCCATAACGTCATCCCGTCATTGAGCATGGGCGTGGCGACGGTGATTGGCGCGGTGCTGGCGACGCTGATCGGGGTGGTGGGCTACCGTTTCATCCACAAGATCAACAAAATCGGCGCCTGGGTGATGGGCAGCGCGCTGATTCTCGGGTTGGTATTGATGTTTTCTCAACCGCTGCCGGCGGATTTTTGGCAGCGGGGATCGTTCAGCATTGCCGGTTGGTTCGCCACATTCTGCATCGGCGCCGTCTGGCAAATCAGTTTCTCGCCCTACACGTCAGACTATTCGCGTTACCTGCCGGCGGAAGTCGGCATTGCCAAACCCTTCCTGTATACCTATCTGGGCGCCTGCAGCGGTACCATTTTAGCCTTCGTGTTCGGTATGGTGGCGGTCAATCTGGTCGCCGGCAGCGACGATGCCATGGAGGCGGTACGCCAGGCGACGGGAGGGTTGGGGCCGGTGCTGATGGTGCTGTTTCTGATCAACATCATCTGCCATAACTCGATGAATTTGTACGGTGCGGTGCTCTCGTTGATTACCGCCGTACAAACCTTCTTGCCGCAGTGGATGCCTAATGCGCGGATACGTACGCTGTTCTCGGCATTGATTTTGCTGGGATCGGTATGGGTGGCGTTGGTTGCCTCGGCCAACTTTGTACATCTGTTCCTGAACCTGATCTTTGCCTTGATCTCGGTGCTGATCCCGTGGTGCATGATCAACCTGATCGATTTTTACCTGCTTAACCGCCAACGCTATGACATTTCGGCCATTTTCAGCGCAGACGGCGGGCGCTACGGCCTGCTTAACACCCGCGCGCTCGGCGTTTATTTCGGCGGTATTGCGGTGCAGGTGCCTTTTGTTGAGAACGCGTTTTTCTCCGGCCCTTACGCCAATCTGATCCCGGGCGCAGACATTTCCTGGGTGATCAGCATGGTGCTGACCGGCATCGCTTACCCACTGTGTTGTTCACGACGGGCTAACTGGGCGGTGCAATTATAACTCTCGAGCCTCGCCGGCCAGCATAAAAGGCCGGTTTGAGGGATGTGATAAAGTAATATTTAGAACAGGATGTTTCTAATTTTTTAATTTATTAAATTAGATAATAATCATATGAAATGGCTAAATGGATTTGGGCTAACTTATGATTGTTATATTAATGTTGCTGCTCATGGTGTTTTATATATCTCTAGCTTATGAGTTTAGAAGAATGAAAAAGCGAAGAATATATGCCTGGTATAAAAGGAAAAGGAAGAAGTCGATTAAGCGATTTATCAACATGCTCTTATTTAAATAATTTTCCGGAGCAAGCTTTACAGGGATAACATGATTTTCTGAGACATATCTTTTCCCGATGATTGTTTGTCTTGCTGCGTTTATATCGCGTCGGATTGGCAACGCCGCAACATCAGCCTGCGGGGAACAGCCGCTGCTGCCAATCCGTCAGTTGCGTCAGTGTCATCGGCTTGGCGGCAATGAGTGCGCGATTTTCCAAGGCAATTTCTCGGGCGCGCTGCAACGATTCGGTGCTGAGGCGCTGCAGGCTTTGCCGCAGCGCCTGTTGTATTTGCGCCAGCTCGCCAGCGCCAACGTGCGCCAGCTCATGGTGCATCTGCAGCAAGAATTCGTCGGTCAACTGCCGCAGCTGTTCAACGTTGAACGTCGGGGATTGCAGCGCGAACAGCAGGCCCTCGGCATCGGCACAGCGGTGGAAGGCGCATTGCACCACATAGCCCACGTTGCGATCCACGCGCAACCGCTGAAAATAGCGCGGGGCGTAAAGCTGAGCCAGCACGCGCAGCGCCCAACGGCCTTCGGCTTCGCCGTTCGGCAGCGGGTAAAACTGCAGTAAGGCGCTTTCGGCGCCGCTTTCCGTCAGCGTGACGGGGCGATGATGGTGATGTGTCGGCAGCGGCGGCTCCGCGGCCACGGAATAGGGGAAACCGTACAGCAGGTGCGACAGCTGCCGTTTTAACTCGCCATCGCCGCCGATCAAGGTGGCATGCCATTGCGCCGCTGCGGTTGGCGCGCTGAGCGCCGCCGGCAATTGGGCTAACAGACGGCGAATGGCGATATCGTTTTGCTCTTTCCGCTGCGTATGGCGCAGGTTTCTCGCCGCCTCGTTGAGCACGGCCGGCGACAACACCGCCAGCGCCCGGTTTACTACGCTCAGCCCATGGCAGATCAGCGCGTGGCAGCCCGCCAACTGCAGCAGCCACACGCCCTGGTGGCGTTCGAAGCTTAAATGTCCCTCCCGATGCGCCAGTTCGGCCGCCCCGGCGCGCAGCGCCGCCTGTATGCCGCAGGCCTGTTCATCGCTGAAGGGGCTGGACGGCGCCGGCCGCAGCAACAGCACCGGCTGCGCTTCGCCAGGGAGCAGATGCCGCAGCGGCGCCAGGCCGGAAGGCAAGGTCGGACTCGGCAGCGCCGCCGAGGCGGTGAAAAAGCGAAAAGGTTCCGCTGCGGGCGTCAGCGCGGCGCCAACGAAGGGGCCAAGTGCCAGCGGCAACCCTTGAATTTCACGGGTTTCGCCGCCGCCATCGGGCCGCACGGCCAGGCGGCGGCGCGGCGCGCTAATCAGCGCCGCAATATGCCGTGGCCACTCGTCGTTCGGCTCCGCCGGCGGCAACCCAAACGCTCTGGCGCGTAGTTGATCGAGCGGCGCCAAACGGTGGAGATCGCGATTGGCCAGCCGTTCGTAATGCGCAAGCTGAGCCGGTGCCAGCACCTGCAGCGCCTGCAGCCACGCCAACAACGCGCTTTCGATGTGGGCAGCTTCAGTGGCTGAACCGTGATTGACGGTAAAGATAAAACTCAGCAGCGCGTTGTTCTCGCTGCAGCGCGAATAATCAAGCCGAACCGCATCGCACCACGCCTGAGCGCGCAGCCGCGCCAGCAGCCCGCCGGGGGCTTCGTCCAGCAGCAGGCGCTCCAGCCGCCGCAGCCAACCGCGCGCATGGGAGCGCGACAGGGCAAACACCAGTCTCAGCTGCGGCGTGCCGGGAAGAGACAGAGTGTAATCTTTCGCAGCGGTCAGCGGCGGTGAGGCTTTGTGCGGTATGGCGCTGCCCGATGGCAAGCGGCTGCCGTAACGCTGGGCCAGAACATGCAGCTGCGCCAGCGATTGTGGGCCTTGCAGCCACAGCGTCAGGTTTGGCGCGCGAAAATAGCGCCGGTGAAACTGCCGCAGCGCCTGCTGCAGGGCGGAAATGTCGTTGCCGAAAGCGGCGCGGCTGCCGATATGAAAGCGGTGCATGGCGTCCAGGCCGGCGAACATCTGCCGCTGTGCGGCTTCGCAGCGGGTTTCCACCTCGGCGCGCAGCAGGCGATATTCGGCGTCGATGACCTCAACCTCCTGTGCGATCGCCTCGGCCGCCAGCTGTGGGGCGGCGAGCATATCGCTCAGCCGCGCCAGCCCCTGCGCCAAATGATCGGCGCCCACCTCGAAGAAAAACGCGGTTTGCGTCGCCTGAGTGGTGGCATTCAGGCGGCCGCCCACCGACGGTACCCAGCCCATTAGACTATCTTGCGCGCTGAAGTTCGCGCTGCCGCGAAACAACATATGCTCCAGCAGATGCGCCAGGCCCGGCCAGGCGGTGGGCGCCTGAAAACTGCCTGCCTCAATGCGCACCAGCGCGGCGGCGCTAGCGGCGGCAGGATCGCTTATCGCCTTGACGGCCAAACCGTTGTCGAGCTGCCAGGAGGCGCCGGCGAGTGCCATCGTCAACCCTTGAAAATCAGACGGGAGTTGGTTTGATTGCGAAAATGCAGCTGATCGATACCGATCTGCGAACGGTTCGCCGCTTCCCGCGCCGCCAGAATGGTGCCGTGGTGCGGCGATTTGCCGCATACCGGGTCGGCGTTGTCGGCGTTGCCGGTCAGCATGAACGCCTGGCAGCGGCAGCCACCGTAGTCTTTCTCTTTCTCCGAGCAGGAACGGCAGGGCTCCGGCATCCAGTCATAGCCGCGATAGCGGTTAAAACCGAACGAGTGGTACCAGATATGCTGCAGATCGTGCTCCAGCACCGACGGGAAGGCGATCGGCAACTGACGGGCGCTGTGACAGGGTAACGCCATGCCTTCCGGCGTTACGCTCATGAAGATCGCACCCCAGCCGCCCATGCAGCCTTTGGGGCGCTCCTCGTAGTAGTCCGGCGTGACGAACAGCAGGTTGGCCAGCTTGCCGTCGGCGGCCATGCGTTCGCGGTAGCGTTTTACCACCGCTTCCGCGTCGGCGATCTGCTCGCGGGTCGGCAGCAGGCCCTCGCGGTTGAGGTGTGCCCAGCCGTAGAACTGGCAGGTCGCCAGCTCGACGTCGTCGGCGTCCAGCTGGATCGCCAGTTCGATAATGCGGTCGATCTGACCGATATTGTGGCGATGCAACACGAAGTTGAGCACCATCGGATAGCCGAGCGCCTTGACCGCCCTGGCCATGGCCAGCTTCTGCTGAAACGCCTTGGCGGAGCCCGCCAGTGCGGCGTTCAGCGTTTCGTCGCTGGCCTGAAAACTGATCTGGATATGGTCCAGCCCGGCGTCGGCGAAGGTCTGCAGCTTCTTCTCGGTCAGGCCGATGCCGGAAGTGATCAGGTTGGTGTAAAAGCCGAGATCGCGCGCGGCGGCGATCAGCTCGGGCAGGTCTTTACGCACCAGCGGCTCGCCGCCGGAAAAACCGAGCTGCACGCTGCCCATCGCCCGCGCCTGGCGAAACACCTCAATCCACTGCGCGGTGGTCAGCTCTTTTTCCTGCGCGGCAAAATCGAGCGGGTTGGAGCAATAGGGGCACTGCAGCGGGCAGCGGTAGGTCAGCTCCGCCAGCAGCCAGAGCGGCGGGTTCACCGCCGGCGCGCGTGCTTCAGTCACGGAAGGTCACCCATTTTTGTTCGTAGGCGCGCTGGAAAAACTCCAGCACGTCATCCGCCAACCCCTCGGCGCCGGGAAAGCGGGCGTTCAGCTGCGCGATGATGCCGTTCAGCGTGGTGTGGCCGTCGACCAGCTGCAAGATGGCGGCGGCGCTGTCGTTCAGCTTGGCCATGCCTTCCGGGTAGAGGATCACGTGGCTATTTTGCACTTGCTCCCATTGCAGGCGGTAGCCGCGGCGGAAGACCGGGGTGTGTTCAGGGTTCAGCGTCATTACACCAGCCTCTGGTTGTGCCATACCCGCGCGGCGGTCACGCTGTGAAAAGGCGGGCGGTTCAGGGTATAGGCCATGCTCATGGCGTCCAGCATGCTCCACAGAATATCCAGTTTGAACTGCAGGATCTCCAGCATGCGCTGCTGCTTTTCAACGGTGTCGCAATAGTCCAGCGCCAACGCCAGGCCGTGCTCCACATCGCGGTTGGCCTGGCCGAGGCGGCTGCGGAAATAGTCGTAGCCGGCGGCGTCGATCCACGGATAGTGCTGCGGCCAGCTGTCGAGGCGCGACTGGTGGATTTGCGGCGCGAACAGTTCGGTCAGCGAGCTGCAGGCCGCTTCTTGCCAGCAGGCGCGGCGCGCGAAATTGACGTAGGCGTCCACCGCAAAGCGCACGCCCGGCAGCACCAACGCTTCAGAGAGCAGGGTGTCGCGCTGCAGCCCGACGGCTTCGCCCAGGCGCAGCCAGGCTTCGATGCCGCCTTCGCTGCCGCCGTAGCCATCGTGATCCAGGATGCGCTGCACCCATTTGCGGCGGGTTTCCGGCTGCGGGCAGTTAGCCATGATCGCCGCGTCTTTGATCGGAATGCTGGTCTGGTAGTAGAACCGGTTGGCCACCCAGCCCTGGATCTGCTCGCGGGTTGCTTCACCGTTGTGCATCGCGATGTGGTACGGGTGGTGGATATGGTAATAAGCGCCTTTGGCGCGCAGCGCCGCTTCAAATGCCGGCGGAGTCAGGGGCAGTGGTTGCGTCATGGCGGTTCCCTACAGTTCGATATTCATGCCGTCCCAGCTCACTTCAATGCCGGCGGCGGTCAGGCTTTGCCGCTCTGCCGAGTCTTCATTGAGGATTGGGTTGGTATTGTTAATGTGGATCAGGATTTTGCGCCTGGCGGGCAAGGTGGCGAGCAGGGCCGCCAGCCCGTGTTCTTCCGCCAGCGCCAGATGCCCCATGTCTTTGCCGGTATTGCGGCCCACGCCGGCGTTGGCCAGCTCGTTGTCGCGCCACAGCGTGCCGTCGATCAGCAGGCAGTCCGCGCGGCGCAGCCACGGCATCAGCGCCTCGTCCGGCTCACCCAGGCCCGGTGCGTACAGCAGCCCGACCCCGCGCGCGGTATCTTCGATAAACAGCGCCACGTTGTGGCCCGGCAGCGGGCGATCGCGGTACGGCGAATAGGGCGGCGCGTTGCTGAGTAGCGGAATGGCGGTAAAGCGCACGGTCGGGCAGACCGCCGTGTGGAACGGCTCCCCGGGCGTCACCGGGTGGTGAATCAGCCCGCCGTTCCAGTGGGAGAGCATGGGAAACACCGGGAAGCCGGTGCTGAGATCGTCATGCACTTCAGGCGTGCACCAGACGTGATGCGGGCAGCCCTCGCGCAAATTGAGCAAGCCCGCGCTGTGATCGATCTGGCTGTCGGTCAACACGATCGCGCCGATACCGGTGCCGCGCAGCACATCGGGATTATTCAATTCGGGCGAGGCCAGCAGCTGATGGCAAATGTCCGGGGAAACGTTGCACAGTACCCAGTTTTTACCGTCGTCGCTGACGGCGATGGAAGACTGGGTGCGGCGCGTGGCGTTGATGCTGTGGTCGCGAACGCCCCGGCAGTTGTCGCAGTTGCAATTCCACTGGGGAAAGCCGCCGCCTGCTGCTGAGCCGAGAACTTTTATCTGCATGTCTAAACCAGAAAGAAAGGGAAAGAAATGCCCGCGCGAAAGGCGGGCAGACGGGCGATTAACGGTTGGAAATGTACAGCGTCACTTCCAGACCCAGACGCAGGTCAACAAACTCAGGTTTAGTCCAGGTAGTCATAGCGGTGCTCCTTAGCATGCATCGTAATAGTTCGAGCCCAATGAGAAACGTTCGCATTCGGCCGGCCCAATGTTGACGAAATGTGACGGAGATCGCAACCTTTAAAGCGTAACCGGGTTATTCGCCCCAGGTGGTGGCGAGCACGTTCAGCCAGTTGCGCCAGGTCAGCTTCTCCAGCAGCCGGTTATCGAACCCGGCCTGTGCCAGCGCTTGCGTCAGCAGCGGCAGGCCGCCGACATCTGCCAACGGGTGCGGTACGTTGACCCCGTCAAAATCAGAGCCAAATCCCACGCGATCTTCACCAAGTTTAGCGATCAAATACTCAACGTGTTTAACAATTTCTGTTAAGCCAGTCGTTGCACTGTCACGTTTGCCGTCCGCACGCAGGAAGGCGGTACCGAAATTGACGCCGACCATCCCGCCGCTCTGAGCGATGGCGTCCAGCTGTGCGTCGGTCAGGTTGCGCGGTTGCGGGCAGAGGGCGTGGGCGTTGGAGTGGGTGGCGACCAGCGGCGCGCGGCTCAGCGCGGCGGTTTGCCAGAAGGTTTTCTCGTTCATGTGCGAGACGTCTATCATGATGCGGCGGCGGTTGCAGGCGCGGATCAGCGCCTCGCCGGCCGGCGTCAGGCCGGGGCCGGTATCGGGTGAGCCGGGGAACGGCCCGCTGACGCCGGTGCCGAAGGCGTTCGGCAGATTCCAGAAGGGCCCGATACTGCGCACACCCAGCCGGTAGAGGGCCTCCAGCTGCGTCAGCTCCGCATCGATCATGCCGGCGCCTTCAATATGCAGCACCGCGGCGATTTGTCGGTTGAGACGACACTGTTCTATCTCGGTGGCGGTGCGACAGATGCGCAGCCGCCCCTGAGAAGCCTGCTCCAGCTGCTGCAGGATGGCGATTTGCCGTTCGGCGATCGCCAGCGGATCGAAGGTGGCCTGCGCCTCGTCCTGCGTTTGGTGGCGCATCTGGGCGATATAGCTGACCGGGGGAATAAATACCGCGAACAGCCCGCCGAAAAATCCGCCGCGCCGCATGCGGGCGAAATCGAGGTGGCCCGGCGTGACGCGGGAATAGAAGGCGGTGGCCGGATCGTCGTCATGCTGCAGCCACAGGTTGAGCAGCAGGTCGTTATGGCCGTCGAACACCGGCCAGAGAGGGGGAAGTGTCATGGGCGCTTCACTGAGTCAGGCATCGTGAACGCTATGTTCTCCCATCGCGCGAGGGGGAACAACCCTCAGGCTATGGGGGCTTTGCCGTCGGCGGGATCACTCGCCGTCAGCAAGGCAAAATTTAGTGACATTGTCACTCTGCGCGAAACGGTTCCTGCACGCGTTGGCGGCAGACCGTCAGCAGTAGCTGGCGTAGCCAGCGGTGATCGGCCTCGGCGTCCAGGCGCGGATGCCACATTTGCGACACGGTGATGGGCGGCGTTTTCACCGGCAGCTCGAAGACGCGCAGCGGGCCGCCCGCCGGTTGCGCATGCAGGAACGAGGCGGGCAGCAACGCCAGCAGGTTCGAGGCTTGCGCAACCGCCAGCGCGGCCGGAAAGCTCGGCACCACGGCGGCGATATGGCGTGCCAGCCCCAGCTCCGCCAGCGCTGCGTCTACCGGCCCGAGGATGCGCCCGCTGCGCGAAGCCACCACGTGGCCGCAGGCGGCGTAGTCGGCGGCGCCGATCGCCGGCTGCTGCGCCAGCGGGTGTGAGGTTCTCATCACGCCGACGAAGCGATCGCGGAACAGCGCCTGCAGGCGGATTTCCGGGCCCATGTCACCCAGCACGCCAATCTCCAGATCGACCAGCCCTTCACGCAGGGGGCGGTCGCTTTTCTCCGGCTTGGGCGCAAAGCGCAGTCGCACCCGCGGCGCCTGTTCGGCCGCGGCGGCGATCAGCGCCGGGCCGAAGGCTTCGACGAAGCCGTCGTTGGCGCGCAGCGTAAAGGTCCGATCCAGCACGGCGGGATCCAATGCCCCCTGCGCCGGGCGCAACACCGCGCGCGCTTCGAACGCCGCGTGCCGCGCCCGCTCGCGCAGCGTTTCGGCATAGGGCGTCAGCACCATATGGCGGCCGGCGCGCACCAACAGGGGATCGCCGGTGGCCGCGCGCAGCCGGCTGAGGGTGCGGCTCATCGCCGAGGCGCTTAAACCGAGACGCCGTGCGGCGCCGACGACGCTGCCCGCCGTCAGCAGCGCGTCGAGTGCGATCAACAGGTTGAAATCCGGATCGGTCATGATTGATTGGGTGTCCTGTTGTGCTGGAAATGGGGGGAAGGCGTTTGCTGCAGTATATCAGCGTAAACGCTGCGTCTCCTGCGATTGATGAGCAATAAAAAAGCCGATAACGGAGGTTATCGGCTTGGGTGGCAGGCTGGGCGACGTTACGCCGGCAGCTGCTGGGCGGTTTTCTCGACCAGCGCCAGCAACAGCTTGATGTCTTCCAGCGTCACGATCGGGTTCAGCAGCGTCATCTTCAGGCAGGTCACGCCATCGAACTCGGTCACGCCGACGTTGGCGCGGCCCGATTCCAGCAGGGCGTCGCCGATGCGCTGGTTGAACAGCGCGACGGCCGCGTCGCCGTTCGCCGCCAGCTGCGCCGGACGGTAGCGGAACAGCACGCTGGCCAGCTGCGGCTGCATCACCAGTTCCAGCGATTCCTGATCGGCGATGTAACGCGCCACCTGCTGCGCCAGCGTCACGCCATGATCGATGATCTCGGCGTATTGCTTCCGCCCCAGCGCTTCCAGCCCCATCCACAGCTTCAACGCATCGAAGCGGCGGGTGGTCTGCAGCGATTTGGACACCAGGTTCGGCACGCCTTGCGCTTCGTCGAACTCGGAGTTCAGGTAGGCCGCCTGATAGCGCATCAGCTCATAGTGGCGCTCGTCTTTCAGCAAGAAGGCCCCGCAGCTGATGGTCTGGAAGAACTGCTTGTGGAAGTCCAGGGTAATGGAGTCCACCAGTTCCAGGCCGTCCAGGTAGTCGCGGTACTGCTCGGAAAGCAGCAGCGCGCCGCCCCAGGCCGCATCCACGTGTACCCAAATCTGCTGCTGCGCCGCCAGCCGCGCGATGTCGCGCAGCGGGTCAATGGCACCGGCGTCGGTGGTGCCGGCGGTGGCGACAATCGCCATCACCTGCTCGCCGTTGGCCTTGGCCTGTGCCAGTTTTTCCGCCAGGTCGTTCACGTCCATACGGGCGAAGCGATCGGTTTTCACCAGGGTGACGGACTGATAGCCGAGGCCCATCAGCGCCATGTTCTTCTGCACCGAGAAGTGGGCGTTTTCAGAACAGAACACCTTCAGCTTGCGCAGATCGCCCACCAGGCCGTCCTGCTGCACGGAGTGGCCCTGACGCGCGAAGAACGCATCGCGCGCCAGCATCAGCCCCATCAGGTTGCTCTGGGTGCCGCCGCTGGTGAACACCCCGGCGTCGCCGGGCTGGTAACCGACCTGGGCACGCAGCCACTCGATCAGCTTCATTTCGATCAGCGTGGCCGACGGGCTTTGATCCCAGGAATCCATGCTCTGGTTGGTGGCGTTGATCAGCACTTCGGCGGCCTGGCTAATTACCAGGCTCGGGCAGTGCAGGTGCGCCACGCACTGCGGGTGGTGTACCGACAGGCTGTCTTTCAAAAAGTACTCGATGGCGCGATCGATCGCCGCCTGGTTGCCCAGGCCTTGCGGGGTGAAGTCGAGCTTGATGCGCTCGCGCAGTTCGGCCACGCTTTTGCCCTGATACATCTCGGGCTGTTGCAGCCACTGCACGACGGCTTCACTGCTCTGCGCGATCGCCTGGCGGTAAGCCTCGGCGCTGTGCGCCGAGGAAGCCAGAATCGGGTTTAACTTGGACATCGCGGTCATTCGCTCCAATCAGACTGGCTTGACGCCGGCGGCCAACAGCGCCTGCTCAAATTTATCCAGGAAAATACCCAGCTCATCATTGGTGATCAGCAGCGAAGGCAGCAGGCGTAGTACGCAGCCGTTGCGCCCGCCGCGCTCCAGGATCAGGCCGGATTCGAAGCATTTCTTCTGCAGCAGCGCAGACAGTTCGCCATCGGCCGGGTAGCAGCCCATGTGATCCTGCGCTTCGTTCGGCTTGACGATCTCAATGCCGATCATCAGGCCCAGACCGCGGACGTGACCGATCACCGGATAACGTTTCTGCAGCTCGGCCAGTTTGCCTTTCAGCCATTCGCCCTGAGCGGCCACTTTGTCGGCGACCTTGTGCTCTTTCAGGTATTGCAGGGTGGTCAGGCCGGTGGCCATCGCCAGCTGGTTGCCGCGGAAGGTGCCGGTGTGGTGACCCGGTTCCCAGGCGTCAAACTCTTTCTTGATGCCCAGTACCGCGAGCGGCAAGCCGCCGCCGACCGCTTTCGACATCACGATGATGTCCGGCTCGATGCCGGCGTGTTCGAAGGCGAACAGCTTGCCCGTACGGGCGAAACCGGCCTGAACTTCGTCGATGATCAGCAGAATGCCATGCTCCTGCGTCACTTTGCGGATGCGCTGCAGCCACTCGGCCGGTGCCGGGTTAACGCCGCCTTCGCCCTGAACGGCTTCCAGGATCACCGCCGCCGGTTTACGCACGCCGCTTTCCACGTCGTTGATCAGGTTGTCGAAGTAGTAGGTCAGCGCCTTGACGCCGGCTTCGCCGCCGATGCCCAGCGGGCAGCGGTATTCATGCGGATAAGGCATGAACTGCACTTCCGGCATCATGCCGTTGATCGCCGCCTTCGGCGACAGGTTGCCGGTAACCGACAGCGCGCCGTGGGTCATGCCGTGATAACCGCCGGAGAAGCTGATCACGCCGGAACGGCCGGTGTGCTTTTTCGCCAGCTTCAGCGCGGCTTCCACCGCATCGGCACCGGACGGGCCGCAGAACTGCAGGCAATAGGCTTTGCCTTCGCCCGGCAACAGAGAGAGCAGGTAATCGGAGAAACGATCTTTTAACGGGGTCGTGAGATCGAGAGTATGTAACGGCAAGCCGCTGGTAATGACATTTTGGATGCTTTGCAGGACGTCGGGGTGATTATGTCCAAGAGCCAACGTTCCCGCCCCGGCCAGGCAATCAAGATATTGATTATTCTCAACATCAGTGATCCAAACGCCCTGGGCTTTCGCAATTGCCAACGGCAATTTGCGCGGATAACTCCTAACATTCGACTCAAATTCGGCTTGGCGCGCCAAATAGGTTTCATTGTTTCCGTTTAATGAGTTTGCAACTAAAGTATCAATACGGACTTTATCCGTCATCATATCTCTCCTACAACCGAAGGTCTCAACACGCTCCGATTGAATTAATGAATTAGAAAAGTAACTGCCTTGTGAAAAGCGCGACCAATATATGGCTTTTTCGCCTGGGACTCAATAGCCGATTTTGTTTTGAATTGTTTAGTTTTTTCTTAGGCTCATCAATATGTTGTTGATTTATTGACCGTTGGTTTTGCCGGTAAAAAACAACATATCGTTAACATGGCACAAAAATCCTTTCCGTCGCCAACCTGCAGGCGGCTTTAATACGCTTATTAATAAGGTGAATTTCCGTTTAATAACATAAATAGGAATTAACGGCTTATTTTTATCTATTCACCACCTTAAGTCCTATAGCGTTTATATACACAAAATTTGTGATGAATATAAATGGCCAACCGTTAAAAGCGCTGCATCCAGATCGGTGATTTCTCTCAGATTTCACGTAGCGCGATCAAAAAAGCGCGATTTTTACGCAGCGCCGGCCGGGTTCGCCGGCGCTGTTGCCGTTAACGTTGCCGTAACCAGGCGTGGTAGCGCTGCAGGATGCGGCGGGTACGCCACTGATCGACGAGCAGCGTGAACAGCGGGGAATAGCGCACGCTGCGCGGCCGATTGTCACTCAGCGCTCGCATCCGGCGCTTGACCAACGCCATCCGGGCGAGCGACGCCATCGCTTTGCTGCGCCAGGTGACCGGGGCTGGCAGCGCATGGGGGGCCGCCCCGGTTTGCCAGCGCCGCGGCAGATCGGGCACTTCCGCCATGGCGGTGGCGATGCCGGCAACCGCGACGCCGCTGTCCAGCACTTGCTGCGCTACTGAAGGACGGGCGATGCCGCCGGTGGTCATCACCGGCATGCGGGCCACCGCGGCAAGATCGCGGGCGAAGGACAGAAAATAGGCTTCTCGCGCCAGGGTGCGGCCGTCCGCCGTTTCGCCTTGCATCGCCGGGCTTTCGTAGCTGCCGCCCGACAGTTCGATCAGATCGACCGGCAGATCGTTCAGCATCAGCACCACCTGGCGGGCATCGTCCGAAGAAAAACCGCCGCGCTGAAAATCGGCGGAGTTGAGTTTGACCGCCACGCAAAAGCCCGGCGAGACGCGCTCGCGCACCGCACGCACCACCTCCAGCAGCAGGCGGGCGCGGTTCGCCAACTCGCCGCCCCAGCGATCGTTGCGTTGGTTGGTCAGCGGCGAGAGAAACTGGGAAATCAGATAGCCGTGCGCCGCGTGGATCTCCACGCCGGTAAAACCGGCCCGTTCGGCAGCGTGCGCGCTGGCGGCGAAGCGCGCGATAACCTCGGCGATCTGCGCTTCATCCATCGCCTGCGGCTGGGCGAACAGCTTGCTGTGCTTGCCCATCGCCAGCGGGATGGCGGAGGGTGCCCATGCGTTGCCGCCCATGTTCGCCATCACCTGCCGGCCCGGGTGGTTAAGCTGCATCCACACCTGCGCGCCGCCCTGGCGCGCGGCCTTGGCCCAGGTTTCGAACGGGGCGAGCAGCGTGTCTTGTTCCAGCACCACTCCGCCGGGGCCGGTCATGGCGCGGCCGTCGATCATCACGTTGCCGGTGATGATCAAGCCGGCGCCGCCTTCGGCCCAATAGCGGTATAAGCGCCACAGCGCCGGGCCGGGCAGTTGGCCTGGGGCGGCCAGATTTTCTTCCATCGCCGCCTTGGCCAGACGGTTGGTCAGGCGGCTGCCGTTGGGCAGCGTCAGTGGGGTAAACATCGGTTTTGCGCTCCTGTCGTAAGGGGAATGGCGCTATACTAGGTTTAAAGTTAACTTTAAGGTCAATAGGGCATGAAGATCGGAGAATTGGCGCAGCGCGCCGGCGTGGCCGCCTCGGCGATACGCTACTACGAGCAGCTGGGGTTGCTGCCGAAACCGGTGCGCGGCGTCAACGGCTATCGGGTCTACAGCGATAGCGCGCTGGAGCGATTGCACCTGATCCAAATCGGCCAAAATCTGGGGTTTTCGCTGCAGGCGATCCAACGCGTGCTGGCGCTACAGGGCAGCGCTTATGAGGATGGGTTGATACGCGGCGTCGATGAACGGCTAGCGGAGATCGAGCTGATGATGGCCACGCTGAATGAACAACGAGAAACCTTGTTGACGACCCGGCTGACCTTATTGGAGTCCGGTGTCGCCGGGCTGTGCCAAGCCAAGGGCGAAAAACAGGCCGACGCATCGCCGGCCCGGCCGGCAAAGCTTAGCGGCGTTTAAAGGCGGAACGCCCGGCATACACCGCCGCGGCGCCCAACTGGTCTTCGATGCGCATCAGCTGATTGTATTTTTCGATTCGCTCGCCGCGGCTCGGCGCGCCGGTTTTCAGATGGCCGGCTCGCATCGCGACCGTCATGTCGGCGATAAAGCTGTCGACGGTTTCACCGCTGCGGTGCGAGATAAAGGTGCCCCAGCCGTTCGCCTGGCAGAGCTGTACGGCGGCGAAGGTTTCGCTCAGCGTGCCGATCTGGTTCAGCTTGATCAGCGCCGCATTGGCCAACCGTTCATCAATCCCGCGCTGGATGTATTTCACGTTGGTGACGAACAGATCGTCGCCGACCAGCTCCACCTGGTCGCCCAGGGCGTCGCTCAGAATACGCCAGCCGGCCCAGTCGTCCTCGGCCAAGCCGTCTTCAATCAGCACGATGGGGAAATCCTGCACCAGCCGTTGGTAATAGGCCGTCATCTGGGCTGCGTCCAACTCGAGATTCTCGCTGCGCAGGCGGTACTTGCCGTCGGCGTAGAATTCGCTCGAGGCCGGATCCATGCAGATCGCGATATCTTCTCCCGGCCGGTAGCCGGCTTTCTCTATCGCCTGCACGATCAGCTCGAGCGGCTGGCGGTTTGAGGCGACCGCCGGCGCGAAACCGCCTTCGTCACCGACGCCGACCGACAGGCCTTTTTCCAACAGGATTTGGCGCAGCGTCTGATAAACTTCACTGCCCCAGCGCACGGCCTCGCGCAGCGACGGCGCGCCCAGGGGAGCTATCATAAACTCCTGAAAGTCCGCCCCTTGCCACCGGGCGTGCACGCCGCCGTTGATGATATTCATGCAGGGCACCGGCAGCAGGTTGGCGCCGATGCCGCCCAGATAACGATACAGCGGCAGCTGCGACAATTGCGCCGCGAGGCGGGCGGCGGCCAGAGAAACGCCGAGCAGGGCGTTGGCCCCCAATCGGCTCTTGTTCTCGCTGCCGTCCAGCGCGATCAGCCGGCGGTCTATCTCCTCTTGTTGGCGCACATCCACTCCGCGCAGCGCCTCGTTGATCGCCGTTTTGACGCTGTGCACCGCCTCCAGCACGCCTTTGCCGCCGAAACGGTGCGGATCGCCGTCGCGGTGCTCCACCGCCTCGCGCGACCCGGTGCTGGCTCCCGAAGGCACCGAAGCCCGGGCCACGACGCCCGCCGCGCTCATTTCGACTTCGACGGTCGGGTTGCCGCGCGAATCCAGGATCTCTCTGGCGGTTACGCTTTCAATCTCATCGTTCATGGGGTGTCACCTCGTTCTAGGGAGTGGGAACGTGCTTTATCAGCACGTCGATGGATAAATGGTTGATGAATTCGAAGCCGAAGGAGGCATAGACGCCAAACGGACGGTTCTGATGGCCGAGCAACAAAAGATCGACGCCTTCACGGGCAATCAGGGCTTCGACGTCTTTGAAGCGATGGATGCTGACCATTGCGCGCACCTCCAGGGGGATTGAGCAGTCGTCCACCAGGCGGCTGAGCATGGCTTTGGCGGCGATCACCTCGCTGGACTGGCGATCTTTGGTTTGCGCATCGCTGAGGTAGTCCAGCTCGGCATAGTCGGCGCTGATGTGCGCCACGGTAATGCGCGTATTCATCTGCTGATTGAGGCGTTCGGCATGGCGCAACAGCAGCCGGCCGTCGCGTTCATCCTGTACCAGCAGTAAAGCGTGTTGGTAGATCGGCATGACTTATCTCCCTGCGTGAGCAATCTGTAGGGTTAACCACGGTAAAACCTCTTTTTTTCGGCTCGTCATACCGGGCAGCGACACTTGCCGAATGGCGAGCACCCGGTTCGACGAGAAATACAGGGTGGAACGGCGGTGGGTGATATCGGTAACCAACAGCGCGGTCATCTCCAGCCCGGCCTCCTGTTTCGCCTGCTCGAGCGCCTGTTGCAGCGCGGGCAACAGCGGATCGATGTCGCTCATGGCCCGCACTTCTATCTGCGACAGCAGCAGCGAAACGGTATGGATGCGGTAATTCTTGGCGTCGCGCTGCAGCAACTGCGGGGCGGATTGCCCGGAGAGATCGGTTTTGGCGGCCAGCAGCCCGGCGATGAAAGCGTCATAGTCGACGTGAGAGATTGCGCGCAACCGGGTGACCGCCAGCCGATCCTGTTCCGTGGTGGTCGGCGCACTGAGCGCGACGGTGTCGCTCAAGATGGCGCCCAGCAGCAGCGTGGCCTGCGCGGCGTTAAGTGGCATTGGCTTTTCTGTCGTCAGGATTTGCAGGATCACGGTGGCGCAACAGCCGACGGCGCGCACCCAGACATCGGGCGGGTTGCGGGTGACTAACGTGCCCAGCCGGTGATGGTCGATAACGCCGACCACGTCGCTGTCGGGCAATGAGGCCGGGCCTTGTTCGATATCGGTAAAGTCGACCAGCCAGACTTTGCGGTCACGGAGATCGTCTGTCAGCAGCGCAGGCGCCTGTATGCCGGCGGCAGCCAGTATGTAGCGGGTTTCCGGCGTCAGCTCGCCAAGGCGGAAAGCCACGGCCGGTTTGCCGAGGTGATTGAGCCAGTCCGCGACCACCAGCGCGCTGCAGATGCTGTCGCTGTCGGGATTTTTATGGCCAAAAACGCACAGGGGCATTTCCCGCGCGACGGCATCGGGCTGGAGTGGAAAAGAGGTAAAACGTGAGATTTCATTCATAGCAACTCCTGACATACCTGCCTAAAAAATAAAGCGAAGTTGTATATCAGGCGTCATCATCCGGTTCGAGTGAACGCGGCGGTTGGGAAAGGTGGAACACCATCACCTTGTGAACGACTGTAGCGCAGCGCGGGGGGAAACGCAACGCCCGGCAAAGTTGGCGAGAATACATAATCGGATTGATACTGTGAGTGAGTCTATGATGGACAAGGATATTATTTGCCGCTAACCGACGGATAGGCTGAACGGACTCACGCCGGCTATGCCGGGTCCGTGGGTGACACAATGGGAGACAACATGCTCGAACCCTGCTTCCCCGAAAACGAAGCCGAACGCCTGTCGGTATTGAACTCACTGAACGTGCTGGATTCGAACTCGGTGGAAAAACTGGATCGCATCACGCGGTTGGCGGCGAAATACTTCGGCGTGACCATTGCGCTGGTGTCGCTGATCGACCGGGATCGCCAATGGTTTTTATCGCGCTACGGTCTGGATGCCCGAGAAACGCCGCGCAATATCTCGTTTTGCGGCCATGCCATCTTGCAACGCGAAGCGCTGGTGGTGCCCGATACCGCCAAGGATCCGCGCTTTTTCGATAATCCGCTGGTGATCGGCGGGCCGAGGATCGGTTTTTACGTCGGGCAGCCGCTGCTGTCGCTCGATGGCTTGCCGCTAGGCACGCTGTGCATTATCGACAGCCACCCGCAGCCGTTTTCTCCTGCTCAACTGGCCGATCTGCACGATTTCGCCGCCGTGGTGGAGGAATATCTGCAGAGCATTGAACGCCTCGTCTATACCGAAAACCTGAAATCCGACCTGCAGCGCACGGAGGCGCTGTTCGAACAAACCTTCTCCCAGGCGGCGGTAGGGATGGCGCTGGTCTCGCTGCAAGGATATTGGCTGCGGGTGAATCCGCGCATCTGCGAAATGCTTCAGTACTCCGAGCGCGAGCTGATGGATCGCACCTTCCAGGACATCACCTATCCGCTCGATCTCAACACCGATCTGGAAAAGCTGCAGCAGCTGCTGAAAAATGAAATCAGTACCTATTCGATGGAAAAACGCTATTTCCGCGCCGACGGCTCGATCGTTTGGGTGCAGCTGACGGTGGCGCTCAACTGTTTGCCGAACGGCAAGCCGGACCATTTCATCTCGGTTATCGTCGATATCAGCGAGCGTAAAGCGGCCGAGGCCGATCTGTTCGCTCTGCAACACGAGCTGGAACAACGCGTCGAAATTCGCACGCGGGAGCTGAACGTGGTGGTTAAAAAGCTCAACGAAGAGATTGAGACCCGGGTGCTCGCCGAATATCAGCTCAGTGCGGAGAAGGAGCGTCTGCGCGCCATTACCGACAATATGCCGGCCTTAATCAGCCAGATCGACGGCAATGAACGCTACCTGTTCGCCAACAGCGCCTACAAAACCTGGTTCGGTCTGGAGGAGTCTAGCCTCAGGGGGATGACGGTGCACGATTTCATGGGGGAAAGCGTTTATCGAATAGCAAAACCGATGATCGAGCGGGCCCTCGCGGGCGAAATGGTGAGTTTTGAGAATGAGCTGCAGACCCGGCAAGGGCTGCTGATGATCCACACCACGCTGGTGCCGTGCGAAGCGCAGGGCTTCTACATTCTCGCCATGGACATCACCGAACTGAAGCGGCTGCAGCAGCGGCTGGAATATGACGCAACCCACGACATGTTGACCGGATTGACCAATCGCCGCGCGTTTCTACGCCGGTTGTCGGGCACGCTGCAGGCCTGTTGCCATCAGCGGCAGATGGCGCTGCTGTTTATCGATCTCGACGGGTTCAAAACCCTTAACGACAGCTATGGCCATGACTTCGGCGACGCGATCCTGAAGACGTTCGCCACATTGCTCAGCACCTGCGCCGGCGAGCGCCACAGCGTCTCGCGTCTGGCCGGTGACGAGTTCACGGTGATCCTGTGGCCGTTGACGGATCCGCGGCGCGAAGTCAGCGAGTTTTGCGAAAACGTGTTGGCGCATCTGGCCAAAATTACGCAGATCGGGCCGCAGAAGGTACGGCTTTCCGCCAGCATCGGCGCGGCCATTTCCCCACGCGGCGATGTGACGGAGGAGATGCTGCTGACCCGCGCCGACGGCGCGATGTATCAGGCGAAATCGGCCGGAAAGGGCACTTACGCCATCTGCGAGCTGTGAGCGTGCAACGGTGGCGGTCTCAGGGTAAGCTGTTTTTCTTTTCCTGTGAGCAGAACTCTGGATTTATTGCATGGCGTCAAATCATCAACATAAAGATTGGCTCGAACTGCGACGCGATGAGGAAACCGGTATTGAGAGCGTCAATGCCCACTTTCAGGGACATGCCTACGATCCTCACGATCATGATGAAATGCTGGTAGGTGTCACGCAGCAGGGTTTACAGCGTTTCAACTGCCACCGCTCATTGCATACCAGCCGGCCGGGGCGCGCCATGCTGATCGAACCGGATGCGGTGCATGATGGCCATGCGCCGCAGGCCGAGGGATTTACCTATGCGATGCTCTATTTGCCCCAGCATTGGGTATCCGCCGCTATGCACCGCCGTGGAATGGGGGACGCCTCCGTGCTGGAAGGTGCCTTCCACAGCACGTTGACCGACGATCCGATGCTGGCGGCCGCGATACAGCAGGCCTTTTTCTCGTTGCATCATAGAGAGGGGCGACTGGCGCGCGATCAAAGCCTGGACCATCTGCTGACGCTATTGTCACGGCACATCCGTGCCAGGCCGGATTCCCAACACGACGACGCTTTGGTTGAGATGAACCGCTTACGGGACTATCTGCATGCACATATGGCGGATAATCCCAGTCTGGATGACCTGGCGCTTCAGTGTGGTCTGGACCGTTTCCGCCTGACTCGCCAATTCACTCGGGCTTTTGGTCAGTCGCCGCATGCGTATTTGGTTCGGTTGAGGCTGCGGGCCGCACGCTTGTTGTTGGCGCAGGGGCAAGAACCGGCGCAGGTCGCCATGCAGGTGGGCTTTGCCGATCAGAGCCATTTGGGTCGCTGGTTCCAGCGTGCCTACCGTTTATCACCGGCGGCCTATCAACGCCAGTGCACAAACGTTCTATACCGCTGATTTGCCATTTCCGATGATGTGCTTTTAACAGCACTACGGAGTAGAGCGAAAGATGTTTGATACCAAGATAGCGTTTATCGTACGCGACGATCTGCAGACCTGGCAGCGGCTGAACGTGGTGGCCTTTCTGGCGACGGGCATCGCCGCCGCCGCCCCGGAAATCATCGGCGAGTGTTACGTGGATGCGCAGGGCAGACGCTACGGCGGTATTTCCGGGCAGCCGATGCTGATTTTCGCCGCAGATTTGCCGGGCCTGCAAAATGTGCATCGCAAAGGGTTGGAGCGGGAATTGACGTTGATCCCCTATGTGCACGCCATGTTCTCGACCGGGCACGATGAAGCCAATCGGCAGGTTTTTCTCGCTGAAGACGCGGACAATCTGGATTTGGTCGGTCTGGCGCTGCGCGGATCGAAAAAAGCGGTGGATAAGGCGATAAAAGGCCTGGCGCTTCACGGCTGAGAATACCGTGAGCGCGATGTTTTTTTTGCCTCGAAATAAGCGTTAAGGAGTTTGAAGCTGAGTTAAATAATCAACGGCATGATTATTTAACTCATATTAAATGCCTTATTTATCCTTCAGTGTGCATAAAACGAAAGCAGCTATACTGCAGGAGAGTTCTCCAACGTTTCTTTTTGGCTCGCAAGCCGTTCAGCCTGATACGCAATCTATCAAATCACTTCAATATCAAGGGGGTTTTTATGAAAACCGTCCTGCAGCATATTTTGGTCAATAAAGCACGTTACGCCCAGCTTCCGCTGTTTGAGTTCCTGCGCGATGAAAATCGCACGCCACAGGAGCGGCTGGCGTTTCTGCCCCATATCGCGTTTTTTATTATGGCTTTCGCCGATGTGAATAAGCTGATGCTGCGTAATGAAACGCCGGAGGCCGATATTTACCAACGGAAAGTCAATGCGCATACCCATGAAGATGACCATCATTGGCCGTGGTATCTCGAGGATTTGGACAAACTCGGTTACAACCGCTGCGTCGACACGGTGGCGCATCTGGAAACGCTGTGGAGCGACAGCACTCAGGCGAATCGGTTATTGACCTATCGGCTGTGCGCACAGGTAAGCAGCCTCGGCGGCCTGGAGCGGATCGTGGTGATCGAGGCCATCGAAGCTACCGGCAACGTGTTGTTTGGGCTGACGGCGCCGCTGGCCACGCGCATTCATCAGGCGACCGGCGTCGAACTGCGCTACTGCGGCGAGTTTCATCTGGCGCTGGAGAGCGGGCATGCCCAGCTGCAGGATCATGCGGAACTGGCGGCGATCCCCTTGACGGATGGCGTCAGGCAACGTTGTATCACCCATGTTGACCACGTCTTTGCCTGGTTTGCCGAGTGGACGCACGAAACGCTCGCGCATGTCCGGGAGGGCTGACGCGTTCCCGATCCGGCGCTTACGCCTGAAACGCCTGCAGCCAGGCGGCGAACTTTCTCACGACCTCATCGTCCCGATCGCGCAGCAGCAGGGAATAAACGCCGGTTCGGATAGTCAACGCCGGGAAAGGCGACACCAGTCGGCCGGACGACAGATGCTTGGCGCAGAACAGGTAAGGCACGACGGCCAGCCCCAGGCCGTCCTCGGCCGCCTGAATGGCGGCGAAGGTATGGTCGAGCGTGAGCGGCGGCGGCGAGGCGTCCAACGCCGTCGGGTAGGTATTCAGCCAGCTGTGCCATAAATCCTCACGGGCGCGGATGCGGATAGCGGTATGCCCGGCCAGCGTGCCGGGCGCACTGACCGGCATGGCGCGCAAGTAGCTCTGGCTGCAGACCAACAGGCTCTCTTCCTGCAGAAAAGGGATCGCTTTCAGCCCGGAGAAGTGCGCGGGATCGCGCCGGATCGCCAGATCAAACGGCGTATTGCGATCGACGGCCCCTGTGCTGGTGGTGATATCAATCGCGACCTCCGGATGAATCTCATTGAACGCCGCCAGCTTCGGCATCAGCCAGTGCATGGTGAACGTCGGCAGGCTGTGCACCACCAGCCGCTGCCGGCCGGCGCTCGCTTTCAGTGCGCTTTCCGCAGCATACAGTTCGCTTATCACCCGCGAAGCGGTACGGGAAAAATTCTCGCCGGCCTGCGTCAGCCGCACGGACTTGTGTCCGCGATAAAACAGTGTGATCCCTAGCTGTTCTTCCAGGCTGCGAATGTGGCGGCTGACCGCGCCGGTGGTGAGAAACAGCTCATCCGCAGCGGCGCTGAAGCTGCCAAGGCGGGCGGCGGCTTCGAAAGCGGACAGGTGCGGCAGGGAGTGAATTTTTTTCATTGGTTGAGTCTAGCTCAACCTAATGAGCGAGGAAAGATCGTTTGTCGGCCGTTGATTTTTCTCACTATTATCACGCATCTTTCCCGGTTTGCCGAGTGTGTCATGCAGCGATTTTCCCCGTCTGTCGTTCGTGTTAGTCGAATTATCCTCACCCTTCGATGGGCAGGGAGACGGCGCTGAGATGCGAGCTTTCTTTCTGCTTTGCGTGAGCCGGGCCGGCCTCTGCCTGGGCACCATGATGTTCGCCGGTGCACTGCCGACCATCAGAAGCGAGTGGCAGCTCGATGCCGCCTCCGCCGGTACGGTGCAAACGGTATTTAGCCTGACCAACGCGCTGGCGCTGCTGGTGGCTTCCTGGTGGTGTGATTCGCTGGGCGCGCGCCGGGTTTACCTGCTGTTTTCCTGGCTGGGCGCCGCTGCGCTGATGCTGTTCGCCGTGTTTGCCCATTCTTATGCCGGCGCGCTGGTGTTGATGGCCTTCGTCGGCCTGACGCAGGGCGGCGCCTATACGCCGGCGCTGCTGCTGGCGATGGGGATGAACGGCCCGGCCCGGCGCGGTTACGCCATCGGCATGATGCTGGCGGCCAGTTCGTTGGGGTATTTTCTGTCGGTTTTCATCGCCGGTTGGAGCGCCATGCGCTGGGGGGCCGGCGTGGCGTTCTCCCTGTGTGCCGCCGGTGCGTTGCTGGGGGCGCTGGCCGGTTCGTTGGCCCTGGTCGGTTATCGGGAACCGCAGCCGCGCACGCTGGGGAGGCAGACGAAACGTGAAAGTTATGCTATCACCTATGCGACCCTGCTGTTGCTGGTCGGGTATATCGCCCACAGTTGGGAACTGCTCGGCAACTGGGCCTGGGCGCCCAGCCTGGTCAGCGAGGCGTTGAGCGGTTTCTCTCTGGATCCGCTCAGCGCCGGATTGATCGTCGCGGCGGTGATCCACCTGGCCGGCATGGTTGCCACGCTGATTGTCGGCACCGTTTCCGACTATTTTAACCGTGCATCGGTGCTGATGTTTATGGGCGCCGCCGGCGCGTTGGGATCGCTGCTGATGGGGTGGTCGGCGAACTGGGGGCCGGGCTGGACGCTGCTGGCCGTCAGCATCGGCAGTTTCTTCATCCTCGGCGACTCCGGCGTGCTGTCGGCCGCGATGGCGGACAACGTGCCGCCGCAACAGCTCGGCAGCGTGATGGGCTGGCGATCGCTGCTGGGGTTCGGCATCGGTTCGTTCGCCCCTTTATCCTTTGGCGTCGTGATGGATACCACCCAGAGCTGGGGCACGTCTTATGCCGTATTGGCCTGCGGCGGTGGAGTAGCCTGTTTGGCGGCCTGCCTGCTTTGGCGGCAGCACTTGAAATGAGGTACGGACATCATTAAATGAATGGAACATCATCACGCATGGTTATCGTGGGCGCCGGGATTGTCGGGGCATCGGTCGCCTATCATCTCGCGCGCCAGGGGCAGCACGTTGTCGTCGTTGAGCAGGCGTATCCCGCGGCGGGGGCCACAGGCAGCTCGTTTGGCTGGATCAGCGAAGGCGTGCCTGAGGGCGCTCCCGACGCGTTTCTGCGGCGCGAGATCGTCGCTGACTGGATGCGCCTGGCGCAGGAGATCCCGGATCTCTGGGTGAATTGGTCCGGCGCGCTCAGCTATGGCCAGGCGCCGGCGACGCAAAACCCCGACAATCGGCTTTTGCCCTCCGCCGAGGTGAACGCGCTGGAACCGGGGCTCAGGCAGCCCGATAGCCAAGCCTATTTTGCGGCGCGTGACGGCGCCGTCGATCCGCAAGAAGTGACACAGCGGCTGCTCGAGTGCGTTAGCGCGTGGGGCGGGGAGTTGCTCCTGGGGCGAACCGTCACCGGATTTTTGCGTGAAGAGGGGCAGATAATCGGCATCGTTACCGAGGAAGGCGCGATTGCCGCCGATCGGGTGGTGCTCGCCTGCGGCACGGGAATCTCCGCGCTGCTGGATGGCAGCGGGTTCTCGCTGCCGATCGAGGCGTCGCCGGCGATTCTGTTACGCTATCGTGCGGCGGCGCTGGCAGTGAACACGCTGATTGCGGGCGATGACGTTGAAGTGCGCCATACGCAAAGCGGCGATCTGCTGGCGGCGGAGGATTACCCGCCGGAGGGGGACGTTAAACGGGTGGAAAACGACGCGCAATCGGCGATTAAAAACCGCCTGCCGGATACGGCACCCTTGCAACTGCAGGCGTGTTCGGTGGGGATGCGGCCCCGGCCGCGCGACGGTTATCCCATCATCGGGCCACTGGGCGCTACCCGGCTCTATGTGGCGGTGATGCACCCGGCAGTGATGTGCGCGCCAACGCTTGGCCGACTGGTCAGCGACGAGCTGCTGTATGGCGTCAATCCTGCCATTCCGCACGCTTATCGCCCCGAGCGATTTGACGACGGGAAATGAATATACGCTCAACCTGGCAGCGGTTTTTTGCGCCGTCGGCGAGGCTCTTATATATTTAGTAGCATGCCTGAGGCAGGTTGGGCATGAAACGGCGGTCGGTCGGGCCGCTGCAAGTACGACAGTTAAATCCGTTCGCCAAGAGGCTGCGAGCCTGTGCTTTCGGTAGGGACAGCCGCCAATCGTTTTTATGGCGACCGAAGGCGGAGCAGCTACTCACAGGTCACGAGGACACTTACCATGCATAAGAGAACACTGGCGTCACTGCATTACGAAAACATGCCTTACGATGGGGTGCGTTTTCATATTTTGAAACGGGAGACGCCTGGCCATACGGCGTTGCTGAAGTTGGATGCGGGCAGCCGACAACCGGCGCGTTTTCATCCGGGGTGGGTGAAACTGATGGTGCTGAGCGGTGAACTGAAGGTTGACGATCAGACGTTGCAACCCCATGAGATGTTAATCATCCCTGCCAATACCGCCTATACGGTACAGGCCATTACTGAAGTGATTTGTCTGGCGATTTCCGAACTGGACGGCGCTGAGTTGGCCCGTTGAGGTGATAACACGAATGGATAGAGGAGAGCCTAGGCGCTCTCCCTATCCCTGCAGCATTAAGCCGCCCCCCAGGCTGAGCTACCTGCTGATTGATGCGTATACCTCCTGATTTAAGCCACCGCGCTTTCCCTTTCCATCACTTTCGGCAACGTCGCCCCCGCAACGAGCCGCCATCGCGCAGCGCATGCGCAACGTCATCGCCTTGGTTTTACGCAGAACGATGAAATTTTGGTGTAAATAGTGAGTTTCTTCGCATAAGGCCCCTGGTGTGGCTTGCGAGAACGTCACTATATGGAGGATCATGCGGCGCCTCTATCAAATAAAAGACATTCGCGTTATCAAAAGGGACAAACGACCATGGGATTCGAAGTCGACAACGCCGAAACGAAACGCATCGACCTCAGCAGCCACGAAAACTCCTCGTTCGAGGTGACGGGGCTGGTGAAACACTATCCGGCGGGGTTTGTCATTCCTTACCACTCGCATAAACGCTGCCATTTGCTCTATTCGCAGCAGGGCGTTATGGCGGTCGAGGCGAGCAGCGGGCGCTGGATCGTGCCGCCCACCACCGCGGTCTGGCTGCGGCCGGGGGTAGAACATCAGCTGGTCATGCAGAGCAACATTTGCGTTTACGGGATTTTGGTTGATGAAGTCACCGCCGCGCGTTTGCCGCTGCGCGACGGCGTATTGCAGGTCTCACCGCTGCTGCGAGAACTGATCGCTCAGCTGGCGACGCTGGCGCCCGAAGGGGCGGAGACCAAACGCAATATGCTGCTCAGAGCGTTGTTCCTTGAGGAGCTGAGCCTGCAGCCGCAGCTGGCGCTGCATTTGCCTTGGCCGGCAGAGGCGAGAATGGCCGAGATTTGCCGGCTGTTGGTCATCACGCCGGCCGACGATCGCGGCATTGAGGCCTGGGCCGATTCACTGTCGATCAGCGCGAAAACCTTCCAGCGTCATTTCACTCAACAAACCGGCATCACCTTCGGCCAGTGGAAACAGCGCCTGCGGCTGCTGTCGTCCATTCCGCTGCTGTTGGCCGGCAACTCGATCATCCATGCCGCCTTCGAAAGCGGTTACGAGAGCCACAGCGCCTATTCGGTGGCGTTCAAAAAACTGTTTGGCGTTTCGCCTTCGCGCTTTACGCTATAGCCTTATGGCATAGCGCGCTTCTCCTATAGATTGAAGCAACCTAATGACGTATAAAGCAAAGCAGTCAACCTCCGAGGCCGCTTCCCGTGATAAAAATTGTCGTGTATCTGATTCTCGCCGTGACGATCGCCATTATTGCGGCAAGAGTCCTCTTTCGTTTGCCGGATATTTCCCAGCGTCTGCCGCAGGCGGCGTTGCCGGCGGATCCTGCCGCGCAGTTGCCGGCGCGGGCCGCCGAACTGATGGCGGCGCATCCTGGCCTGAGCGGCGTGGTGCCGCTGGCCAGCGGGCACGATGCGTTCGCCAGCCGCCTGGCGTTGGCGCGGATGGCGGAAAGGTCGATCGACGCCCAGTACTACATCTGGCATAACGACACCTCCGGGCAGATCCTGCTGAAAACCCTGTATGACGCCGCCCAACGCGGCGTGCGCGTGCGGCTGCTGCTGGACGATAACGGCGTCGCCATGGACGAGACCCTGGCGGCGCTGAACGCCCAGGAAAACGTCGAGATCCGCCTGTTCAACCCATCAACCGTGCGCACGCCGAAGTTGGCCGGCTACGCCTTTGACTTTATGCGCATGAATCGGCGCATGCATAACAAGTCTTACATCGTCGACGGCGCCGTGGCGATCATCGGCGGCCGCAACATTGGCGACGAGTATTTCCAGGTCGGCGACGAAAACTATTTCCTCGATCTCGACGTGCTGAGCGTCGGCAGCGTAGTGGCAGAAACGGCCGAGGTCTTCGATCGCTACTGGAACAGCGCGTCGGTGTTCGGCGTTGAGCAGATTATCCGTGGCAAAGGTAATCTTTCTGCCTTCCTGACGCAGGCCACCGCGACCGAAAGCAGCGAGCGGGCCCGCAAATTGGCGGTGCAGCTGGAAACCAGCGCGGTGCGCTTTCGCGATGGCGCCGTCCAGCCGGAATTCACCCAGGTAGAGCTGGTGGCCGACGATCCGGCGAAAGGGCTGGGCAAGGCGTCGCGCGATCGGTTGATGGTGACGCAGCTCGGCAAGATCATCGGCGGCGTCGGCCGGCAGCTGGATCTGGTTTCCGCCTATTTCGTGCCGGGGCGGGAAGGGGCGAGCTTCTTTGAATCGCTTGCCAAACAGGGGAAGTCCATACGCGTGCTGACCAACGCGATGAACACCACCGACGTGCTGGTGGTGCATGCCGGCTACGCGAAATACCGGCGTGAGCTGCTGCAGGCGGGCGTCGAACTGTTCGAGCTGAAGCTGCGCGCCGGTCAACCGACCGGGCGCAAGGAACTCAAGCCGCTGGGGCTGTCCGGCGCGGCGCTGCACGCGAAAACCTTCGCCATCGATGATAAGCGGGTGTTTATCGGTTCGTTCAATTTCGATCCGCGCTCGGCGCACCTGAACTGCGAAATGGGCTTCTTGATCGACAGCCCGACGCTGGCGGCCGACACTCGCCAACTGTTTGATGGCCCGCTCGAGTACGCCGCCTACCGCCCGGTATTGACGCCCGAGGGCAAAATGGTGTGGAAAGAAGCCTTCGAAGACGGCCACACCGAGGTGCATCAGCAAGAGCCCGGCGCCGGCTGGGTAAAACGCATTATTCTCACCGTGGCCGGCTGGCTGCCGATCGAGTGGATGCTGTAACGGCGCGGCGGGAGGGAAAAGGAAGGTTCGCCGGTGTTGGCCGGCGAACCTTGCGAGGCTCAGTAGGCCAGCTTGTCACGGTGCTTGCGGATAAACGCCCTTAGCCGCATCGGCTCTCTGCCCGCGATCTGCGGGAAATTATCGAAAACCTCATCGACGCCTGGGATATCGCGCGCCGCCATGCGGCGAAAATTGTCGTAGACGCAGCTCATGTAGGCCATTTCGGCACCCGTCGCGCGCATCTCATCCAGAAAAACCTGCGGATCTTGTGATTCATAGCGGAACGGCTGCCCCAGCTCTTCCGTCATCATGGCAGCGATCTCGCCGTAGGATTTAACGTCATAGCCCATGCGGTAGGTTTGGCCGCCGTGCCGCTCGGGGTGTAGCAGCGCCAGCGCCGCCGCCTGCGCTACATCGTCGCCGTCCACCCAGCTGAACGGCGCATCGCCGGTATATTGCCGGATCACGCCGTTTTTCACCGCCGGTACGCCGTCGTAGTTGAGCAGGTTCTGCATAAAGCACTCCGGCCGCAGGTGGGTGAAAGAAAATCCCGACCACTCGATGTAACGCTCGATGAGCTGGTGCCAGGCCCAATGCGCGACGGTGGTGTCGTCACGGCCGCAGGCGCCGAGGTGCACGACATGCCGCACGCCGGCCTGGCGCGCGCGATCGAGAAACACCTTGCTTTGCCGCAGCATGTCCACCGTGTAGCCAGTGGCCAGAAATACGCGCTCGATGCCGGCCAGCGCCGGTGCCAGCGTCTCTTCCCGATCAAAATCGAGCTGGACGGTGCGGATACCCAGTTTTTCGAAGGGCGCCGCCTTGGCGGGAGAGCGCACGGCGGCAACCGGCTCGATCTCTGCCTGGGATTGTAAAAGACGCAGGGTCGCACCGCCTATCTGGCCGGTGGCGCCGGTGATCAGGATCTGGGGCTTCTTGTTCTTCATAACTTACCTCTTGCGGTTTTTAACGCTGTGAGGGAAAGTCTATCGGAATAAAAATCATGATTTGCGCTATAAATTACCGAGTTGCGGGAACTAAATTCATCAATAAGGCAGGGGCATGTTTTCTTCCGAACGTCTTAAAGGGATCGGTCTGTTTGTTTGCGTGGCCGATATGGGCAGCTTTACGCTGGCGGCGGAACGCATGAACCTGACTGCCTCCGCCGTCAGCAAAGGGATCGCCCGGCTGGAAAGCCGATTACAGACGAAGCTGTTCCAGCGCACCACGCGGCGGCTGGCGCTGACCGACGCCGGCACCCAATTTTATCGCACCTGTACCGGCGTGCTGGCCGAGCTGGAAGAGGCCGAACTGGCGATGCAGGCGGAAAGCGCCGAGCCGCGCGGCAGGGTGCGCATCGATCTTCCCGCTTCCTTTGGCCGTTTGCATGCGCTGCCGGTGATCTTGCGATGTATTGAGGATCACCCGTTGCTGGTGCCGCATATCACGTTTACGGACCGTTTCGCCGATCCGGTCAGTGAAGGCATCGATATCCTGGTGCGTATCGGCGGTTCAGATGTGTGGCCAAATACGCTGGGGCATCACTACCTTGGTAAGCAGCGGCATATCTTCTGCGCCGCGCCCGGCTACCTGAAGCGCCAGGGTGAACCCACCACCGCTGCTGAATTGGCGCATCATCACTGCGTGCTGTATCAGGAAAACGACGGCGTGCAGACACCCTGGCATTTCTCGGGAAGCGGTGCCCAGCCGGTAGAGCGAAGAACGTTGACGCCGCGGGTGGCCATTGGCGATGCGGAGGGGCAACTGACGGCGGTGCTGGCGGGGCACGGCATTGCCCAGTTACCGACCTGGCTGGTCAAACGGCAGCTAGAGGAGGGGGCGTTGGCCGAGGTGTTGCCGCATCTGGCGACCGACGGCCTGCCGATCAACGTGGTCTGGCTGAAAAGCCGCCGGGCGCAGCCGAAGGTCAGCGCTTTACTGCAGGCGCTGATCGCCGGGTTGACGCCGGAGGGACAGGCTTAATGAGTTTCACTCAAACTGACCGTCGCCGTGCGGCCGGCGATCAGCTCGACGCCGTGGGGAATGGTGTCGATCGCGATGCGCACCGGGATGCGCTGCGCCAGACGGATCCAGCTGAATGTCGGGTTGACGTTGGCGAGCAGATTGCCGGCGGCGGTGGTGCGCTCGCTGTCGTTGATGCCGGCGGAAAGCCCGTCGACGTGGCCATACAGCGGCTGCCGTTCCCCCATGATGCGGATCACCACCTTGTCACCGTTCTGGATGCGGCCCAGCTTGGTCTCTTCGAAGTATCCGGCGATGTAGAAACTGTTGGAATCCACCAACGCCATGATCGGCTGACCGGCGGTCGCGTAAGCGCCGGGGCGCAGGGAGAAGTTGGTGATCACGCCATCCACCGGCGCATAGAGATCGGCGCGCTGCAGGTTGATGCGCGCCAGCGCCCGATCCGCCAGGGCCTGATCCAGATTGGCCTTTGCCAGCGATTGGGCATCGCGGCGATTGTCGCGTTCCTGCTGTGAAATAGCCGACTGCAGCGCTTGATAGCGCCGGTTTTCGCGCTGGGATGACGCCAACTGGACGTTGGCGCGTTCCACGGCGGCCTCGGCCTGATCCAGCGCGTTGCGCAGCCGTACTTTGTCCAGGCTGAGCAGCAGCTGCCCTTTATGCACCACCTGGTTGTCGTGAATGTGCACGGCGTCCACCTTGCCGGAAACATCCGTGGCCAGCGGCACCACATCGGCGCGGATCTTGCCGTCGCGCGTTTGCGGGGCATAGGTGTAATAGAGATAAAGCTGCCACAGCACGCCTGCCGCGATCAAAACGGCAATCAGGGTCAGCGCGGGGCGCAGCAGAGCAAGGGTACGTTCACGAAACATGGGGTCCTCAGGGGGTGGTAAGCCATTTCAGGCCGTGGAAAAACAGCCCGGCCAGAATAAGAAACAGGGCGGTGTCGAACAGCGGGCGCTGCGCGACCCAGCGATAGACGCCCACCGCGCTGAGCGTCCAGGAAAGCGCCATGCGCGAGAAAAACGCGCACACCAGGCACAGCAGCAAGGGCGAGATGAACACGCCGTCAATGTTGATTTCACCGATCATGTCAGGGATTCCAGTGCAAAGCCGTGGGGAAGTGCAGCAGCCGTAGCCGGGTAAGCGGCCGCAGCGCGCGCCGATCGTTCTGCCGCCAGGCCTGTTGCAGACCGGCGTCGATCTGGCCCAGCAGCGCGGAGGGGGCCTCGGCGTGCAGAGAAAGTTGGCGGAACGCCGCCGGCAGACCGGCGTTCGGCGAAGCGCCAGGGCTGAGAGCGCCGGCCTGCTGCAGACGAATCAGGTCGATAGCGGTTTTTAAGCGCATCAACAGCTGTGGGCTGCGATCGGCTTGCCCAACGGCGGCCAGGCGGCTACCCAGCGCGGTGATGCGATCCAACGCGCGGGCCTGATAGCGCTGTAAGTCGCGTTCCGTGACGTGGCGATTGAGGCGCAGCATCTCTTGCGCATCCTGCCGCATCAGCCGCGCCACCACCTGATCGGTGCCCCAGCGGCGGAACAGCGCGGCGCACAGGAATGCGAAATAGACGCCGATCAGCGTGCCGGTAGTGCTTTCCAGATACAGCCCCATATTGTTCGGCGCATAGTGCCCCTGAAAGTTGACGTTGCTGAGCGACAGGGCGATCGCCAACGTCGCCAACGGGTTGCTCGCCGCCCACACGCCGAGCGGCAGCAAAAACAGCCCCATCACGATCAGGAAACTGCCGTAATCCCCGGCCAGCGGCAGCAGCACATAGCTGAGCAGGGCGCCGAGGGCCATAGCGATAGCGGCGAAGCGGCCAAAAGTGGCGATGGTGGCGCCGGGATTATCGCCAGCGCCGAAGAAGGCGATGGCCACGATCCCCATCAGCACCATATTGGCGCCCTGTTCCCAGCCGGTGAAATACCAGAGACCGCATAGCAGGGCGTAGGTCGTCAAAATTCCGGCGAACATGCGCACCGCCATGCCGATATCCGGCGGCGGCGAGAAGACGCGGCTGCGCATCATCTGCGCCTGCAGCGCCGCGGGCAGCGGCTCGCCGTCCAGGAATGCGTTCAACTGCTGTACCTCGGCCCACAGCGTTAACCACTGCTCAACCTGTTCAGCCAGCTCGTCGACGATCAGCGTTTCCCACGGCGACAGCGACGCCGCAGGCGGCAACAAGCTTACCGAGGGCGCAGCGTGCGGTGCGGGTTCAACGGCCTGCCGCCGGACCTCATTCAGCCACGGCTGCAGGCGGGGGCGCAGGCCGACCGGCAGTGCGGCGATGCTGCTGCCGATGGCCGAGAGCAGCGGCACGATTTGCAGTACGCGTTGCTGTATCGAAATCGCCGCCTGACGGGTGGGCTTATCGACCGAACTGTCATAGCCAAGGGTGGTCATCATCTGATTGAACGAGGCGATGTCGCCCAGCAAACGGATACGGTCCGCGTCGGCCTGGGCGTCACTGCCCTTGCCGTCGAGGCTGTCCTCCTGCCAACGCGCCAGGTCAGCCAGCCAGCCTTTCAGCCGCGTGCGCAACACCGGCGCCAGCGGCGATGGGAACAGCACGCTGTCTACCAGCGTCACCGCCAAAATACCCAGGCAGATCTCCGTCACCCGCGTGACGACCATAGTGAACATCGTGTCCGGGTGATTGATGTAGGCGATGGCGACCAGCATCATGGTGATGGCGCCCAGCTGGAAAAAGTAAGCGCGTGGCGTGCGATCGAGATAGGAGAGGCCCAGCATCAGTGACGATGACAGCCCAGCGGCGACGATCAACAGCACCGGCGTGTTGCTAAGCCAGGCCGAAAGGCCCAGCGTCAGCACGCCGGCGAACAGCGTGCCGCAAAAACGGTAGGTGGCGCGGGCGCGTACGGCGCCGCTGACCGGATTGCTCAGCACGCAGCAGGTCACCATCGCCCAATAGGGATTTTGCAGGCCGATGCTTTCCGCCAGCGCGAAGGCCAGCATGGCGGAAATAAACAGTTTCGCGGCGTACAGCAGCTGCGGTTTACCGATGTTCATGGCTCATTGCCGGCCTGTTGCAGATAGTGGCCTGCGCGCTCTTCAAACAGGCGCAGAATGCGCGTAGCGGTTTCAATATCTTCCAACGGCACGTCGTGCATCAGCTCGACTCGCAGCTTATCGGCCGCGGTTTCGACCTTTTTGGCCAATTCGGCGCCGGCGGGCAGAATGCGCAGGGTTTTAAACCGACGATCGCCGGCCGACTCCTGCCGCTCGAGGAAGCCTAACGCGGCGGCCTGATCCAACAGACGCACCAGCGCACCGGGATTGACGCCGACTTCTTCCGCCAGGTCGCGCTGATTGATGCCCTGCGGATTGCGATGCACCAGAACCACGACGGTAGCCAACGACATGGATATGCCGGATTTGGCGATCGCCAGCGTCGCAGCCTGTTTCCACACCCGGCGAACCGGTTGCAGGGCGTTGGTGAGGGCATAGAGGGATTTTTCTTTCGATGACATGGGATACCTCGGCAAACAGTGTATATAGGTTAAATGGCAACAGTTGCTTTGGCAATTAGTTTTGAACACTCGACTGAGAAACAAAAGGTAAGACATACGTGACGACGTCACATAAAACAAACGGGCTACATAGGTAGCCCGTTTGAAAGGTGGGTATTACAGCGCCTGAACGGGGTTCATCGCAGCGCCGGGGAAGGCCGTATCTTCACCGCGTTCACGCCACGGCGCCAGATCGCGGCTGCGGGAGGCTACCGCGCTGTCCCACAGCTGATACGCGTCCTTACCGAGCATCAAACGCACCGGCGGGGTGGCGCTGGCCACCATATCGACGATCACGCGAGCGCCCTTGACCGGATCGCCCATCTGTTTGCCGTTCTGCGTGCGGTAATATTCCACCATGCCGGCATCCAGTGGCGCATAGGCAGCGATTTCGCGTTCGGCCTTCATGGCGGCGCTGCTGGCGAAACCGGTACGGAAGGCGCCCGGCTCGATCAGCGTGACGTGGATCCCCAGCGGCTTGACCTCGTGGTGCAGCGCTTCGGTAAACCCTTCCAACGCGAATTTGGTGGCGTTGTACAGGCCGCTGCCGGGGAAGGCCACCAGGCCGGCGATGCTGGTCAGATTGAGAATATGGCCGGACCGTTGAGCGCGCATCTGCGGCAGCACTTCACGCGACAGCTCGGCGGCCGCAAAGAAGTTCAGCTCCATCTGGGCACGGATCTGTTCGGAAGTGAACTCTTCCAGCGCCCCGTAAGAACCGGCGCCGGCGATGTTGGCCAGTACGTCGAGGCGGCCGAAGGTTTCGACGGTCTTCTTCAGGGCGGCGGCGCGCGCCGCAGGATCGGTCACGTCCAGCTGCAGAGCCAGCGCGCGTTCGCCGTGGCCGGCGGCGATCGCCTGCAGCGGCGCCAGACGGCGGGCGGTGAGCACCACGTTGTCGCCCTTGGCCAGCACGGCCTCAGCCAAAGCCTGGCCGAAGCCGGAAGATGCGCCTGTAATAAACCAGGTTTTGTTCATATCGAGATTCCTCGTTATCGTGGGGAGTTACCGTTGAATTTCAGTGAGTTCTGCGCCATCAAAGGCGGTGTCTTCGCCCCGTTCGCGCCAGGCGTTAAGCTCCTGCTGGCGTTTGGCGAGGGTGGTGTCCCACATGGCGTAAGCGTCGCGCCCCAGCATCAGGCGCACCGGCGGGGCCGTGAGAGTGACCAACTCAAGCATGCGCTGCGCCGCTTTGGCGGGATCGCCCATCTGTCGGCCGGCGGACTGCGCCAGGTAGGTTTCAAACGGTGCAATCGACGGGCGGTAGGCCTCGATGCGCTGCGTCGGCCGCATGTTCACGTCGCCGGCGAATTCGGTGCGGAAGGCGCCGGGCTCGATCAGGGTCACGTGGATCCCCAGCGGCCTGGCCTCGATGGCCAGCGACTCCGTCCAGCCTTCGAGGGCAAACTTCGCCGCGCAATAGGGGCCGGCGGCGTTCATCGCCACCAGACCGGCGATGCTGCTTACGGTGATCACGTTGCCGCTGCCCTGGCGCCGCATCTGCGGCAGCACGGCGCGGGTCATCTCCGCCGCCGCAAAGAAATTCAGCTCCATCTGCTCGCGCAGCTGTTCGAGGCTGAACTCTTCGCAGGCGCCGGCTACACCGCGCCCGGCCAGGTTGGCCAGCACGTCGATGCGGCCGAACCGCGCCAGGGTATCGGCGACCGCCTTATCGCGCGCGGCGGCATCCGTGACGTCCACCGCCAAAGGCAGCACGCGATCCTCCTGGCCCTTAGCCAGCGCCTGCAGGCGGTCGAGACGGCGGGCGGTCACCACCACCCGATCGCCGTTGGCGATGGCCGCTTCCGCCAGGGCTTTGCCCAGGCCCGACGAGGCGCCGGTGATCAGCCACACTTTATGGTCATTGTTCATTTCAGGTTTCCTGCGAATAAATAAAACGGCGCTTAGCGCCACCAACGGCTGCCGGGGTGCGGCCGAACGATATCGACACGTTCGCCGATCATCGGCGTCGCGACCTGCACGCTAGAGGTAGCGGCATGGCGCAGTACCTGGTCGAACGGGTCTTGCCAGGCGTGCATCGCCAGATCGAAGGTGCCGTTATGGATCGGCAGCAGCCAGCGGCCGAGCAAATCCCGGTGCGCCTGCACGGTTTGCTGAGGGTGCATATGCACATAGGGCCAGCGTTTGTCGTAGGCGCCGGTTTCCATCAGCGTCAGGTCAAAGGGGCCAAAACGGCGGCCAATCTCGGCAAAACCGGTGAAATAGCCGCTGTCGCCGCTGAAGAACACCCGCAGCTCATCGTCTTCAATCACCCAGGAACACCACAGCGTGCGGTTGCCGTCGGTCAGGCTCCGGCCCGAAAAGTGCTGGGCCGGGGTAGCCGTCAGCCGCAGGCCGTCGATTTCCGTGCCTTGCCACCAGTCGAACTGGCGGATTTTGTCCGGCGCCACGCCCCAGGCCGCCAGGCGATCGCCCACGCCGAGCGGTGCGACGAACTGGCCCACCTTGCCGTCCAGCGCCCGAATGGCGGCCTGGTCCAGATGGTCGTAATGATCGTGTGAGAGGATCACGGCGCGGATCGGTGGCAGCTCCTCGATCGCGATCGGCGGCGCGTGAAAGCGTTTTGGCCCGGCGAACGGCAGCGGCGATGCCCGCTCGGAGAACACCGGATCGGTCAGCCACCATTGGCCGCGCAGCTTGAGCAACACCGTGGAATGCCCCAGACGGTACAGGCTACGATCGGGTGCCGCCTCAAGCTCGGCGCGCGACAGGCGCTGAATCGGCACCGGCGTCGCCGGCACCGTGCCTTTGGGCTTGTTGAAAAATACGTCCCACCACACGCGCAGGGTGGACTCGGGCAGGTCACCCGGCGCCGGCGGCCGCTGATTGTTAAAGCGCCGATCGCGCCATTGTGGCGATGAAGCATAGCCGCCCGATGTCGGGCGCAATTTGGAACAACGGCTCAAAGTCAGAATTCCCTCAGCACAGCAATGGATGATTCGGGCAGCGACGCGGTTCAGGTCGCCTTTGCCCGCACGACGCGATAAAACTTGTCGTCAAGAATAAGCCTTGAGGGACGGACGATCCATGCGCTAAAGTACTTGTTTGTTTATCAAGAGTACGGATTTCATCATGGACCCGCTGTCAGACGTGTTGTCGCTGCTGCAACCCCAAAACCAGTTTTACGCCGGTTTCGACGCCGCCGGGGACTGGTCGTTCGAGTTTCCCCCTCATGAAGGCATCAAATTCACGGCGGTGATGCGCGGCGCCTGCTGGGGCATGACCGACGATCTGACGCAGCCGATCCATTTCCGCGAAGGGGACTGCTTTTTGCTGAACAGTCGGCGGCGCTTCAGGGTCGCGTCCGATCCGGCGTTGCCGCCGCAGGGAGGGGAGCAGATCATGGCCGAGGCGACGCGCGACGGCATCGCCGTGCATAACGGCGGTGGCGAGGTCTTTTTGATCAGCGGGCGTTTCGGTTTTTCCGGCCAGCATGCGGCGCTGCTGTTTGATGCGCTGCCGCCGATCATCAACATCCCCAAAGCCTCGAGCCAGGCGGGCGTTTTGCGCTGGACGCTCGAACAGTGGACGAACGAGTTGCGCCACCCGCAGCTCGGCGGTGCGCTGATGTCGACCCACCTGGCGCACTTGATGCTGGTGCAGGTGTTTCGCCAGTTCCTCGAAACGGCCCATGGGCTGCCGAAAGGTTGGTTTCTGGCGCTGACCGACCGCCAGATCAGCCTGGCGATCGCCGCCATGCACGCCGAGCCGGCGCGCAACTGGACGCTGGAAGAGCTGGCCCGCATCGCCGGCATTTCCCGCACCGTATTCGCTCAACGTTTCAAAGGGCTGGTTGGCAGCACCGCCATGGAATACCTCTCGCGTTGGCGTATGCTGCAGGCGGCAGATCGCCTGCGGGCCGGTAAAGAAAACGTCGCGTCGATCGCCTACTCGTTGGGATACGGCTCGGAAAGCGCGTTCAGCACCGCCTTCAAACGGGTGATGGCGCAGTCGCCGTCGCAGTATCGGCGGCAAATGCCGGCCGGGGCGAGTGAACCGGAGTGAAAGGGGGCGCAGCGGCCGTGACCGCCGCGCCTGGCTTTACTGGCTGATGCTCTGCTGCAGCGCCTGAACGGAGGAAACGATGCCGGCATCGACCGACATGGTCAGGTCTTCCATTTCCAGCGACACCCAGTCGTTGTAGCCCATCATGCGCACCACCGAGAAGAACGCCTTCCACCACTGCAGATCCCGGCCGCAGCCGACGGCGACATAGTTCCAGGCGCGGCGGGCCACGTCGTCGATCGGTTTGGTCTCCAGCAGTCCGTTAACCTCAACGACGCCGCGCTCAAGGCGCACGTCTTTGCCGTGCACATGGTGAATGGCGGGGCCGAGGGCGCGGGCCACCGCGATGGGATCCGCACCCATCCAGATCAGGTGGCTGGGATCGAGGTTCAGGCCCACCATCGGGCCAACGGCCTCGCGCAGCCGGAACAGCGTTTCCGGGTTCCACACCAGCATGGCGCTGAAGTTTTCCAGCGCAAAGCGCTCGACGCCGCACGCTTTGGCCCGAGCGACCAGCGCCTGCCAATAGGGGATTGCCACTTCATTCCATTGATAGTCCAGACAGTTTTTCACCGTCGGCGGCCAGCTGACGGTATAGGTGATCCAGTTGGGAATGGTGTCATGCGGGCTGGCCGGGGGCAGGCCGCTCATCATAACGATCTTTTTCACCCCCAGCAGCCCGGCCAGCTCCAGCGTATTGTCGGTTTGGCGCTGATGGCGTTGCCCCAGTTCGCCGGGATCGAGCGGATTGCCGGAGACGTTGAGCGCGGCGATCTCCATGCCGCGGCTGGCCAGCGCCTGCTGCAGCTGCCGGCGTTTGGCGGGGTTAGCCAGCAGATCGTCGGTATCCAGATGGGGCGCCGGAGACCAGCCGCCGGTGGTCATTTCCACGCCGCGCACCCCCAGCTCCAGCAGCCGATCCAGCATCTGCTCGAAGGGTAAATGACCCAGGCTGTCGGTACAGAATGAAAGTTTCATGGTGCTTTCCTTATTGGTAATTAACCCAGGTGGCGCCGTTGTCGGCGGAACGAACGCAGTTTTCAATCCAGCGCACGCCTTCCAATCCGGCGTCGATATCCGGATAGATCAGCGTGGCCAGCGTCTGCCGATCGCCGCGCTGGCTGGCGCTGATGGCGATGGCGAACTTGAGGTAGATATTGGCCCAGGATTCGGCCAGCCCTTCGGTATGCAGCGCACCGAGCCGCTCTTCGGCCAGGGCGCTGTCGTCCAGATAGGGCATGCCGTGGTGCAGCGTTTGGTTGGGCCGCCCCTGGATCTCATGGCGCAATTCGCCGGGGGCAGCGTCGCTCCACTGCAGGCTGGCGAGCGAGCCCACCACGCGGATGCTTTGGCTGTCCATCGCGCCCGCATTGACGGCGGAGGCCCACATGCGGCCGACGGCGCCGTTTTCGTAGTGCATCAGCACCATGGCGTTGTCTTCCAGCGGGGCGCGAGAAGGAATAAAGCTCTGGCGATCGCACAGCAGGGAGGCAATCTTCATATCGGGCATCACCAGCTGCGAGATGTAGAAGGTATGGGTGGAGATGTCGCCCAGCACAAAAGAGGGGCCGGCGATTTTCGGATCGACGCGCCACTTTTGCGCCTCGAACGTGTCCGCGCTTTCGTTGGCATTGAAACCGTGGGTGTATTGCAATTCGACCATGCGTATTTCGCCGATGTCGCCGTTCGCGATCATGGCGCGCATCTGCATCAGCAGCGGATGGCCGGAGAAGCCGTAGGTTACGCCGACGATCAGGCCTTTCTCCGCCGCCAGCGCCTTGATTTCTCTCGCCTCCGCCGTGGTGAAGAACAGCGGCTTTTCGCAGATGACATGCAGGCCAGCATTCAGCGCGGCGCGCGTGATTGCATAATGGGTGCCGTTGGGGGTGGCGATGGTCACCACCTCAACGCCATCTTCGCGGTCGGCTTCTTGATCCAGCAGCTGTTGATAGTTGTCATAGCAGCGTTCGGCGGGCACGCCGAGGTTGACGCCAAACTCACGTCCGCGCGCCGCGTCGATATCAAAAGCGCCGGCAACCAGCCGATAAGCGGTGTTGTCGCGCAGTGCGCCGGAACGGTGCTTGTAGCCCACCTGGCTGAGGCGGCCGCCGCCGATCATCGCCCAACGCAGCGGGCGAGGGATGCTTCTTTCACCATTTAACATGCTGACTCCTGATACTGTGGTTTTGCACTCGGGTGCAAAATGGGTTTAAAAAGAGAGTGGCAACGGTTTATTTCTGGTTCATCTGTGCAAATTGCGGGTAGTTTTCTCGCGTCACGGTGGCATAAGGCACCCAGTTGTAAGGCTCGGTTTTAGTGTGATCCAACATCGCTCGGGTCACTTTCACCGCGCCGATCGCCTGGGCTTTGGCATCCTGGAAAATGGTCACCGCCAGGTCGCCGCTTTTGATAAATTGCAGGCCGTCTGGCGTGCCGTCGATACCGGCGACCAGCACGCCATTCTTTTTGGCCTGCTTCAGCGCCATGATCGCGCCGATGGCCATCTCATCGTTGTTGGCGGCGATCGCATCGATCGGCGTGCCGTTCAGCAACCAGCCGGAAACCACGTCGACCGCTTCATTGCGCTGCCATTTGGCGGTCTGTTTCTCTACCACTCTCATGTCTTTGTGTGTGGCGATTACCGCTTCTACCGCACGGGTGCGTTCGCGGGTTTCTTCGTTGGAGAGGGCACCCATCAGGATCGCCACGTTGCCGCGGTAATTCATTTTTTTCGCCAGGGCCTCCATCTGCAGGCGGCCGCTGAGCGCCGAATCGGAGCCGACGTAGGCCGTCGCGCCGCTAAGCGGCACTTCGGGCTTGCGGTTGACGAAGATGAGGGGGATCGCGGCGCGTTGGGCAGCTGTTATCATCGGCTGGACGCCTTGCGTATCGACCGGGTTGAGGATAATGGCGTCCACGCCCTGATTAATCAGATCGTCCACCTGCTGCACCTGCAGGGCGACATCGCCCTTGGCATCGACGAACTGGCCTTGCAGCTGCTGCACAGCCAGTTCACGCGCCATTTGGCTGCGCAGGATGGAGACGAAGTTGAGATCGAAGTTGGCCAGCGCCACGCCGACCTGGTAGGTCTTGGCCTGGGCGGTCACGACAAACAGCGAGCAGGCTAACATCAACAGCAGTCTGGTTTTTTTCATTACGGTATCCTGTCGAGATGAGAGGTGTTGTGTTAAAGCAGTGTATTTGCAACCGGGTGCAAAACAAGAGACAAGACGGCGATGAGTCTCTGAATGCCACCGTGAATGTCGGCTATGGATAAAATTCGGTCAACTGGGGAAAGGTGAAAACAGCGTGGACGATCACAAACTCTTTACCTTTTGCACCCGGTTGCACAACAAATTGCAATCGGGTGCAAAAACGGGACATAATTGCAGCAGGAATGCCGACGGGCGCTTAGGGGATCTGAGCGAGCAGGGTATAGTTTGACTTCATCGAAGCCGGGATCGACGCAACCATGATAAAACACCACAAAGCCACCGCCAGCGACGTCGCCGAAAAGGCCGGCGTCTCTAAATGGACGGTATCGCGCGCCTTTACGCCCGGCGCGTCGATCTCGGACAGCGCGCGTGAAAGCGTACTGGCGGCGGCGGCCGAGTTGGGCTATCGGCCAAACCTGCTGGCGCGCAGCCTGTCGCAAAAACGCACGCACATCATCGGCGTGGCCATCGACGAGATGAAGAACCCGCATTCGATGATGATGCTCGATATGGTCACCAAACAGCTGCAAACCCGCGGCTATATGGCGCTGCTGCTGAACATCACCGCCGGGGAAAACTACCGGGCGGTGATGGCGATGGCCGATCAGCTGCAGGTCGATGGCATTTTGTTCCTGGCGACGGTGTTAACCCAAGAGTGGGCGGCGATCGCGCAAGACCTGCATCAGATCCCGCTGGTGCAGGTGTGCCGCAATACGGAAAGTGAACACATTGATGTGGTCAATATCGACGGTTACCGCGCCGGCGAAGAGATCGCTGAGTTGCTGATAGAACAAGGGCATCGGCGCTTTGGCTACATGAAGGGGCCGGACACGCAAAGCAGCCATTTGCTGCGCATGGAAGGCTACCGCGACAAACTGATGGCTGCCGGCTTTCAGTTGGATCGGGTGCTCACCGCCGGCCACTACGATCGCCAACGCGGTTTCCAGCTGATGAGCGAATACCTGCAGGCAACGCCGGAAAGCGAGCGGGTTGAGGCGCTGTTCTGCGAGAACGACGTGTTGGCGCTGGGGGCGCTCGAAGCGCTCAGGCAAACGGCGCCGTCGTCCGCGATGGCCGTGGTCGGTTTCGACGATATCGATGAAGCCGGCTCAGCCAATTGGGCGCTGACCAGCTACAGCCAACGCATCGACCGGCTGGTCGAGGAGGCTTTGAATCGCCTGATCGACAATCGCGCCACGGCAGACGGCGCCTGGCGGCACGGAGAGTTGCGGGTTCGGCGGTCGCATTTGGCTGGGAAACCGGCGTAAGGATTTCTTTTTGTGTGACAATGTCACTATTGAGGCTTGATGAGAGCACATCGAGATAGAAAGAAAAAACTCTATAGAAGAGAAAGCGTGACATCCAGAGGGCCCATAGCCAGCGGTGGTGAGTACCGCTGGGAACGGCATAGCAAACAGCTGGATGATGAGCAGTTGCCGCTGCGTGAAAGCATGCATGGGCGGATACAACATGGCATGGATTACACGCCGCTATTTCAATTTTTGCTCAGTAAAGTGGGCCAACCCTGGAGTGAAGTGCACAGCGAAGCGGTTAGTCGGTTGGATAAAGAAGCACCTATTTTTTACCTGGTGGCGCTGCACCGTAAAAACTGGCAGAGCTATGTCTGCTGTGGTGAGTCGAGCTATTACAGCGGGCTATGCATAGATGAGCACGGGATACTGCAGAAAGTGAACCCGGCATTCACCGCAGAAGATGTGCCGGTGAGATGCCGCTGTTGTACCTATACGTTCAACGGGGAACTGGTGCCCGTCACGGAAAAAAACTGGCAAAAACCCTATGAGAAGGAATCCTGGGAATAGTCAGGTTTCACGAGTGTCATTCAGATGTAGATTGACTGCCGAAGTTTGCCAGATTTCACGTAGCGCGATCAAAAAGGAGGGCATTTTGACCCATTTTGCACAGTGGCTTAGCCAAATTCAGGCGCTTGAGGTTGAACTGCACCAGCCAACAACGCGCTGCGATCCGAAACATGTCGCGGCATTGTTGCATGAAGACTTTGAAGAGATTGGTCGTTCAGGCCTACGTTATGACAAATGCCAAACCGTTGCGGCGCTGGAGATGGAAATGGATTATCCGCCAATTTTCGCCGAAGGTTTTAAGCTGGCGAAAATCAGTGAAGGCGCCGTGTTGCTGACGTACAAAAGTTTTCAGCGTGATGCGCAGGGCCGCGCCGTTCGTTGCACTGAACGCTCATCGATCTGGCTGCTGACGGAAAAGGCGGGTTGGCAGATGCGCTTTCATCAAGGTACGCCGGCAGAGGATTGAGCAGAGTTTAAAAAGCTGATCGAATGGAGTCATTTAACTCACGCTATAAGTTTTTCTATAGGCTACTAAAAATTATCATCATTTGTTAACCATAAAAAATAAAATATAATCATGAGGAAAAACAAAACCCTGCATAAATTAAACCTTATATTTATGCTGGAATAATTTCATTATATAAACATTGACTATAAAAGGTTTGCTATGAAATTGCGACTTACAATATTTGCCACATTGGTATTAAGCATGCCTATGGCACCCTCTGCTTTTGCTTTGACTTTACAAGATCAAGTTAAACAGTACGAAAAAGAGGGCTGGAAGGTAGGGTTGTCAATTCTATCTTCAGATGATAAAACGATTTCTATAAATGGAAACCAACGTTTTCCTTTAGATAGCACAGTTAAATCAATTGCTTGTGCCAATGTCCTGGCAAAGGTTGATGCAAAGAAGCTTTCATTAAATCATTCTATGGTAGTGACTGAAAAAAATATTGTGACCTATTCACCCGTTGCTAAAGATTATATGAACAAGCCATTTACGCTTGAGCAAGCTTGCAAAGCGGCCAATGAATACAGTGATAATACAGCAGCTAATTTTGCTATTTTTTCGGGTGGAGGACCAGAAGCTCTGACCGAATTTATGAGATCTATAGGAGATACAGTTACTCGCTCTGACCGATATGAGCCAGAATTGACGGTCAATCCCGTGGATGATTTGCGAGATACAACGACTCCTGATGCGATGAGCAAGAGTATCAAGAAAATTTTGACCGGCGAAGTTCTCAGCGATGCATCAAAAGCGCAATTGAAAGAATGGATGGTCAATAACAAAGTCGCTGATAATATGCTTAGAGCGTCTCTTCCTAAAGGATGGGAAATCGCCGATAGGTCAGGTGCAAGTGATTATGGTGTCAGAGGGATAACGTCGATGGTCTGGTCAAATAATCATGATCCTATATTCATCAGCATCTATGTGAGAAAAGCGGATACCTCTTTGGATGAACGCTCAGCGGTGATCCGTACTTTAGGTTCGCATATATTTGACGAATACCTTAGCCACTAAGAGGATAGTAGTAAGAGGTTAGGGGTTCTATGGAAGAGCCCCGATAAGCAGCAGAGAGTTACGTACTCAGGAAAGCTCCACGCCATGGCGGTTAGCATTCATCACGTTCAATTTAACATAATATACATTATGCGTACCTAGGTGATGATATGTGGATTCTGCCGTCCAGGCCTGATTCATGGGCTTTCTCCTGTGGCTAGCCATGCCGGCGCCGGCTACTCATGCCGCTGAACTAATTCGTTTTTCAACCGGCCATAAGCCGCCGGGTTTTGCCGACGGTCTTCTGCTGCCTGGTGTTTGTGTTGCTCAGCAATACCATGATGCTTGCGCAGGAAATCTCTGAACGCCAACTGTCTGATCGCCTGTTCACTTGCTGCAGCAACGCCTGCCAGTAATGCTGTTCTCGCCACGCGGCGTAGATCTCATATCATGCATCTTGTCATTCACACCATCCAACGCCGCCAGGCTTTCAATCTCCAGCAAGATATCAATCGTTGGTTTGGCACTGCTGTACTACCGATATGATGAATTGCCGTTAATACGCCAGCCAACATCTCGCGTAGTTTCAGCGCCTCATCTTGATAACGTTCCAGCCACTGCGTCTCATAGCCCTCGACCGTGATGCTGCGTGCGGCCATTTCCCGCTTCAGTAATGATGACCGGACATGATTTCTAAGGCGCATACCTGCCGATATTGGCCAGAAATCCCCTGCTTTTTTGATCGCGCTACGTGAAATCTGATAAAACGTGGCGGCTACGATACTGCAGATTTCTCCCAAACGCGTTACTTAAACGGGCACTATTTGTATGCTAAATACGCATTGGCGTGCGTTTGTATCGCTTTCGGCGCCCACCACGGCGTTGGCTATACTGAATGGGAATATTCTTCCATGCTCCAGGAGCCTCTCCATGTTTGACCATGTGAAATTTGGCGTCAGCGACTTTGCCCTTAGCAAAGCGTTTTTCCTCAATGCGCTGGCGCCGCTGGGCGTAAAGATCGTTGCCGAAGGCGAGCCCGGCTATGGCGTCGAACTATGTCCCGATCGGGGTAACGTGTCATTGTGCCTGTTTCAAACCGATGAAAAGCCGGCACACCTGCACCTGGCATTTGCCGCAAGCAGCCGTGAACAGGTCGATGCGTTCTACCACGCTGCGCTAAATGCCGGCGGCATAGACAATGGCGCACCCGGTTTGCGGCCCAATTACCATGCCCACTACTATGCGGCATTTGTGATCGCCCCGGATGGCCACAATATCGAAGCGGTTTGCCATAACCCGATGAGCTAGTGATTTTTCCAGTTAAAACAGTATATTAATCACGAGGTAACACATCGAATTTAACATAATGCAATTGTGACGCCGTCACTTAACGTTACCCCGTCACGTCAATCCACTCTGCTCCGGTGATGCTGGCTAGCCGCTGTGGCGCAATTCTCACGCCGGAGTTATCGCTGCCACCTGCCGGAAGCACTTCACCGTAGCTGCACAGGCTGCGATCGCAGTAAATTCTCACCGCTGCCGGTGCGGCAAAGGGGCAAACGCCGCCGGGCGGATAGCCGGTCAGCGCCTCCACCTCCTCCGCCGGCAGCATGCGCGCCTTTACGCCGAAGAATTGTTTGTACTTCTTGTTGTCGATTCTGGCGGTTCCCGCCATCACCAACAGCACCACGCCGTCGTTCACGCGAAATGACAGCGTCTTGGCGATCTGCCCGCTCTCCACGCCAAAGGCTTCCGCCGCCAGCGCCACCGTGGCGGTATTCTTTGTCAGCACCGTCACCGCCGTTTCCGGGGCGTGCTCGGCCAGAAATCGCTGAACGCGCTCTATACTCATGCCCTTCCTCCCGATGTTGCTAAACCATTGATAATGCCGCAGTGAGGGTTCAGGTTTTAACATCGCATGCTAAAAATGAGAATCAAAATTGTTCAAATCGGTGAATCTGAACAAAGCTTTAAGGGGCCTACGCCTTTTTACCTATCATTTTTCATGGAGATATCTGCATGACCACGCAAACCACAGCAAGGCCTTCAGCGGCCGCGGTGGCCGTCTATGAATGGCTCAATCCGCTCCCCTACGGATTTTTCACCGCGGCGCTGATTTTCGACATCATCTATGCCTGCACGGCGAATATTCAGTGGGTCAATGGTGCCAGCTGGCTGATCGCCATCGGCCTGGTTTTTGCCATTATTCCCCGGCTGATTAACCTGGTTCAGGTGTGGTTCGGCAGCGGCCGGCTGCAGGGCTCACCGGTCAAGCTCCATTTCTGGCTGAATCTGATCGCCATCGTTCTCGCCATCATTAACGCTTTCGTGCATAGCCGGGATGCGTATGCCGTGGTGCCGCAAGGCCTGGTGCTGTCTGCGATCGTGGTCGCGCTGCTGAGCCTCGCCAACATTCTGCTGGCCGTGGGCGCCCGCGCAAAATAAGGAGGTTTTCATGAAGCTATCATCCACCGCGATTGCGCTTTCGGCCGTGCTGGCGCTGGCCGGCTGCGATAACAGCGCCGTCATTTCGCCAGAACAACAAATGGGGCCGGATCCGGTGTTGCCGGCGGCGCAAAACTTCCTGATGCCGCCGATGCAGGTGCCAAAGGGCGTCGGCTGGCAGCAAAACCAGATGCCGAAAGTGGCCGAGGGTTTGAAAATCGATAAGGTGGCGGACGGTTTGCTGCATCCGCGCCAGCTGCTTACCCTGCCCAACGGCGATGTCCTGGTGGTGGAAGCCAACGGGCCGGGCACGGAGGCGGTGAGTACGCCCAAGCAGCTGATCGCCGGGCTGGTGAAAGGCCAGTCCGGTAAAGGCGGCAAAGGCGGCAACCGCATCACCCTGCTGCGCCCAACTGCCGACGGCGGCTGGGAAAAGCATGTTTTCCTCGAGGGGCTCGATTCCCCGTTCGGCGTCCAGCTGATTGGCAACACCCTGTACGTGGCCAACACCGGCAACATCATGCAGTACGCCTATCAGCCGGGCGAAACGCGCATCAGCGATGCGGGTAAAGAGCTGGCCGATCTGCCGGACACCATCAACCACCACTGGACCAAGGCCCTGCTGGCCAGCCCGGACGGTAAAAAGCTGTATGTCGGCGTCGGTTCCAACAGCAACATCACCGAAAACGGCCTGGCCGTAGAGTACCGGCGCGCCGCCGTGCTGGAAGTGGACACCGCCTCTGGCGCCAGCCGTGTCTTCGCCAGCGGCCTGCGCAACCCAACCGGGCTGCAGTGGGAACCGCACAGCGGCAAGCTGTGGGCCATCGTCAACGAGCGTGACGAGATCGGCGCCGATCTGGTGCCGGACTACCTGACCTCGGTGCAGGACGGCGGCTTCTACGGCTGGCCTTACAGCTATTTCGGCCAGCACGTCGATCGGCGGGTGCAGCCGGCGCGGCCGGATCGGGTGGCGAAAGCCATCAAGCCGGACTACGCCCTCAGCTCGCACGTCGCGCCGCTGGGGCTGCTGTTCTATACCGCGAACGCACTGCCGGCCGAGTATCGCGGCGGCGCCTTTGTCAGTGAGCACGGCAGCTGGGATCGCTCGCCGCTGAACGGCTACCGGGTCAGCTACGTGGCGTTTGAGCAAGGCAAACCGGTCGGCAAACTCAAAGCGGTGGTCACCGGCTTTGTCTCCGACGACGAGAAGGAACTCTATGGCGCACCGGTAGGATTAACGGTCGACAAGGCCGGCGCCCTGCTGATTGCGGATGACGTGGGCAACACCGTTTGGCGCGTCAGCGCTAAATAACGTTAACGGGCAGGTTCTTGGGGGATCTGCCCGTGACATTGTCACTCAACACCCTGCGCCAACCAGACCGTTCTTCCCCCGCAGGCGGGATCTTCCACCACATGGTCGACCACGCGGAAGCCGTTCTCCTGCAATAAACGTCTGTACTCCTCCGGCGCCAGGCTGGCGTGAAACAGCGGCTGGCCTTCGAAGCTGCCGATCGCCACGCCGTCGGCTGGGCCGCTGGTGAACATCAGTGCGGCGTGCGGCCCGGCATGCCGTCTGAACAGCGGAAACATGCGGCGCTGATCGTTGCGCGCCAGATGAAAGAAGCTGTCCCAGGCCAGCAGGCCGTCGAACTTCGTCGCCAAATCCAGCTGGCGCATATCCATTTGTCGCCACTCCTGCTGAGGAAAACGCTGCCGGCAGCGCGCGATCATCGCCTGAGCACCATCGACGCCGGTGACCCGATACCCCTGTTCGATAAAATAGGCGGCGATCGGCGCGCCATTGCCGCAGCCGAGATCCAGCAGCCGCGCATTGGCCGGGGTGAGCTGCAAAAAGCGATCGAGCCACGGCCGTTCAAACAGCGTGGTGGGTCTGAGGCGTTCCCAGGCGGCGGCATGTTCGTCATAAAGCGGGATAATGGTGCTCGCCAGTTTTTCCGTCATTAATATTGTCCCCATCACGTTATTGGTGCCAAAAAAATAGCCTTTGGTCAGAATTAAAGCGCTTATTCGATAATATATTCATCAACAGACCGTTGACCAGAAATAAAAGGTTTTAACATTTCGACATAAACCAGTACAATTCCCTACCCTGTGTTAACCCTTTTTTTAGGTTGATTGTGTCGTTAATTCAGCGCTCTGCATCGCGACATCGGGCCGCCGCCTGGTTAGGGATGTTTGCCATTCTGATGTTGTTCATTGCGCCGGTGGTCTCGCGATCCCTGGAGCATGTACGCGCCGGAAGTGCTGGAACGACCGTCATGGCGGATTGCGGCATGGAGATGCCGATGCATCACGGGATGCACTCGCCGCCGCCTGAGCCTGAAAAAGCCTCACAGCCGCTGATGCAGCACGGCGGCGGCCATCACAACATGGCGATGATGATGGACGACAGCGCCTGCGGCTACTGCGTGCTGTTGCTGCACGCGCCGCTGCTGGACGTGAGCCACGCCCCGCTGTTCTGGTCCCAGTTGCTGGCTTCGCGCCCGCCGCCGATTCACTATCTCGTTCCCCTGTTTGCCCACGTCGTTCACACCGAATTACAGCCGCGCGCGCCCCCCGTCTCTTTCCTCTGATTTAACAATAAGCCCATTGCCGCTCTCTGTATTGCCGTTGATCGCTTCAACCCGGCGGAATTAATTCGCCCAACGGTTAATCATCGAGACGACATTATTAATCCGGTTATTTCCACGTTGATGGAATTAACCCCCGTATTTTCCGATGGTGATTTTCGCCAGGCCGCCCCACGCCTGAATAATCCCACGGCCAAGAACGGAAAAGAGTTAGCTTAAGGAAAGATGATGTTTAAACCGACTTATAAAAAGAACGCCGTTACCCGCGCCATCACCACCGCCATGCCGCTGTTCCTGCTGGCCGGCCACGCGGCGCAGGCGCATCAGCACCCTACCGACGCACAGGTTAATGATGGCGACGTGATCACCGTCACCGCGCCGCTCTACTCCCCGTTGACCATCGTCACCTCGCCGAAAACCCCGCGCCAGCCGGTGCCGGCCAGCGACGGTTCGGACTACCTGAAAACCATCCCCGGCTTTTCGCAGATCCGCAACGGCGGCACCAACGGCGATCCGGTGTTCCGCGGCATGTTCGGTTCGCGGTTGAAGATCCTCACCGACGGTTCGGAAATGCTGGGCGCCTGCCCAGCGCGGATGGATGCGCCGACCTCTTACATCTCGCCGGAAAGCTTCGATCTGTTGACCATCACCAAGGGGCCGCAGACGGTGCTGTGGGGGCCGGGATCGTCGGCGGGCACGGTGCGTTTCGAGCGTGAACGCCCTCGCTTCGACAAACCGGGCATCAAGGGCAGCGCCAGCGTACTGACCGGCTCCAACGGCCGCTGGGACGAGAATATCGACGCCAGCCTCGGTGCCGAACAAGGCTACCTGCGGGTGATGGCCAACAAATCCCGCTCCAACGACTATCAGGACGGAACGAGTACGCGCGTGCCGTCACGCTGGGACAAGTGGAATGGCGATCTGGCGCTCGGCTGGACGCCGGACAACGACACGCTGCTGGAAGTGACCATGGGCCGCGGCAACGGCGAAGCGCGCTATGCCGGCCGCAGCATGGACGGTTCGCAGTTCAAGCGCGAAAGCCTGGGCATGCGGGTGGAAAAATCCAACATCGGCGAGGTGCTGGATAAGCTGGAAGCGCAGGTCTACTACAACTACGCCAACCACGTGATGGACAACGTCACCCTGCGCTCGCCGGGCAGCGGCGGCATGGGTGGCCACGGGGGCCATGGCGGTATGAGCATGGGCGGCCACGGCGGGCACATGATGTCCTCCGGCATGACGATGCAGCTCGATCGCCGCACCGTCGGCGGCCGCGTGATGGGCACCTGGCAGTGGCAGGACGTGAAGCTTGAAAGCGGCCTGGACACCCAAACCAACACCCATCGCAGCATGAGCCGCGGCAGCTGGGAAAAAGACGCCCAGTTCAACAGCTACGGCGCCTTCAGTGAACTGACCTGGTCCACCAGCGAACAGGATAAACTGATCGGCGGCGCGCGTCTTGACCGCACCCTGGTGGAGAATTTCCGCAGCGGCAGCGACGGGGAGCGTTCGGATACCCTGCCGAGCGGCTTTATGCGTCTTGAGCATACGTTGGCCGACCTGCCGCTGATGCTGTATGCCGGCGTCGGTTATACCGAGCGCTTCCCGGATTATTGGGAGCTGTTCTCGCCGAAGCTCGGCCCGAACGGCAGCAAGGATCCGTTCTCCAGCGTCAAGAGCGAAAAAACCACGCAGCTCGACATCGGCGCGCAGTACAACGGCAAACGCTTCAACGGCTGGGTTTCCGCTTACGTGGGCCGCGTCGATGACTTCATCCTGTTCAAATACGATCCGCACAACGCGCGTCTCAGCCAGGCCGATAACGTCAACGCCAACATCATGGGCGGCGAAATGGGCATGGGTTACCAGCTGAGCGAGCACTGGAAAACCGACGCCAGCCTGGCCTACTCCTGGGGCAAAAACACCAGCGACGGCCGGCCGCTGCCGCAGATCCCGCCGCTGGAGGCGCGTCTGGGGCTCACCTATGAGTACGGCGACTGGAGCGGCACCGGCCTGTGGCGTTTGGTCAGCAGCCAACACCGCGTGGCGATCAACGAAGGCAACGTGGTAGGCAAAGACTTTGCCGAAAGCGCCGGCTTCGGCGTGCTTTCCGCCAACGCCGCCTACAAGGTGAATAAAAACGTCAAGCTGAGCGCCGGTCTGGATAACATCCTGAACAAGACCTACAGCGAACACCTCAACCTGGCGGGCAACAGCGCCTTCGGGTATTCGGCCAACAGCGCGGTGAATGAGCCGGGCCGCACCCTGTGGGCCAAGGTTAACGTCACCTTCTAAACCGTACACCGGGCGATGGGCAACCGTCGCCCGGTCAGGCGATATGCGATCCGGTTCTTAGGATATGAGTTTTAAGTTTTTCCCATTCGGTTGAGCGGCGATTAGTATCACTCTCAATGTAATCAAGGATCCGGAGGGAATATGCAAAAGCTCACTCGTTTTCTGGCCCTGCTCGGCGAGCTGATGATTGAAAAAGCCGAAGACGTCGCGCCGCAGGCTGCTCAGCCTGACGATCGTGACGACGCGTTGCCGCCGCGCCTCGAACGTGGGGTTCCGCTGGCCGACCGCTTCCTGTTCATGTAATTCCCTTCACTGTCTTTTGGTCCGGCACGTTCCGATATTTCATTATCGGACGTCTGCGTCTATCTTCTTTCGATGGTTCCAGCCGATTCATCATAGGAGATAGCAACGCAATGAAGATCAGAACGGTAACCCCGCAAGACGCTGAAGCCCTGACGCAGTTATTGAATGACGTGATCGGCGCCGGCGGCACGACGGCGATAGAAACGCCCCTCACCCCCGCCGAATTCAGCGAATGGTTCATCAGCGGCAGCAATGCGCTGAGCTGCCAGGTCGCGGAGGTGGATGGGCTGTTGGTGGGCTTCCAGTCGCTGAGCTCAGATGATGCCCTGCCGCCCGATACCGCAGATATTGCCACCTTTTCCCGCCTGTCGCCGAAGGTGCGCGGCGTCGGCAGTGCGTTGTTCCCTGCCACTTTAGCGGCGGCGAAGTCGCACGGTTTCAAGCACATCAACGCCACCATTCGGGCGGATAACGTCGGTGGCCTCGCCTACTATCACAAAATGGGCTTTCGCGATTACGACCGTTTACCGCAGGTGCCGCTCAGCGATGGCACGCCGATCGACAGAATCAAAAAACGCTTCTCCCTTTAACCCGCCAACCCGCTCACACTGAACGCACGATATGTTCGCGCAGCCACCGGTGAGCGGGATCCCGGTGCGATCGTTCGTGCCACAGCATGGTCATTTCAAAGCCCGGCACCGCCAGCGGCGGCTCGAGCCGTTGTAATAAAGGCTGGTTGCGCACCAGCCGCTCCGGCAGCATCGCCACCAAATCGGACTGCGTCAGCACCGAGATAACGAACAGAAAATGTGGCACGGAAAGCACCACCCGCCGCGTCAGCCCCACGTCCGCCAACGCCCTGTCGGTCATACCATAGAACCCGCCGCCGTCCGGCGAGACCATCACCTGCTCCAATTGGCAAAATTGCGCCGGCGTCAGCCTGGCATGCAGCTTGGGGTGGCCGACCCGGCCCACCAGCACATAGCGTTCGCTAAACAGCGTGCGCTGCCGCAGGCCGGATGGCGCACCTTCTCGGGTATGAAACGCCAGGTCGATTTCCCCTTGCTCCGCCCGTTTGGCGAGGCGCGCTGGGGCGATCTCCAACACCGCCAGCCGGGTGCCGGGCGCCGCCGTGCGTAAACCGTTCAGCGCCGGCAGCACGATGGTGGATTCGCCGTAGTCAAAGGCAGCCACGCGCCAGGTATCGGTCGCCACGGCGGGATCGAACGGCGTCGCCGGCGTCACCGCCAACTCGAGCGCCGCCAATGCCTGACGTAACGGTTCCCGCAGCTGTTCCGCTCTGGCGGTCGGACGCATGCCGCGCGGGCCGGGCAACAGCAGCGGATCGTCAAAGATCGCCCGCAGTTTGGCGAGATGCACGCTGACCGCCGGCTGGGAGAAATTGAGCCGCTGTGCCGCGCGCGTGACGTTGTGCTCCGCCAGCAGCGCGTCGAGCGTCACCAGCAGGTTGAGATCCAGCCGCCTTAAATTATTCATAGTTATACCTGGGATAACGGTAATTCATTTCTAATATACCGACTAACGCCCTAACCTGCAGCTCTCACACCAAGGAGAGCTGTTATGAATGTGCTGATTGTTTACGCCCACCCGGAGCCGCTGTCGCTGACCGGCTCACTGAAAAATTTCGCCGTTGAACGCCTGACGCAGGCCGGCCATCAGGTACAGGTGTCCGACCTGTACGCCATGAAGTGGAAAGCGGCGCTCGACGCTGACGACAGTCTGGAAGGCCCGGCAACGGCTCGTTTCGATCCTTCGCTGGATTCGCAGCGCGCGTTCGCCAACGGCATGCAGAGCGCCGATATCGAACGGGAGCAGCAAAAATTGCGCTGGGCGGATGCGGTGCTGCTGCAGTTTCCGCTGTGGTGGTTCTCGATGCCGGCGATTCTGAAAGGCTGGTTCGAGCGTGTCTATGCCTATGGTTTTGCTTACGGCGTGGGTGAGCATTCCGACACCCATTGGGGTAACCGTTACGGCGAGGGGACGCTGGCGGGCAAACGGGCGATGCTGATCGTCACCGCCGGCGGCTGGGAGTCTCATTACGCCCCGCGCGGCATCAACGGGCCGATCGACGATATCCTGTTCCCGATCCAGCACGGCATGCTGCACTACCCAGGCTTCGAGGTGCTGCCGCCGTTCGTCACCTACCGCGCCGGCAAAACCGATGAGGCACGCTTTGCCGCCCTGTGCGAACAGCTCGGGCAGCGGCTGGATAATCTGTGGAACGCCGAGCCAATCCGCTTTCGGCGGCAGAACGCCGGTGACTATCTGATCCCGCAGCTGACGCTGAAAGCGCATCTCGCGCCGGGGCAAGACGGTTTCGGCGTTCACATCGAGTAGCCGGATGCGCACGCTCTGGCGCATCCGGGGCGCGGCGTTAATTCAGGGCAGCGAGAAATGCCTGGTAGCCTTGCGCGCTGCGATCCAACTCGTGGGATTGCAGCGGTTCCACCGTCCCGTCCGACGCGGCCTCCTTGCCGTAAAAGGCGAAGAACGAGGCATAGTCGGCCCGCACGTAGCCGGCGGTGACTTCAAACGGCCGGAAGATTTCCTCCAGCGAATAACGATAGCGCCCGTCGCGCGCGTAATCCTCTGCACGCACCCCCGCCGTGACCGCCAACGCCAGCTTCTTGTTTTGCATCTTGTAGCCGCTGCGGGAACCGTAGGCCCAGCCGTAGGTGAGCACGTCGTCCAGCCATTTTTTCAGCAACGGCGGGCTGCTGAACCAGAAAATCGGGAACTGCAGTACGATGTTGTCATGGGCTTCAATCAGCCGCTGCTCTTGGGCGACGTCGATCTGCCAATCCGGATAGGCCTGATGCAGTTCGTGCACGGTATACCGCTCCGGATAGCGCCGCAGCTCCTCCAGCCAGCGTTTATTGACCACCGAGCTCGCCATATCGGGATGGGTCACCACCACCAAGGTTTTCATATCGATTTCTCCAGTCAGGTGTCTACCGGCGCATCATAGGTTATGCTGGAACAATGTAAAATACGCACACTCACGACACATACTTACCCTGGATAAAGTACCTAATGACCGCCGAATCCCACTGCAGCCCAACGGGCATCAGCCTCGAAGACACCGGCTATGGCTATACGCTGTCGGTGATCAACGGCAAATATAAAATGATTATTCTCTACTGGCTGGCGTTGTATAAGCCGGTATTGCGGTTCAACGAGCTGCAGCGCTGCATCGGCACCATTTCGTACAAAACGCTGAGTTCGACGCTCAAAGAGCTGGAAAAAGATCGCCTGGTGGTGAGAAAGGAGTATCCGCAGATCCCGCCCAAGGTGGAGTACAGTCTGTCCGAGCGCGGGCGTTCGCTGATCCCGGTGATCGACATGATGTGCAACTGGGGGGAGCAGCACCGGCCGGAACAGCCGGTGCCGTGACGGGTTAGTTGTCTGCCGCCGCTGAGGTTGCCGCAGCGGGCTCATCGTGCTCGACCAACGCGTCCGCCGGCCGGCACTGGCGCAGCGTGCGCACGCTGAAGGCCACCAGCACGCCGAGCACGGCGGCGAATGCGCCAAACGACAGCACGCTCATCAATGGAGTAAACACCCTGCCCAGTACGCCGAGTCCCAGCGCGCCGATCGAATCGCCGGTTACGTCCTGCGCGGTGCCGAGGCTGTTCACCCGCCCCAGCAGATGATCCGGCGTGTTGCTCTGGATCAGCATGAATTGCAGGAGCGAGGCGATGGCGTTGGCGTAGCCGTAGCACACCAGCGCCAGCAGCGCCGGCGCCAGGTGGTTGAACAGCCCCAGCGAAGCGATAGCGGTAAATGCGACGATGGCGGCGACCAGGATCAGCACGCCGGGACGAGCGTATCGCCCCACCCAGCCGCTGGTCAGCGCGCCCAGCATCGCGCCGAGCGGCACCGCGGAATACATCAGGCCAATAGAGGACGCACCGACGTGGTAAGCGCCCTGCGCCAACGCCGGGAACAGCACCCTGACGGCGCCGACGATGCTCATCAGCATTCCCAGCAGCACCACCGACCCCACCACCTTATTGCGCCAGACAAACTGGAAGCCGCTGGCGAGCGCGCGCAGCGGGTGTTCCGGCTCCTGCTGCTGCGGCAACAGCGTCGGCAGGCGCACCAGCGGGATCAGGGTGCCCAGCGTCCCGGCGGCGGCCACGGCGAACGCCAGCCCCACGCCGCCGAACACGATGATGATCCCGCCCAGCGCCGGCGCCAGGATCGCGCCGATGCGCACCGTTACCATACTCAAGGCCCCCGCCGCCGCCAGGTTTTCACGCCCGACCAGCAGCGGGATCACCGCCATTAGCGCCGTCATGCCCAGCGCGCCGAAGAACCCGTCCCAGGCCGCCAGCAGGTAAAGCGCCCACAGCGACGGCGCCGGGGCGAAGGCGTTCAGACTCAGGGCGACAAAGCCCAGCCCGCAGGTGCCGCGCGCAAACAGGATCAGCTTGCGGCGATCGTAGCGATCGGCGAGCACGCCGCCCAGCATCAGGCCGATAAACATGCCCACCCCGTCCAGCGCCACCGCCACGCCCACCTGCAACGTGGAGCCGGTCATCGCCTGGATCTGGATCGGCACCCCCACCGCCAACATGCCGAGGGAAAACACCGACAGCATGCGGGCGCAGAAAATCGCGCGGAAATGCGCATTGCTTCTCAGCAAGCTGAAATCAAGAAAAAAAGAAGGTCTGGCCATAGTGTCCTGCATATCATGTTTTAGTACGGGCCGGGACGCACGCCCCCCGGCCCGGTTGCGTTATACCAACCCGTATTGCCGCGTCAGCAGCTGGTGCAATAGTGGGCCGAGCGTCTCCAGCGAAGCCGGCGACAGAATGTCCGCGTGTTCGCAGCGCTGGTGATGACAGATCAGCCCATCCAGATACGGCGCCCACACGGCGTCGATATCCATCTCCGGCGGCAGCGTCTGGTCGGCGACAAACAGCGTTGCCGTGCCGTGGAAACGCCGGCTGCGCGCCTGGGACAGAATGCGCACCGCGTCGCGGTAGTTGGCGACGATACTGTCGAACATCGCCGCCTTCTCCGCCATCAGCGCCGGATCGCCATGATCTTCCGCCATAAACTCGGCCTGCTCCTGCGCCACCTCTTTCTGCGCCTCCTCCTCGCTGGGGCCGGTCCAATCCTGGCCTTCCGGCGGATAGGTATCCAGCATCCCAAGGAACGCCACCTCTTCGCCCTGCTGCTGCAGGCGCGCGGCCATCGAATGCGCCAGCGTGCCGCCGAGCGAATAGCCCAGCAGGTAGTAAGGCCCCTGTGGCTGCAGGCGGCGCAGATTAGCGAGATGACGATCGACCATCTGCTCGATATCCTCGCAGGTGGCGATGGCGCCATCCGGTCTTGGCGACTGCAGCCCGATGATGGGGTAGCTCCCCGGCAGATAACGGCTCAGCCCCGAGTACTGCCAGGCGAAACCGGAAGCGGGATGCAGGCAGAACAGCGCCGGGCCTTGGCCGGCCCGCAGCTGCAGGCATTCGCCGACGCCGCGGCTCTCGGCCGAGTTGGCCGCCTGCGCGTCATCGAGCAGGTGCGCCATCTTCTCCAGGCTGCGGGCGAACATGATCTGCCCGACGCTCAATGGCCGAGGCACGCGGCGACGCAACTCCGCCGCCAGACGCATCGCCAGCAGCGAATGGCCGCCCAGCGCGAAGAAGTCGTCGTCGGCATACACCGTCTCGCGCCCCAACAGTTCCACGAACAGCGCCGCCAGCAGGCGTTCGCTGTCGCCCTGCGGCGCACGCCCGGCTTGCAGGGCCAGCTGCGGCCGTGGCAACGCCTTGCGATCCAGCTTGCCGCTGGCGCTGAGCGGGAAGCGGTCGGTCATGACATAGCTGACCGGCATCATGTGCGCCGGCAAACGCTGCTCCAGCGCCTGATGCAGCTCGGCGGTATCCAGCGTCACGCCCGGTTGGGCGATCAGCCAGGCGACCAGCTGGCGCATATCGGCGCCGCCCAGCCCTGTTGCGCCCTCGCCCAGCTCGATGGCGTGCACCGCCGCTTGCGCTACCCCCGGCTGCGCCAGCAGCGCCTGCTCGATTTCGCCCAGCTCGATTCGCTGGCCGCGGATCTTCAGCTGATCGTCGCTGCGTCCCAAATACTCGACGCTGCCGTCTTCCAGCCAGCGGGCGATATCGCCGGTGCGATACATGCGCGCGCCATTGCCGGCGGGATCGGCGACAAACCGCTGCGCCGTCAGCCCCGGCCGATGCAGATAGCCATCGGCCAGCTGAATGCCGCGCAGGTAAAGATCGCCGGCGCAGCCGACGGGCACCGGCCGCAGCATGGCGTCAAGAATGCTCAGCTGGGTGTTCCAGACCGGTTTGCCGATCGGCACGCCGGCGCCGTTTACCGCCGCCAATGCCGCGCCGGACGCCGGTTGGTAGGTGACATCGACCGCCGCCTCCGTCGGGCCGTACAGGTTGTGCAGCGGCGCGGTAACCAACGCCTGATAACGGGAAGCCAGTTCACACGACAGCGCCTCACCGCTGCAGAACACGCGTTTCAGGCTGGCGGCGGCGCGCTGTGGCGCCCGTTCGTTCAGCGCCTCCACCCAGATAGCCAACATGGACGGAACGAAATGCAGCGTGGTCACGCCATAGTCGTCGATCAATGTCGTCAGCGCCTGCGGATCGCGGTGCGCCTCCGGCGGCGCCATCACCAGGCGTGCGCCGACCATCAGCGGCCAGAAGAATTCCCAGACGGAAACGTCGAAGCTGCACGGCGTTTTCTGTAATACCACGTCCTGCGCATCGAGCGCATACTCGTGCTGCATCCAGAACAGGCGGTTGACGATCGCCCGGTGGTTCACCACCACGCCTTTCGGCCGCCCGGTAGAGCCGGAGGTATACAGCACGTAGGCGGGATAATCGCCGTTCCCCGCCGGTTGGCGCGGCGCCGGTTCGCGCCCGCTCTCGTCCAGCGCATCGAACAGCAGCGTCGGCGCCAGCGCGGCGAAGCGGGCATCCAACGCGCTTTCGGTGATAATCAGCCGCGGCTTGGCGTCCTCCACCATGTAGGCCAGCCGCTCGTCCGGGTAGCCGGTGTCCAGCGGCAACCAGGCGGCGCCGGTCTGCACAATCGCCGTCAGCGCCAGGCTGAGACGCACGGAGCGCGGCAACGCCACCGCGACGATATCCCCCGGCTGAATGCCGGCCGCCGTCAGCCGCTCGGCCAGCAGCGCGGCCTGGCGCTGCATGTCACGGTAGCTGAGGCTGTGCCCGGCATCCTGCAGCGCGATGCGTTCCGGCGTGCGCCGCGCTTGATCGGCGATCGCCTGATGCAAGGTGGTGTCCGCCACCGCCTGCCCGGTGCGGTTGATCGCCGCGATCAGCGCCTGCTCCTGTGGGGTTTGCAACTGCCAGCGCGGCAGCGGCAGATCCGGCTGGGCGATCCACTGTTGCAGCAGCGCCATCAGCCGCGCGGCGAAGCGCTCAGGCTGCGGCACCGAGGCGCGGTACTCCATCAGCAGGCGCAGACGTTCGCCCGGCAGCACCAGCAGCGTCAGCGGATAGTGGGTATAGCCTTTGTTGCGGATGGCGTCGCAGCGCAGCGATCCGGCGCCGCCCAGCAGAGCGTCGTTGTCCGGGTAGTTCTCCACCACCAACAGCGTATCGAACAGCGTGCCCGCCCCGGCCAGGTGCTGAATTTCCCCTAACCCCAAATCGTCGTGCTCCAGCAGTTCAATCTGCCGGTGCTGCAGGTCGATTAGCTGTTCCGTCAACGGACGGTCGTGCTGCAGACGAACCCGCACCGGCAGCGTGTTGCTGAACAGGCCGACGTGTTCCTCGATCCCTTCTATCTGACCAAAACGGCCGGAAACCGGCGAGCCGAACACCACGTCCTGCTGGCCGCAACAGCTGGCCAGCTGCAATGCCCAAATGCCCTGCATTACGGTATTGAGCGTCAACCCGCGTTCGCGGCACAGGGTCAGCAAGCGTCTTTCCTCGGCCGGCGGCAGCGTCATTTCCAGCTCATGCACGCGTTCGTCCTGCGTTTCACCGAACAGCAACGTCGGGCGCACGTCCTGCAGCGTCTCGCGCCACAGGCGGCGCGAGGCTTCGGCATCCCGCGCGGTCAGGCGGCGCACGATATCGGCATAGTTCGAACGCAGCGGCGGCAACGCCTGCTCGCCTTCACGCAGGGCCAGCATCAGATCGTTGAGCACCACCGGCGTCGACCAGCCGTCGACGATCAGGTGGTGCGCGTTAAGGAACAGCGTGTAGCGTTCGCTATCGCCGTGTTTGACCCACAGCGCGTGCAGCATCGCGCCCGGCTGGTTGAAAAGATCGCGCTGCAGTTCCTGCTGCTCCAGCCGGTGCAGTGCCTGCGCTTCTTGTTCTTCCGTCAGCGGCGGCAGCGCGTGGTTGTCCAGCGGCCAATGGCTTTGCTGCGGTATCAGCTGCAGCGGCTCGCCCTCGCGGTTAAATCGGGCGGCCAATTGCGGATGGCGGCGGATCACCGCATCCAGCGCCTGCTGGAGTTGATGCGCGTCCAGTTCGCCGCAGAGGCTCAGGCGCGTCAGCGAGTTATAGCTGCCGCCCTGCTGCGCCGTCTGCGCATGGAACAGCAGGCCGTGTTGCAGCGGCAACAGCGGCAGCGCCGCGGCTAACGGCCCGCACTCCCGCTCCCAGGCGCGCACCGCCTCATCATCGGCGCCCGGCTGGGCGATCTCGGCCGCCACCAACGTCGCCGCCGCGCGTTCGGGATGCCGTTCGGCAAATTCGCACAGTGAACGCACCGCTTGCTCGATGCCGCTGTGCAGCTGCGCAATGTCGCTCTCGCTGAAAACTCCCTCCAGCCAGCTCCAGTTGATCGCCAGGCAGGCGCCGTCGCGCCGTTCCTCGACAAAGATGTTCACTTCCAGCCCGTAAGACGGCGCCTGCTGCGCATCCTGCGCCACGGCGAAGGCGTCGCGGAAGCGGTTTTGGCTGCGCTGCGGCGTCCAGTGCCCCTCATCCTGGCTGAAGCGCCCGAGGTAGTTGAATAAAATCTCCGGGGCGTTGCGCTGCGCCAGCGCCGCCAGATCGTCACGCTGCGGATGCAGATAACGCAGCTGGCCGTAACCGACGCCGCGATCGGCCACCGCTCGCGTCGCCCGTTTCACCGCGCGCACGGCCTCATTGTGCTCGGCGTCATGCAGTTCGATGCGCAGCGGATACTCCGCCGTCAACCAGCCCACGGTGCGGGCCAGATCGAGGCCGTCATCCAGTTCGGCGCGGCCGTGCGACTCCAGAGAGAAACGCAGCGAAGCGGCCTGGAAACGGCGGCGGCATGCCTGAGCCAGTGCGCACAGCATGATCTCTTCAACCTGGGCGCGATAATCCTGCGGCAATGTGCCGAGCAGCGCGGCGGTCAACCGGCTGTCGAGCAGCGTGCGCCGCTCGCTCACCGAGGCGATGCGATCGGTCTGCGGTTCCAGCGCGCGCCGGCCCAAACGCGGCACGCCGTCCGCCAGCATTTGCCGCCAGAACGGCAGCTCGGCTTCCCGGCGTTCCACGTCGGCGCGTAAACGCGCGGACCACTCATAGAGCGAGGTTTCTTCCGGCGGCAGCGTGATCGGCCGCCCCTGCATGGCGCTGTCGGCCACTTGCCGCAGCTCCTCGAGCAGGATGCGCCAGGAAACGCCGTCGACCACCAGGTGGTGGATCGCCAGCACCAGCCCCAGGCTCTGCCCGTCGCGCTGCAACAGGATCGCCTGCATCATGGCGCCGGCCGCCGGATCGAGATGCTCGAGTGCGGCGTCGAAAGCCTGTTCCGCCGCCGGCTCCAGTTCGCCGGATACGGTCTGAACCTGCATGAGCTCAGCGGTAGCGGCTTCTTCAACCACCAACCGGCCATCGCGGATCCTGGCGCCCAGCGCCGGGTGCGCCGCGCGCAGCTGGTCCAACGCATCACGCAGCTGTTCCGGTTGCAGCTCGGCAGGCACGCGCAGGAAAACGCCGTGCGCGAAGCGGCGATGCATATCGCCCGTCTCGGCGAACCAGTGCAGGATCGGCAGCCCGTCGATCGGGCCTTGCTGCACGCTGCGTGCGGCCTGAGAGTCTACGGCCAGCGGCTGCATCGCCTGCGCCATGCGCGCGGGGGTGTGCAGCGCGAAGATCTCGCGCGGCCGCAGCAGATAACCGTTGCGCCGCAGGGCGGTGCCCAACCCCATCGCCGAGATGCTGTCGCCGCCGAGCGCAAAGAAATCGTCGTCGGCGCCGACGCGCTCCATCCCCAACAGGTGGGCCATCGCGCGGCAAATCAGCCTTTCCTGCTCGGTGGCCGGTTCGCGAATGCTTTGCGCCAGCGTCTCCTGCGGTTTGGGTAGCGCCTGGCGGTCAATCTTGCCGTTGACGTTGAGCGGCAGCTCCGGCATCACCACCAGGATCGCCGGCACCATATAATCCGGCAGACGCTGCGCCAGCTGCCCCAGCAGCTCGTTTTGCAGCGCCGGCGAGGCGCGGCGCGCGTCATCCTGCACCGAGCAGTAGCCGATCAGGCGATAGGTGGCGCCGATCGGCTCGGCGATCACCACCGCACGCCCCACGTCCGGCAAGGCGGCCAAGGCGCTTTCCACCTCCCCCAGCTCGACGCGGAAGCCGCGCACCTTGATTTGGTGATCGGTCCGGCCAATGAACACCAGCTGGCCCTCCGCGCTCCAGCGCATCAGATCGCCGCTGCGGTACATCACCTCGCCTTCGGCGAACGGGTTGGCGACAAAGCGCGCCGCCGTCAGATCCGGGCGCCGCAGGTAACCGCGCGCGATGCCTTTGCCGGAAATGTACAGCTCGCCCGCCGCGCCGATCGGCACCGGCTGCAGGCGGCTGTCGAGCAGCCAAACTGAGGTATTGGCGAGGGGACGGCCGATTACCGGCTGGTCTGCGGCCGTCACCGGCGCGCCGAGGGTATCGACGGTGTATTCGGACGGGCCGTAATAGTTGTGGATCTCCACCTCCGGATGCTGCTGCATCAGGTTCCACAGCGTCGGCGTCGCCGCCTCGCCGCCGATCATCACGAACGACGGCAGCGGAAACTGCCCCTTCAGCAGGCCGCAGTCCACCAGTTGCGAGAAGAACGACGGCGTGATGTCCAGCAGATCGATCGGCGTCTGTTGGGTTTGTTCCAGCAGCGCCCAGGGGTCGCGGCGCAGCTCCTCATCGAAGATAACCAGTTCGCTGCCCATCATCATGCAGAACAGCGGTTCCCAGGAGGAGTCGAAAGAAAACGAGGCGGTATGGCCGGCGCGCAAGCGGCGCGCGTGGCGAGCCTGGAATTTTTCGATCGCCGGGCCGAACAGAGAGGCCTGATGCGACAGGAACAGGTTCAGCAGCCCGCGGTGGGTGGACATGACGCCCTTGGGTTTGCCGGTCGAGCCGGAGGTGTAAATCATATAGGCGAGATGCGCCTCGCTCAGCGGCACGCGCCGCTCTGCATCCGTTATCGGCGTGCTCTCGGCGGCCGCGCAGCGCGCCAGGCACGGGGCGTCGTCCAGGCACAATACCTGCGGCAGATCCGGCATGTTGGCCCGCGTGGCGCGGTGGGTCAGCAACATCACCGGCCGCGCGTCGTCGCACATCAGCGCCAAACGTTCACGCGGATAGTCCAGATCGAGCGGCATATAGGCTGCGCCGCTGGCCAACACGCCGAACAGCGCGACCAGCGTGTCCACCGAGCGCGGAATGCCGATGGCAACCACGTCTTCGGCGCCGATGCCGCTTTCGATCAGCACTCGCCCCAGCTGCATCACCCGTTCGGAGAGCTGCCGGTAGCTGAGGCGCACGTCGCCGCAGGCCACCGCCAACGCCTCGGGCTGGCGCTCAACCTGGCGTTGGAACGCATCCATGATCGAGACCATGCCCGCCGGCGGCGCCAGCTCTGCGCCGCGCCCCCAGGCCGCGAGTTGTCTGAGTTCCCCTTCGCCGATCAACGCCAGTTGACCGTGCGGCTGATGCGGCTGCCGCGCCAGCTGCTGCAGCCAATGGCCGATGCGCTCCGCGTGATGATGCAAGGTGCGCGGCGAGTATTTGGCCGGGTTGGCGACCAAAGACAGCGTCAGCACGCCGCTTCGAAAACCGATCTCAAACTCCAGATCGTCGACCGGCCCCATCGCCAGCGTATGGGTGACGGCCGCCTGACCGTCGAACGACAAGGCGCCGTGGTAAACCTTGACGTTGACCACCGGGCCATACAGTTCCTGATGGCCGCCGACCAGGCCGAGATCGCGTTTGATCTGCTCCGCCTCATAGCGTTGATGGCGACGCGCCTGCTTGATCTCCGCCACGGTGGCCTGGCAGACGTCCGCCAGCGACAGATCCGGCGTCACGTTCAGCAGCAGCGGCAGCACGTTGACCACCGGGCCGACCGCCGCCAGCGCCTGCGACCCCATCCGGCGCATGAAAGGAAAACCGATTGAGAAGCGGGTTTCGCCGCTCATGCGCGCCAGATACATCGCCAGCGCCGCCGTGACGATATCGGCCGGTTGCAGCGACTGCAGCGCATCATCGCGCCGCGCTTCGTCAAACAGCGATTCAGGCAGCACCAGCGCCTGTTTGAGCGGCCGGGCGCCCGGTTCAACCTCCCGGTTTTCCGTCGATAACGACAGCGGCGACGGCAAATCGCGCAGATGCTGGCGCCAGAATTCGGCCGCCCGCTCACGTGCGGGCGACGTTTGCCATTGCTGAAACTCTTCCACCACCTTGCCGAACGGGGTAAACGGCGAGGCCGCCGGCGCCAGCCCGTGGCGCAGCGCGCGGTAGAGATCGGCGATCCGGCGGGTGATGGCTTCGAAGCTGAAGCCGTCCAGGGTCAGATGATGAAAGCGCTGGTACCAGAACCAGCGATCGGCGCTGACGCGGATCACCACATGGCGATAAAGCGGCCGCTCGCCGTCTGCCGGCAGATCCTGCGCCAGATCGTCGTTCATCAGCGCCAGCGCCGCCTGTTCGGCGTCCGGGCGTGCGCTGAAATCGAGCCACTCCGGCGCCTGCACGCGTGCGGGGTCGGCTATCAGCGGCAAACGCTGCACCGGCTGGCCGTCCTGCGCCTCAAAGAATCGCGCCTGAACCGTATCCGCTTCGGCCAGCCCTTGACGGATGGCGCGCTCCAGCGCCGAACGATCGATAGCGCCGTGCAGTTCGGTGTAGTGCGCCACGGCGAAGCCGTTGCGGCGCAGCGCGATTTGGTCGGCGATCCAGATCCCCGGTTGTGCTGCAACCAGCGGATACTCCCGATACTCGACCTGAGTATCCGGCAAAGAAAGCGTTTCTGACATGGTGTCTGTCCTTTTCCTCAAACGGAATGTATCGATGTGGCTGCCTGGCGCTTAACGCGCCGCATCCGCCGCTTTCAGCGCCGCCGGCCGCATGTCCTGCCAGTGCGTTTCGATGTAGTCGATGCATTCGCCGCGCGACGCCGGCCCCATCAGCACGCGCCACCCCTGCGGCGTCTCGGCAAACTGCGGCCACAGCGAATACTGCTGCTGCGCGTTGACCAAAACGGTGAAACGGAGGCTTTCGTCATCGAACGGGTTTTGTTGTTCCTGAGTCATTTGCATTACCTGTCTGTCAAAATGTGTGGGTTATTCCATCGCGGAAAGCAGCTGGCGCACGCCGTCCACCAGGCCGCCGCGCCAGCAGAGCGCATCGTGCCCGCCGGAAAATACGCGGTATTCGGCGCGGTGCCCCGCCGCCGTCAGCGCCTGGTGCATCTGGCGATTAACGAATTCGATGTCCGCCTCCCGATCGCCGGCTTGCTGAATCACGGTGAGCGTGGGCGCCGCCGCGTCGCGTTGCCGAACCTGGCGTATCAGCCAGCCTTCCTCCAGTTCGTGGCGTTTTTCGAACTGGGTAACGAATTGCACCGTGGGCCACCAGAAGGAGCCGGACTGGCTCAGCACGCGGCCGAAGCGTTCCGGCCAGTGCACACCGGCATATAACGCCGCCAGCCCGCCGTAGCTTTGGCCGGCGACGACGGTGCGCGCCCCTTCCTCACTGAACGCTTCGCGCTTCTGCGCCTGCGGCAGCAGCTCTTCGATGATTGCCTGCCAGAAGGCGGCGTTGCAGGGCAGCTCGTTTTCCCGGTGTTCACCGTCGATCGCATCGATCAGCAGCCAGCACGCGGGCGGCAGCCGCCCTTTTGCGGTTTCGTGCTCGATCACCGGCAACAGCGCGTGCCTTTCGATCCAGTTTTGGCCATCGAGCAATAGCACCAACGGGCGGTTCGCTTTCACCGCCGCGTCGCCGCTGGCATACAGCCAAACGCGCCGCTGGTTATCCAGACGTTCGCTGCGCCACTGAAAAAGCTGTAGCCGCGCCTCATCCAATGGCCGATCGACGGCCTGCCAGGCGCTTTGGTCGTCGGCATCCGGCCCTTGCGCCAGGGAAACCGGGCGCGGGCGATGCGAAGGCCCCAGCGAAAGGCGATTCAGCGGATCGGCGGTCGCCAGCGGGAACAGCGATACCCACCAGGCGCGCTGCTGGCGATCGCGCAACGCTTCGTCGCCGCTGAAGACGGGGGGAAGATCTCGCTCTGTGATGGGGATCAGGCTGTAGCTGCCGCGCCAGCGCCGATCGATAACGGCGGCGCCGTACCAAACGTCGGTGCCGGGGAGCCTGGTCAGGCTGCTGGGGGACGTGCTGTGATGATCGGTAATGCCGTTGATATCGGCGTAAACGCGGCATATCGGCGAGTGCCGTTCATCGCCGGCGGGATCGCGCCACAGCCAGGTCATTTTGACGTGGCGGTCATCGTGCGGCTCGACGATGGGCGTGCCGTGTGAGGCGACCTTCTGCCACCACGCGGGCTGCCCTGCCGCCTCTTCACGCAGCCATTGCGCCGCCAATCCCTCATGACCGTTTTCTGGCCTCTTTTCCGGCAAAAACTCCATAGCGCCCCTTACATAACATGAGTGATTTTTACAAAACCTGACAATCGTATTGATACTCATTATCATTTTCAATACTATTTGTCGGATTTTTACCGTCGTGCACACACGGCGTTTCCGCGTCGACGGGTGAAGAACGCTTGTCGGCATTTCGGGGTTTATCAGGGTGGCATGACACACGAAAGCAGGTATGCAGGAGAGATAATGAAGATTAAAAACAAAGGGATAGAAAACGCGAACGCAGAGGCGATGTCCGCCAAGCGTCTATTGCTGGGATCGGCGCTGGCCTTACTGCCCTTCGCGCCACACGCGTCCGCCGCCGCGGACGAGACGATTCTGGTGACCGCCGACGCGCAAAACAGCGTGACCGCCCCGGTCAAGGGGATCGTCGCCAAAGAGAGCGCCGCCGGCACCAAGACCGCCGCCTCTCTGCGTAAAACGCCGCAGTCCATCTCAGTGGTCACGCGCGAGCAGATGAACGACCAGGAGCCGGCGTCGGTCGCCGACGCGCTGAACTACACCAGCGGGGTAATCACCACCTACCGCGGCAACTCCAACCGCAATGACGAAGTGATCAGCCGCGGCTTCCGCTATGCGCCCAAGCTGCTCGACGGCCTGCACTTTGGCCTTTCGAGCCAAAACGGCGGCGCCGGGCAGATCGATCCCTGGCTGCTGGAGCGCGTGGAGATGGTGCACGGCCCGGCCGGCGTGCTGTACGGCCAGGTCAGCCCCGGCGGCGTGGTGGTGATGACCAGCAAGCGCCCCACCGCCCAAAGCATTCACGAAGTCAAATTCAGCACCGGCAACCGCCATCTGGCGGAAACGGCGTTCGATTTCGGCGGCAAGCTCAACGACGACAATACCCTGTTCTACCGCCTGAACGGCATCGCCAGAACCGAACATGAGTTTGTCAAAGACAGCAAGCAGCAACGGGTGGCCATCGCGCCGGCCTTCACCTGGCTGCCGAACGAAGACACCAGCTTTACGCTGCTGACCAGCTACCAGAACGATCCGAAAGCCGGATCGCGCAACTTCCTGCCGCGCGCCGGCACGCTGTTCCCGACCAGCGCGGGCTATGTGCCCTACGACTTCAACATCAGCGAACCCAGCTTCAACAAGTCGCGGCGCGAGCAGGCGTCGATCGGCTACAGCCTCGAGCATAACTTCAGCGATGCGCTGTCGTTCACCCAGAACCTGCGCTTCACCCACCGCGATGAAGACTATAAATATCTGGTTTATAACGTAAACTCGAAGGTCAACGACCACACCGTCACCCGCATGGCGCAGCATGAAACGCAGATGACCAACGAGTTTGGCGTGGATAACCAGCTTAAGGGGTTGTTCGACACCGGCGAGGTGAAGCACACGGTGCTGGGCGGGCTGGATTACCGCTACAGCCATATCGATTCGAAGATGTATCGCGATCGCGGCAACGACTACCCGATCGACTGGGCCAACCCGGTTCGCCCCAGCATCGATGGCAGCACGCTGGCGCTGGCTTCCAGCGACTTGAAGACGCTGAATCAGGTCGGGGTGTATCTGCAGGACCAGCTGGAGTGGAATAACTGGAACCTGCTGCTGTCCGGCCGTCAGGACTGGTCGCAGGTCAACACTCGCGATCGCACCAGCGGCGGTAAAGAGCAGACCTACAACGATGCCCAGTTTACCGGCCGCGCGGGCCTGCTTTACGCCTTCGACAACGGTATTTCACCGTATGTCAGCTACAGCACCTCGTTCGATCCTAACCTGTACCCAAGCGCGCCGGGCGCCGATCCGCTCAAGCCGACCACCGGCAAACAAACCGAGGTGGGCGTGAAGTACCAGATCCCGGGCGGCAACACCCTGCTGACCCTCTCCTGGTTCGACATTACCCAGCGCAATGTGGCGTCCTATAACCGCCTCACCTCCGCCTACGAGCAGATCGGCGAGGTGAAATCCAAAGGGATTGAGGCGGAAGTGCACGCTCAGCCGACGCCGGAGATCAAGCTGACCGCCGCCTATACCTACACCGACGTGGTGACCAAAGACTCCAACTCGGCGGACGAAATCGGCCACAGCCCGGCGGGCATCCCGCGCCACGCGGTGTCCGCCTGGGGCAGCTACAGCTTCCTGAGCGGCGCGCTGAACGGCCTGACCGTCGGCAGCGGCGTGCGTTACATCGGCGATGCACCGGCCGACGCCATCGGCCAGTACGATGTGCCGCACTACACGCTGTACGACGCCATGGTGAAATATGACCTCGGCCAGGCCTCGTCGGCGCTGCGCGGTGCAGCGCTTCAGCTCAACGTACAGAACCTGACGGACAAGAAATACGTTTCATCCTGCAGCGGCGAGTACGCCTGCTTCTACGGCAGCGGCCGCAGCATCATCGCTTCGGTCAACTACCGCTGGTAACAAAAATGGGCGGCCAGCGCCGCCCATTTCTTCCGCCTTTCCCGCCGCCTTTACTCCTGTTTCAGCTCTCGCAAATGCTTGTACACCGTGGCGCGCCCCATCGACAGCACGTTGGCGATGTAGTCGGCGGCGCTTTTGGCCTTGAACGCCCCCTGATGATAGAGATCGCTGACCAGCCGCCGTTTCTGTTCGCGGCTCAGCGCACCGAGCGCGGCGTTTTCGCGCCGCAGCCAGTCGTGTAGGAAGGTGTTGATCTTCTCCTGCCAGTCATCTTTGAACAGCGCTTGCGGCTGCGGCTGCAGCCGGGTGACCGACAGGAACATGTCCAGCGCGTTGCGGGCGTCCTCGAACATCGCGGTGCTCAGGTTGATGCACAGCAGATAGCTGGGCTTGCCCTGCTCGTCGCGCGCGGCGATGCTCACCGAGCGCATCTTTTTGCCGTCCCAGTTCAGCTTCTCATAGGGGCCGGTCACGCCGGCGCCGCCAGCGAGCTCGAAGTCGTCCAGCCCGGCGTCGTCACCCGGTTTGCGCTTCGACAGGTTGTTCGCCAGATAAGCAATCTTGTTGGTGGCCAGATCGTGGATCACCACTTCCGCATTCGGGAAAAACAGCGCCGCGATGCCGTCGGCGACCGAGCGCAAAAGTTCGAGTTGAGAAGAAGAGTTCGGCACGCTGGGGTGTCTCCGTATAGCCCGGTTTGGTTTGCTGTTCAGCCGCTTAGCATACCGCAGTTGCCGCCGCTTGCCGAGCGGATGGCGTTTGCGCCCCCTGCGCCGACGGCGGCGCTGCAAACGCCCTTAGTGTTCACACCCGGGATCAGAATTGGCCATTGCCGGTCGTCGGAAAAATACCTCCCGCCAGGCGAAAGAGGAAAGGGAAATATTTAAAGTCACTTTATTCACATGCCGTTTTGTTATTTAAAAGCCGCACCTTTGCCAATGACATTAATCCACACCCCCTTTATTGAATTATTCACTTCATGCCGATCGCGAATTGATTAGCGGACTCCTTTATCCAAGAAAAATCCCATTAAAATCATCAGCTTTTGCATAAATAAAAAAGCTAATTCGGACTATTCCTAACTATTTCCTTCTGGCATCGAGAATAAATTTAACTTGCAGTACTGCAATAAGGATGCAGCTTAATTTGAGTTGTATAAGCAATTTAATTTAAAGGACTTTTACTATGAACCATGAATCCAGGGCGGACTGTTCCGCCAACGGCTACATTATTGAAGTTTCAAGTTTTAAACTGCCGGCCTCACTCAGCCCTGAAGCGTTTGCCGTATTGGACAAGCGTGTAGAAGAGGAATTTATCTCAAACCAGAACGGGTTCATTTCGCGTGACTCAGGCATCAGCGTAGACAATGAACCTCGCTGGGTGAACATTGTAAAATGGGAGACGCTGTTGGATGCGGATGAAAACATCTACCAATTTACGCGGGCTTCCGCGCCGGCGTCCGTCAAAGAATATCTGGCGAGTATCGGCGCTGAGCCGGTGGAATTAAAACGCTATCAGCATACCGGCGCGTAATGCGTGCCGGATGACCACGCCACGGCGGCGCGGTCTTCTTTAACGCTGATTGGCAAAACCTGAACGGGTGGCCGCTCGCGGTCACCCGTCCGTTTCAGGTGAGCACATTTATCAGACCCTGCCTCGACGGCCGCAACACATTAAAACAGCCTCGGATTAGGCTTCTCTTTGCACGATAAAAACACGGCCGCAGACGGCGTTTTAACAGGATTTTAACGCTGCCGAGGGGAAACGCCATTGTCAACATAGCAGTTAAATAAAATGAAACTTTTTGATCACATTCAAGCTTCTGAAAAATAGATAAAAAGGGTTTTTATGCGCTTTATATGCATAAAGTATGCATGCATACGCTCAGCGTCGATGAAAAGTAATTAACTATTCATTTGCCGCCCTGCAGGCGGCGAAAAACCGTCCGCTGGCCCGATGAGCGGGGGGCTAACAACCGGCATAATTAGTGGTAAATTTAGCGTCGCAAAGTGTTATGCGCTTGCTAATCCACGGTTAAACGAAATAAATACCTCTAATATATAAAGGTTGGTTATGGAAAAGCTATCCTACGCTTCAGACAGCAGCACCACCGCTTGGGCTACATATCTGCAACAAATCGATCGCGTCGCCCCTTACCTCGGCGAGCTGTCACGCTGGGTTGATACGCTGCGTCACCCTAAGCGCGCTTTGATTGTCGATATCCCGCTGCAGATGGACGATGGCACCATCCGTCACTTCGAAGGTTTCCGCGTACAGCACAACCTGTCGCGTGGGCCGGGCAAAGGCGGTATCCGCTTCCACCCTGACGTCGATCTGAACGAAGTGATGGCCCTGTCCGCCTGGATGACCATCAAGTGTGCCGCGGTCAACCTGCCGTACGGCGGCGCCAAGGGCGGCATCCGCGTCGACCCGTTCAAACTGTCTGAAGGTGAACTGGAGCGACTGACCCGCCGCTACACCAGCGAAATCGGCTTCATCATCGGGCCACAGAAAGACATTCCTGCGCCGGACGTCGGCACCAACGCCAAAGTGATGGCCTGGATGATGGACACCTACTCCATGAACCACGGCACCACCATCACCGGCGTGGTCACCGGCAAACCAATCCACCTCGGCGGCTCCCTGGGCCGTGAGAAAGCGACCGGCCGCGGCGTGTTCGTCACCGGCAGCGAAGTGGCCAAGCGTCTGGGCGTGCAGATCGAAGGCGCCAAAGTGGCGGTACAAGGCTTCGGTAACGTGGGCAGCGAAGCGGCTCGCCTGTTCGTTGGCGTCGGCGCGCGCGTCGTCACCATCCAGGACCACTCCGCCACCCTGTTCAACGCCAACGGCATCGACCTGACCGCGCTGACCGAATACCAGGCCAAGCACAAGCAGATCGCCGGCTTCCCTGGCGCCAGCGAGATCGAAAGCGAAGCGTTCTGGTCGGTCGACATGGACATCCTGATCCCTGCGGCGCTGGAAGGCCAAATCACCCGTCAGCGCGCCGAAATCCTCAGCGCCAAGCTGGTGCTGGAAGGCGCTAACGGCCCAACCTTCCCAGAAGCGGACGACATTCTGCGTTCCCGTAACATCACCGTGGTCCCGGACGTTATCTGTAACGCCGGCGGCGTAACGGTCAGTTACTTCGAGTGGGTGCAGGACATGGCGAGCTACTTCTGGAGCGAGTCCGAGATCAACGAGCGTATGGACAAGATCATGACCGACGCCATGGTCCACGTCTGGAACAAGGCGGCCGAGAAAGAGTGCAGCCTGCGCACCGCGGCTTACATCGTGGCCTGTGAGCGCATCCTGACCGCACGTAAAGAGCGCGGCATCTACCCAGGTTGATGCCCGTATCCCGGCCTGCTCCGGCAGGCCGGATTTTCCTCAGCGCAAACAGCGCTTCAACACCTTACCGGTACTGGTCATCGGCAAACGCTCGACGAACTCGACGATACGCGGATACTTGTACGCCGCCAGCCGCTCCCGGCTCCAGGCAATCAGCGTTTCTTCCTCGATCGGCTCTTCCGTCTCTTTCAATACCACCACCGCTTTGATCTCTTCGCCCAGCGACGGGTGCTCGACGCCGATCACCGCCACCAACGACACCGCCGGATGGCGAATCAGCGCCTCTTCAATCTCGCGCGGATAGACGTTGAACCCGCCGCGGATGATCATGTCCTTGGCCCGATCGACGATGAAATAGAAGCCGTCGGCGTCGCGACGCGCCAGGTCACCGGTGCGGAACCAGCCGTTTTCCAGCACCTCTGCCGTCGCCTCAGGGCGGTTCAGATAGCCTTTCATGATGTTGTAACCGCGCACCGCGATCTCCCCGACCTGGTCGATGCCGTCGACCGGCTGACCGGTGGCGTCGAGCAGGCGCACCTCCACGCCCCAGATCGGTTGGCCGATGGAGCCGGGTTTGGTTACCCGATGGGGATGGTTAAAGGTGGCGACCGGGCTGGTCTCCGACAGCCCATACCCTTCGAGAATGTTGACGCCGAAGCGGCGCGAGAAATCCTCCAGGATCTGCACCGGCAGGCTGGCGCCGCCGGACACCGCCATACGCAGCGTGCTGCGCAAGCGCTCGATATCCGTATGCTCATCCAGTGCATTCAACAGCGCCCAATACATGGTCGGCACCCCGGCGAAAAAGGTGATGCCGTGCCGTTGCATCAGCGCGATGGCCTGCGCGGCGTCGAAGCGTTCGACCAGCACCAGAGTGGCGGCGGAAGCGAAACCGGCGTTCATCTGCACCGTCGAACCAAAAGTGTGGAATAGCGGCAAGGTCACCAGGTGACGATCGGGGGCCATCTCCGAACCGTCGAACAGCCGTACCGATCCCAAGGCGTTGAGCACCAGATTGGCGTGAGTCAACTCCGCCCCTTTGGCGCGGCCGGTGGTGCCGCTGGTATACAGCACCACCGCGGTGTCGCTTTCGATCGTCGTCGCCGAAGCGAATTCGGTAGCCTGCTCGGCTATCGCCGCGCTGAAACGTTCCCCCTCGAGCGGCAACCGATCGCCGATGATAAACACCTCACGGCACTGCTCCGCCTTCGCCGCCGCCCGCAGCGCTTCCTCCCCCAGCGGCAGGCCGCTGCTGCCCTCGAAACAAAACAGCGCCACCGCCGCCGAATCCGCCAGGTAATAGTCGAACTCTGCGCTTTTAAGCAGAATATTCAGCGGCACCACCACCGCGCCGCTTTTAAGAATGCCGTAATAGATAGCCGGAAACTCCGGCCGGTTCGGGCAGGCCAGCGCCACCCGTTCACCGGGCCGCACGCCGCGCGCGGCCAACAAATTCGCCACCCGATTGGCCATGTCGTTAAGCGCCCGATAGCTGAGCGGGTTGTCGTCCTGTATCACCGCCGGCCGCTCCGGCCAGGTGCGCGCACTCTCTTCAAGCAAGGTAGCCAGATTCAGCATCGGGGATCCTCCCTGGGGTTGAGCGGCGAGAAAAGCGCCGCAGTATCACGAGTATAGATAGGCGCTTTGCGGTTCGCATTCCCAGGGGCGCTGGGCTATACCTTAGGCAATCCCTATCCCGCAGGAGTTGTGATCATGAGCAAGAAAAAGATCCTGATGCTGGTCGGCGACTACGCCGAAGATTACGAAACCATGGTGCCGTTTCAGGCATTGCAGATGATCGGCCATTGGGTGGACGCCGTGTGCCCCGGCAAAGCCGTCGGCGATTATATCCAAACCGCAATCCACGACTTTGACGGGGCGCAGACCTACAGCGAGAAACCCGGCCACCGTTTTACCTTAAATGCCGACTTCGCCGCCGCCAAGGAAGAGCACTACGATGCGCTCTTGATCCCCGGTGGCCGGGCGCCGGAATACCTGCGTCTGAACCCCGACGTGATCGCGCTGGTGCAGGCGTTTGACGCCGCGAAAAAACCGATCGCCGCCGTTTGCCACGGCCCGCAGCTGCTGGCGGCGGCCGGGGTGTTGAAAGGCCGCACCTGCAGCGCCTACCCGGCCTGCGCGCCGGAAGTGCGGCTGGGGGGCGGCCATTATGCGGAGATCGGCATCGATCAGGCGCACGTCGACGGCAATCTGGTCACAGCCCCGGCCTGGCCGGCGCATCCGCAGTGGCTGGCGAAGTTCGCCGAGGTGTTGGAGCAGTAACGCAGCGCTAGCGGAGCTGTTCGATCAGGAAGTGAATGTCGTACAGCCAGCGCTTGGCGCGCGCGGAACGCACCAGCATCGACACGCACAGCGGCCGGGGATGCTCTTTGCACGCCGAGGGGGAAAACCAGCGTCCGGTGTTGGTCGGCGGCTGGAAATACAGTTCGTGGTTGTAGTTGCCGCTGTCGACGCCGAAGGTATCGAAGTAGCGGCGCATCAGCGTATTGGAATCGCTGAACGACAGGTTGAGCGCGGTGTTGATCTCGGTTTCCGGGGTGATGGCCACGCCCTTCTTCAGCCGCCCTGATGCGTTGAAGGCGGCGATAAGCGCGATGACCTGTTGCTGAATGTCTTCTGCCATGACGACCTCGAGCCGGTATGAATAAAAGATGAATGCGGTTCTCTGTCTGACTCTGCTCACCGCGGCGAGTTCTGGCCGCCGGCCGGGTTTTCTGTTTCTTTACACTTTCCATAAAAAAACCGCGCGCAGCCAAATGCCTGGCGCGCGCGGTCGACGGTTAGCGGCTGAGCGTCGCCTTGTCGGCGAGGACGCCATCCCCCTGCCGCTCGGCGGTAACGCCGCCGCCCAACACTTTATACAGGGTGGCCTGATTGTCGTACGCGGTCTGCTGCGCGGCGATCAGCGCCTGTTGCGCCGTGTACAGCGTGCGCTGCGCGTCCAGCAGCGTCAGGTAGCTGTCCACGCCCTGGCGGTAACGCAGCTCGGCCAGGCGATAATATTGCTGCGCCGCCGCCACATAGCCGGTTTGCGCCGCCAGCTGTTCCTGCAGCGTGGCTTTGCGCGCCAGCGCGTCGGCGGTTTCCTGAAATGCCGTCTGCACCGCTTTCTCATAGGTGGCGACATACAGGTCTTTCTGCGCCTGGGTGTAGTTGAGTTGAGCCGTGTTATAGCCGCCGCTGAAGATCGGCAGGCTGATGCTCGGTGCGAACGACCAGACGCCGGCTCCGTGGCTGAACAACGAGGAGAGTTCACCGCTGCCCACGCCGCCGCTGGCGGTCAGGCTGATCGACGGGAAGAACGCCGCCCGCGCCGAGCCGATATTGGCGTTGGCGGATTTCAGGTTATGCTCGGCCTGCAGCACGTCCGGCCGCTTCAGCAACACTTGCGAAGAGACGCCGGCCGGCAGATCGCGCATGATCCCGCCCAGCGCCTCGATGCCGCTCGGCAGCAGGTTTTCCGGCACGCTTTGCCCTACCGCCAAATCCAGCGCGTTTTTCGCCTGCGCGGCGCTGGTGGCGTAGCTGGCGGCGTCCGATCGCGCCTGCTGATAGACGGTTTCCGCCGACGCCACGTCAACCAGCGACGCAATCCCGTGCTGTTGATTGTTGCGCGTGACGTCCAGCGACCGTTTGGCGCTCGCCATCGTCTGCTGCGCCACCGCCAGATTGCTGCGCTCGGCCGCCACCGCCACCCAGTCGGTGACGATATCGGCGATCAGCGTCAGACGGGTGCTTTTCGCCGCCTCCGAGTTCGCCAGATAGGTTTCGAACGCCGCGCGCGACAGGCTGGCGTTCTTGCCGAACAGATCCCACTCGAATGCGCTGACGCCGGCCGCGGCTTCGTAGCTTTGGCTCAGCGCGGTGGCGTTGCCGCTGCCGGTCAGCGCCCGCCCGCGGCTGCCGTCGGCGGTGGCATTGATTGTCGGGAACAGCGCCGAGCGCTGCTCGCCGTACAGGGCGCGCGCCGACGCGATATTGGCGATCGCCTCGCGCAGATCGCGGCTGCTGTTCAGCCCCAGCGCCACCACCTGGCGCAGCCGGGCGTCCTGGACATAGTCACGCCAGGCGACGTCCGGGTAGCTCAGCGCCTGGTTGCCGCCGGCCTCGCCCTGCGGCAGGTTGGCGGGCACCGGCGCCGCCGGGCGCTGGTAGTGCGGATCCAGCGACAGACAGCCGGTCAGCAGCAGCGGTAAAGTTAACATCATGACTCGTTGCAACACGTTATTCTCCTGCCTGTGACGGCGGGTTGGCGGGCCGACGGGTAAACATGCGGCGCACCAACACATAAAACAGCGGGACGAAAAAGATGGCCAATGCGGTGGCGGTGATGGTGCCGCCGATGATGCCGGTACCGATGGCGATGCGGCTGTTGGCGCCGGCGCCGCTGGATACCGCCAGCGGCAGCACCCCGGCGGTAAACGCCAGCGAGGTCATCAGGATCGGCCGCAGGCGCATGCGCGCCGCGTGGACCGCCGCGGCAATCAGCGTTTCACCGCGCTGATGCATCTCCTCGGCGAACTCGACGATCAGAATGGCGTTCTTCGCCGACAGGCCGATGATGGTGAGCAGCGCCACCTGGAAGTAGATGTCGTTTTCCAGCCCGCGTAGCGTGATCGCCAGCAGCGATCCCACCACGCCCATCGGCACCACCAACATCACCGCGAACGGAATCGACCAGCTCTCATACAGCGCCGCCAGGCACAGGAACACCACGATGAGCGAAATGGCGTACAGCGACGACGCCTGGCCGCTGGTCAGCCGCTCCTGATAGGACAGCCCGCTCCAGGAATAGCTGCTGCCGGCGGAGAATGTTGCCGCCAGTTTCTCCATCTCGCTCATCGCCGTACCGGAGCTGACGCCAGCGGCGCCCTGCCCGGTGATCTCGAACGACGACAGCCCGTTATAGCGCGACAGATTTTCCGGCCCGTAGATCCAGTGCGAAGACGCAAAGGCGGAGAACGGCGTCATGCTGCTGGCGCCCGACGCGTTGGTGCCGCGCACAAACCAGCGGTCGAGATCTTCCGGCTTGGCGCGGTACTGCACATCGCCCTGCATATAGACTTTTTTCACCCGGTTGCGATCGATAAAGTCGTTGATATAGGTGCTGCCGAACGCGCTGCTGAGGGTGCTGTTGACGTCGGCGGCGCTCAGGCCGAGCGCCTGCAGCTTGCCGTTGTCGATCTCCACCTGCAGCTGCGGGGTGTCCGGCAAGGTGTTGGCGCGCACCGCCAGCAATGCCGGATTGTTGCCGGCGGCGGCAACGATCTGGTCGCGCATCGCCTGCAGCTCGGCGCGGGTGGTCGCCCCTTTGGCCTGTAGCTCGAAGGTGAAGCCGTCGGACTGGCCGAAACCGTCGATCGCCGGTGGGCTCATGGAGAAGACCTGGGCGTCGCGCAGCGAGGCGAAGTGCGCCATGGCGCGTTTGGCGATGGCGTCGGCGGTGTTCGCGCTGCCGCTGCGCTGGCTCCAGTCTTTGAGGCTGACGAACGCCATGCCGGCGTTTTGCCCGCTGCCGCTGAAGCCGAAACCGTTGATGGTGAAAATGGTGCTGACGTTGGCCTTTTCCTGGTCGAGGAAATAGGCGGTCACCGCCTCGCTCACCGCCGAGGTGCGCGCGTTGGTGGCGCCTGCCGGCAAGGTGTACTGCACCATCACCGTGCCCTGATCCTCGTTGGGCAGAAAGCCGGTCGGCAAGCGCAGGTACATCACGGCCGCGGCGATCAACAGCAGGCCGTACAGCAGCAGATAGCGCGTCGGCCGGTGGATTACCCCACCGACCTTGCCGGCGTACTTCTCCTGCAGCCGGTCATAGCCGCGGTTGAATTTGCCCAGCAAGCCCTTGTCGGTCTGCGCGTCGTGCGCGGGCTTCAGCAACGTGGCGCACAATGCCGGCGCCAGCGTCAACGCCAGCACCACCGACAGCACCATCGAGGAGACGACGGTGATCGAAAATTGGCGATAGATCACCCCGGTGGAGCCGCCGAAGAACGCCATCGGCAGAAACACCGCCGACAGCACCAGCGCGATGCCGACCAATGCGCCGGTGATTTCGCGCATCGATTTCTCCGTCGCCTCGCGCGGCGGCAGCTTATCCTCCCGCATCACGCGTTCGACGTTTTCCACCACCACGATGGCGTCGTCCACCAACAGCCCGATCGCCAACACCATGCCGAACAGCGTCAGGGTATTGATTGAATAGCCGAACGCCGCCAGCACGCCGAAGGTGCCCAGCAACACTACCGGCACGGTGATGGTCGGGATCAGCGTGGTGCGCAGGTTTTGCAGGAATACGAACATCACCACCACCACTAACGCCACCGCTTCGAACAGCGTTTTCACCACCTCCTCGATCGAGATATTGATAAAGTCGGTGCTGTCTTTCGGGTAGGCCACCTTGTAGCCCTGCGGCATCGCACTTTGGTATTCCGCCACCTTGGCCTTCACCAGCTTGGCGGTGCTGAGGGCGTTGGCGCCCGCCGCCAGCTTGACCGCGATCCCCGCCGCCGGGTGGCCGTTGAGGTGTGCGCTGGCGGAGTAGTCCTCGTTGCCCAGCTCAATTCGCGCCACGTCGCCCAGCCGCACCAGCGCGCCGCTGCTGTCGCTTTTCAGGATGATATTGCGAAACTGTTCCGGCGTTTGCAGCCGCGACTGCGCCTTTACCGTGGCGGTCAGCTGCTGATCGGCGGCGGCCGGCAGATCGCCGATCTTGCCGGCGGACACCTGGGTGTTTTGCGCTTCGATCGCCGTCTGCACGTCGGAAGGCATCAACGCATAGCTCGCCAGCTTGGTCGGATCCAGCCAGATACGCATCGCATATTCCGAGCCGAACACCTGCACGTCCCCCACGCCCTCGATGCGCGACAGCGGATCCTGCAGGTTGCTGACCAGATAGTCGGAGATATCGGCCATCGTCGCCTTGTCGCTTTCGTCATACAGCCCGACGATCAGCAGGAAGCTGCTCTGGGATTTCTTGACCGTCACGCCCTGCGCGGTAACCGCGCTCGGCAAACGGCTTTCCGCCTGCTGCACCTTGTTTTGCACCTGCACCTGAGCGATATCCGGATCGGTGCCCTGATCAAAGGTGACGTTGATACTGACCGAGCCGCTGGAGCTGCTGGTCGAAGAAAAATACAGCAGGCCGTCCAGGCCGGTGAGCTGCTGCTCAATCACCTGCGTGACGCTGTTTTCCAGCGTTTCCGCGTCTGCGCCCGGGTAGGTGGCGGAGATGGAAATCTGCGGCGGTGAGACGTCCGGGTACTGCGAAACGGGCAACGAATTGATCGACATCAGGCCGCACAGCATGATGATGATGGCGATCACCCAGGCGAATACCGGCCGCCGGATAAAGAACTGCGCCATATCACTGCTCCCCGCGTTGGGTTTTGTCGACCGAAACCTCAACCGGCTTAACCGCGGCGCCGATCGTGACCTTGCTGGTGCCTTCGACGATCAGGCGATCGCCTTCGTTCAGGCCGCTGCCGATCAGCCAATTGCTGCCCACCACCCGTTCGGCGCTGACGGTGCGCTGCGCCACTTTGTTCTGTTCGTCCACCACCAACGCGGTGGCTTCCCCTTTGGCGTTGCGGGTTATGCCCTGCTGCGGCGCCAGAATCGCTTTGGGATCGACGCCGTTATCCACCGTGGCGTGGACATACATGCCGGGCAGCAGCTCATGTTCGGGGTTGGGGAACACCGCGCGCAGCGTGACCGAACCGGTGGCTTCGTCCACCGCGACTTCGGTCAGCTCGAGCTTGCCGGCATGGGCATAAGGCGTACCGTCCTCCAGCTTGATGGCGACCGGCGTGACCGCGCCGCGCTGTAACGCCGCCTGCTGGCGCCGCAGTTTAAGCAGCTGGGCGCTGGACTGGGTCAGATCGACATAGATCGGGTCGAGCGCGCGGATGGTGGCTAACGCATCGCTCTGGCTGGCGGTGACCAGCGCGCCCGGCGTCACCGACGAGATGCCGATACGCCCGGCGATCGGCGCCCGCACCTGGGTATAAGCGAGGTTGATGCGCGCCGTCTCCAGCGCCGCCTGATACTGGGCCACCGACGCCACGGCCGCCAGATAGGCGGCTTTGGCATCGTCCGCATCCTGTTGAGAAACGCCGTTCTCTTTCACCAGCGCCGCATAGCGCTGCGATTTGAGCCGGGTGGATTGCACCGTGGCCTGGGCGTTTTTCAGCTGGGCGGCGGCCTGATCGTAGCTGGCCTGATAGCTGGCAGGGTCGATTTGATACAATACCTGCCCGGCCTTGACCTCGGCCCCTTCGGTAAACAGCCGCTGCTTGATAATCCCGTCGACCTGCGGCCGCACGTCGGAGGTCATGGTGGCGTTGACCCGGCCGGTCAGCTCGCTGCTCAGGGTCACTGACTGGCCGCGCAGCGTGACCACGCCGACCTCCTGTTCTGCGCCCGCGCCGGCTGGCGCACCGGCGTTTTGCCCATCGCAGGCGGCCAGCAACAGCGACAGCCCAAGCACCAAAAGCGTTTTCCTCTGCATTGCAATACGATCCTGTTGAGAATGACTATTCTCAATATATCGAATGCCGGAATGCGCTTCTGAAAGGGTTGCGTAAGGATTCGGTAAAAGTTCGTCGGGAAGAACCGGCCGGAGCGGCCGGCGTCGGGATTATTTGTGCCGCAGCGGCACGTCTTTCAAGAGCCAGGTCAGCGCAAAAGCCAACGCCATCACCCCGGCGGCAATTTGATACACCGAATGGATCGCCCCGCCGAAGGCCTGCAGGTAATCCTGCTGCAGCGCCGCCGGCAGATGGTGAACCGCTTCTGCACCGAGCGCGCGCGGCAGCTGCGCGCCTTCCGGCAACAGCGCCGCCAAACGGGTGTGCAGCACCTGCGTGAAAATCGCCCCGAACACCGCTACGCCTATCGAACCGCCGATAGAGCGGAACAGCGTGGCGCTCGAGGTCGCGACCCCCATATGCCGGGGCTCCACGCTGTTTTGCGCCGCCAGGATCATCACTTGCATCACCATGCCCAGCCCCAATCCCAGCAGGCAAATGTACAGGTACAGATGCTGCACCGGCGTGTTATTGGTCAGGGTGCCGAGCAACGTCATCGCCCCTAATGCGCACAGGGTGCCGACGATCGGAAACAGCCGGTATTTACCGCGTTTGCTGATGATCCGGCCGCTGATGATCGAGCTGACCATAATGCCGCCCATCAACGGCAGCAGCTGCATCCCGGCCTGCGATGGCGTCGAGCCTTTCACCACCTGCAGATACAGCGGCAGGAAAGTCACGGAGCCGAACAGCGACATGCCGACGATAAAGCCGATCAGGCCGCACAGCACAAAGGTGCGGTTGCGAAACAGCCCAAGGGGAATGATCGGTTCACCGGCCAGCCGTTCCTCATAGATAAAGCCGCCCAGCGACACCAGGCCAAAGGCCAGAATGCACCACAGTTGGCCGTCCGACCAGGCCATGACCGTGCCGCCCTGGCTGGTGAACAGGATGATGCAGGTGAGCGCCATCGCCAGATAACCGGCGCCGAGGAAGTCGATTTCATGCCGCACTCGATTGACCTGCGACTGAAACACCGCGCCAATCACCAGCAGGGCGAACAGGCCCAGCGGCAGATTGATGTAGAAAATCCAGCGCCAGGAAAAATGCTGCACCAGCAGGCCGCCGATCAGCGGCCCCACCACCGTGGCCAAGCCGAATACCCCGCCGAACAGCCCCTGATAACGGCCGCGTTCCGCCGGCGGGATCACGTCGCCGACCACCGCCAGGGTGACCACCAACAGCCCGCCGCCGCCCAACCCTTGCAGCGCGCGCATCAGAATCAGCTGCGTCATGTTTTGCGCCAGCCCACACAGTACCGACCCAAGCAAAAACAGTACAATAGCGATTTGCAGCACAATCTTGCGGCCGAAGAGATCGCCGAATTTGCCGTACAGCGGCACTACGATAGTGGAAGACAGCAGATAGGCCGTCACCACCCACGACAGTTTCTCAAGCCCACCAAACTCGCCGACGATGGTCGGCAGCGCGGTGGAGACAATGGTTTGATCCAGCGCCGCCAGCAGCATCACCAGCAGCAACGCGGAAAACAGCAACGTGAGCGAAGGCGCCTTGGCTGGCGCCCCGCCGTGATCGGGCCGGGTTGTCGGGTTTTCAATCTCCATCGGAGTCAGTTCACTTGTAATTAATTAATCGCATAATTAATATATGAGTCATCTTTTTCTCCGGTCAATGGATCTCACCGCGATGACAGCACGAAACGTTCAAACTCCCGCCAAGCCTCGCCGCCCCGGCCGGCCGAGCGGCGGCGCCAAAGGGGCGGACAAACGCGAGCATTTGCTTGATACCGCACTGAACCTGTTTGCCCGCCAGGGGATCGTAGACACCTCGTTGAACGCCATTGCGCGCGAGGCAAACGTCACCCCGGCCATGCTGCACTACTACTTTCATAACCGCGATCAGCTGCTGGACGTACTGATCGAGGAGCGCTTTCTGCCGGTGCGCAAAATGGCCGGCGAGGTGTTCGACGCCAACGCGGACGATCCCGTCACCGCCTTCACCCTGCTGGCGCAACGTTTTATCGACATCGCGTTGGAACACCCCTGGTTCGCCCCGCTGTGGCTGCGGGAGGTCATGAGTGAAAGCGGCGTGCTGAAACAGCGCATGGATGAACGTTTCGGCGATGAGCACCGCCAAATCGCGCTACAATCCATCACGCGCTGGCAGGCGCAGGGTAAACTCAACCCCGATCTCGAGCCTTCCCTGCTGTTCTTCACGCTGTTCGGCATCACGTTGCTGCCGCTGGCCACCGCGCCGAAATGGCGGCGCGAACGGGATAAAGGCCAGCTGAACGCCGAAGATATCGCCCGCCACGCCGTCGCCCTGCTGCGTTACGGCATCGGCCCGGCGCGTTAGCCACCGGGCGCGAAGCGCCCTATTCAGCGTGACCTGCCATGCACCGGCAGTTGGTTGGTTGCGCAGTGAATGCCGCCGCCGCCGGCCGCGATGGCGTCGATCTCCAGCTGCACCACCTTGCGCTGCGGATAGAGCGCCGTCAGCAGCTCAAGCGCCGCCCGGTCCGCCTGCGGGTCGCCAAACTCCGGGGCGATCACCGCCCCGTTGATGACGAAATAGTTGATGTAGCCCGCCGCAAAATCCGGATTGTTGCGGCTGAATCGGCTGTCACGCGGCGCCAGCGGCGGCGAAAGCGTATGCACCTGCAGCCGGCGGCCGTCGGCGTCGGTCGCCGCCTTGAGGATCGCCAGATGTTGCTGGGTAACCGCATGGTCATAAGAGGCCGGATCGGTGTCCAGATTGGCCACCACCACGCCCGGCCGCACGAAGCGGGCGTAAAAATCGACGTGGGCGTCGGTGATGTCCCGGCCTTTAATGCCCGGCAGCCAGATAATTTTGCGCAGGCCGAGCATCGCTTTCAGCTCCTGCTCCACCCGGTCCCGGCTCCAGCCCGGATTACGGTTCGCATTCACCCAGCTGCTTTCGGTCATGATGCCGGTGCCGTGCCCGTCCACTTCGATACCGCCGCCTTCGCCTATCAGTGCGCTGCGGCGCAGTTGGGCGGCACCGTAGCGGTTGGCGGCAAACGCCGCCAGGCGCGCATCCTTGGCATGCCGCTGCTTATTGCCCCAGCCGTTGAAGTTGAAATCCACCGCCCCGAGTTCGCCGGTGCCGTTGACGACGAAATTGGCGCCGAAATCGCGCACCCAGATGTCATCCAGCTCGGTGACGACATAGCTGACGTTGTGACTGCCGCAGGTGGCCTCGGCCAATTGCCGTTCATGCTCGCGGCAAAATACCGTCACCGGCTGAAACTCGGCGATGGCGCGGGCGATACGGCCCTGCGCCGCCTGCACATCCGCCGTGAATTCGCCCCAGATGGCCCGCTGCGCGCCGAAAGCGAGAAATGCCCGCTGCTGCGGTTCCCCTTCGTCGGGCATCCGCCAGGCCGGATTAAGCGCAGCTTCTGCGTGACCGTGTAACGAAACACCCAGCGAGGCCGTCAGACCGACTCCGGCGACGGCGGAAAGCTGTTTAATAAACACGCGGCGAGTTGACATTAAAGACCTCTTTTAATCATTTATAATTCAAAAGGTTAACCGAATAATTCATGGTTATGCGGTTGAATCTTATGCTAGTCTTCCCCTGCCACCGCGACAAACGATATATTTAGTGGATATCTGATTAGACAGGCTTATCGATAATGTTAAAACACTGGCCCCCCTTGAGCGCGCTACGCGGCTTCGAAGCGGCAGCGCGCCTGGGCAGTTTTCATCAGGCTGCCGAAGAGCTGCACCTTACCCAATCGGCCATCAGCCAGCAGATCCGCAGCCTCGAAGCGTTTCTGGAGCAGCCGCTGTTCTTCCGCACCGGCCGCAGCGTGGCGCTGACCGACGCCGGCCACGATCTGTTCAGCACCGCGCAGGTGATGCTGCAACAGCTGGCGGTCGGCATTCGCCGTTTGGATCAGTACCGCAAACCCAATCAGCTGATCGTCAACACCACTCCGGCTTTCGCCCGGCACTGGCTGATGCCGCGGCTGGGCGACTTCAATCGGCAGCATCCGCAGGTCGACCTGTGGCTGTTCACCAGCTTTGAACCGCCGAATATGGCGACGGACAGTATCGATCTGGCGATCCGCGACGATCTCAGCGCGCAGGCGGACTGCAGCTTTAACGTGCTCTGCAGCGACCGGCTCTATCCCGCCTGCCACCCCAGCCTGCTGGCGCTGGCGGCGGAGCAGCGCGTGACCCTGCACGGCGAACGGGAGATGGACTGGAGCCACTGGACGGTGGCGGGCGGTGCGCACGTCGGCCAGCGCGATAGCGGGCTGAACTTCTCCGATCCCGGTCTGCTGCTGGACGCCGCCTGCAATGGCCTCGGCATCGCGTTGGTCAGCCAACTGCTGGCGCAGCACGCGCGCGACGCCGGGCTGCTGCAACCGTTAACCGAGCAACGCGTGCGCGGTGCCAACTGGGGGTGGCTGCTGCACCGCGACAGCGAACACAACCCGCTCGCCCGGCACTTCTGCCAATGGCTGCAGTCGGCGTTGCCCGCCGGCGCATAACGCGCCACGTCACGATTCGCTACTCTGGTCAGGCGGCCCCGCCTGACCGCTGCTACCTTCAATAAAGCGCCGCAACAGCCCGAAGAAAACGCGCTAACCTGCTGTTTCAAAATAATTAGTTGAATTCACCTGATAACTGAAAATCGCTAAAAGGATCTTCTATGTCTGCCGGTTTATTGAAAACGATAGCTCTGAGCGTGACCCTGGCCTGCACCGTTCCTACCGCCTTTGCCGCCGATCTGACCGCCGGCGCGGTCGCCGCCCCGGATCAGTATGGCGCAAAAGTCGCCGCGCACATTCTGCAGGCCGGCGGCAACGCGGTCGATGCGGCGGTCGCCACCGCCTTTACCCTGGCGGTCACCTACCCTGAAGCCGGCAATATCGGCGGCGGCGGCTTTATGACGCTGTATATCGACGGCAAACCCTATTTCCTCGACTACCGCGAAGTGGCCCCCAAGGCCGCCAGCAAAACCCTATACCTGAACGAGAAAGGTGAAGTGATCGAAAATCTCAGCCTGGTGGGCAGCCGCGCCGCCGGCGTGCCGGGCACCGTGCTGGGGCTGTGGGAAGCCCACAAGCGCTTCGGCAAGCTGCCGTGGGCCGAACTGCTGACGCCTGCGATCGGCTACGCCCGGCAAGGTTTCACCGTGGCGGATCAGCAGTATCAGTACCGTGAAGACGCCAACAAGCTGTTCGCCGGTAAAACCAACTTTGGCGACTATTTCGGCGCCATGAAGCCCGGCACGGTGTTCAAACAGCCGGAGCTGGCCGCCACCCTCGAGCGCATCGCCAAGTCGGGCGCCGACGATTTTTATCACGGCGAAACCGCGCGCCTGCTGGTGGCGCAAATGCAGCGCGACAACGGGCTGATCGGCGCGGCGGATTTGGCCGACTATCGGGTGAAATGGCGTGAGCCGATGCGCATCAGCTGGCGCGGCAACACCGTATATACCGCCCCGCTGCCCAGCTCCGGCGGCATTGCGCTGGCGCAGCTGCTGGGGATAAAAGAAGATCGCGCCGCCGACTTCAAGGGTGTGCCGCTGAACTCAGCGCGCTATATCCACCTGCTGGCGGAAATCGAAAAGCGCGTGTTCGCCGATCGCGCCGACTACCTCGGCGACCCGGATTTCACTAAGGTGCCGGAAGCACAGCTGATCGCCCCCGACTACCTGCAAAAACGCGCCGCCGAAATCAACCCGACGGCGATCTCGCCGACCGAACAGGTGCGGCCAGGGCTGGAAACCCACCAAACCACCCACTTCTCGATCGTTGATGCCGCCGGCAACGCGGTCAGCAACACCTATACGCTCAACTGGGACTTCGGCAGCGGCGTGGTGGTCAAAGGCGCCGGCTTCCTGCTCAACGACGAGATGGACGATTTCAGCGCCAAACCCGGCGTCGCCAATGCCTTCGGCGTGGTGGGCAGCGACGCCAACGCCATCGAGCCGGGCAAGCGCATGCTCTCCTCGATGAGCCCGACCATCATCACCCGCGACGGCGAGATCAGCCTGGTGATCGGCACGCCGGGCGGATCGCGCATCTTCACGTCGATCTTCCAGGTGATCAACAACCTCTACGATTACCATCTGCCGCTGGCGCAGGCGGTGGCCGCCCAGCGCGTGCACCATCAGCTGTTGCCGAAGGACACCCTGTACTATGACAGCTTTGCGCCGCTGACCGGCAAACCGGCGGAGGAGCTGAAAGCCATGGGCTACACCCTCGAAGATCAGGGCTGGAACATGGGGGACATTCAGGCTATCCGCATCGATGGCCGCACGCCGGAAACCGCGTCCGATCCGCGCGGCCGCGGCGTGGGCCTGGTGGTGAAAAAGTAACGCCCCGGCGGCCCGCCTCCGGTTAAACGGGCCGCCGCTTATACCTGTGCGACCAACACATTGACGTTGGCCGGGAAAACCAGCCCTTCCAACGCGTTGCCGCTGTCGGAGGTCACCAGATAATCGATCTCTGGCCATTTGGCCACCAACGTCATCGCATGCCCACGCAGCTTGTTTTCGTCCGCCAATACGATGCATTTGCGGCTTTGCGCAATCATTTTGCGCGCGATGGCCGCCTCATTGACGTTTTGATCCATCACCCCGGTCTGCACATTGACCGCGCCGGCGCCGATGATGGCGTAATCGGCGAAAAACGCCTCGATGTTATTCAGCGCGATCGCCCCCAGGCACTCCATTTTGGAGCCGATGAACTGCCCGCCGATCAGCACCACGTCGATGGAGTCATTTTCCAGACAGACGTTGGCGATCAGCGGCGAATTGGTGATGACCGTCAGCTGATCGACGGTCGCCAACTGGCGGGCGAACTCCAGCGTGGTGGAGCCGAAATCCACGAACACCGTATCGCCCGGCTGGATCAGCGTCACCGCTTTCTCCGCGATGGCGCGCTTCTCGGCCTCGGCGATTTTGGCCCGTTCGTTGAATTCATGCTCGAATTTGAACTGGCTGCTGACCGCACCGCCGTGGATCTTCTTAATCAGCCGATAATCTTCCAGCTTGTTGAGATCGCGCCGAATGGTTTCCTGCGAAACCTGGAATTTATCCGCCAGCTCATTCACGTAAACCCGGCCGTTGGCCTGGATCAGCGCCAATATTTCATTGCGCCTATCCACGGAATTAGAGATATCCATTCACATTACACTCGCTGCCTTAAGTAAGAGTGACCGCTTGCGCCGAGACTCGCGGCGTCAACTGACGGAATACTACGGGTTTCAGGGCGTTAGACGCAAGCCGTTCACCCGGCGGATTCGATGCTGATGTGCAGCGCGTCACGCTCGCCGTCGGCCGGCAAAGCGATGTTGCGCAGCAGGATCCGCCGTTCCGGCAGGCAGCGATGCGTTTTGCGATACAGCACTTCCTCGCCCAGCCGCACCACCACCGAACCGGACACCGCCCGTTCCACCCGCATATTGATCGTGACCCGGGTGGGTTTGCCGATCAGCGCCACGTTGGCAGGCGCGGTCAGGCGGATCCGCTCGTCGTGTCGCACCGGGAGAATTTGCCGCGCCGGCGGCAGCGTGCGTTGCAGCGAACGGGCAACGGCTTCGCCAACGCGCAGCCCTTCCTGATAACACTGGTCGCCCATGTCCGCCGGGTGCAGCATGTTGCCGACGGCGAAATAGGCGGTGTCGGAACAGCGGCCGAACTGATCGGTCAGCGGGCAGCCGCTGTCCGGCCGCTGCGCCAGGTGGCTCTGGCGGATCAGCGTATACTCCCCGGTGAAGCGGCCGGTGAAGATCAGGCTGTCGCAGGCGATGCGCTGTTTCTCCCCGCGGCGGTTTTCCACCTCGATGGATTCGACCCGATCGCGGCCGGCAATATCGGTCACCCGCGAAGAGTAATGGATCGGCACTCCCATCAGGCGCGCATAGAGCGCGCTCAGACGCCAGGCGACGGTCCTGTCGCCGTTTTCAATCATGGCGACGGCGCGCACGCCGGCGTTGCGCAGCGTCCACAGCGCGGAGAAACTGACCAACTCGGTGCCGACCACCACCGGCGCCTTGCCCGGCTGCAGCCCGCGCAGATAGACGAACTGCTGCAGCGCGCCGGCGGTCAGCACGCCCTGCGGCCGCAGGCCGCTCACCAGGCGCGGATGGCGCGGCGTTTCTCGCACGCCGGTCGCCAGGATCACCCGCTGCGCTTTCAAGGTGCTGACGCCGCGGCGATCCGTGATGCTCAGCTCGCCGCCCGGCTTGATGGCGAGTACCGTCACGCCGGTGCGGATTTCCACCTGCCCGGCGCGCGCCAGTATCTTATCGACATAGGTGGAGCCGAGCATCGGCCGGTAAAACGTTTGCAGCCCGAAGGTGGGGTGCCGACAGTGTCTCGGCACGCCGCCCGCTTCCCGCTCCCGTTCCAGGAGCACCACATCCTCGATCCCCGCCTGCCGCAGCGCGGTCGCCGCCGCGATCCCGGCCGGCCCGGCACCGACAATCGCCACCTGATACTCAGTTTTCATCAATGCTCCCTACGGCCAGCGTCTGGCCAAAACGATCGCCTACCATTTCCGCCACCCGGCTGCTGCAATAAAAACCGTTGCAGCGCCCCATCATCACGCGCGTGCGGCGCCGCAGCCCGCCGATGCACTCCGGCGGCACGGCGGAATCGAACGCTGCCTCGATTTCCCGCTGGGTCACCAGCTCGCAATGGCAAACGATGCCGCCGTTGTCCGGGCGCGCGTAATCGCGCAGCGCGTAGTCGGCGAGCATCGGCATCTGCGGCCAATGCACGGTCTGCGGCGCCGTCGGCGTGAAGCACGGCGTAAAATGGTCGCGGTAAAGCTGCTCCACGTATTGCGCGATGCCGAGCGCCGCCGTCAGGCCGGTGGAGCGAATGCCCGCCACGCAGATCCACTGCCGCTCGGGATAGGGCTGAATGCGGTAGTGTTTCTGTTCGGTCGCCGGGCGCAATCCGGCATAGCTGGCGGTCACGCTGTAATTTGCCAGCGTGGGCAGCAGCCGGGTGCCCTGTTCGATCAGCTCGCGCATTTTGGTTTCGTCCACCGTCGCCGTCTCGCGATCCTGCTGTTCTTCGGCGGTCGGCCCCAGCAACAGATTGCCGAAGATGGTTTTCGACAGCAGCACCCCTTTGGTGATCGCGGTCGGCACCGGCAAGATGATGGCGTTGACCTGCCCGGCGGCGGCCTTGTCGAACACCAGGAACTGCCCTTTGCGCGGGCGGATTTCAAACTCGGGCTGATGGCAGAAACTTTCTACCCGGTCGCCCTGATTGCCGGCGCAGTTGATGACGATTTGGCCGTGAAACTCGCCCCGGTTGCTGGTTAGCCGCCAGCCGGTCGGCAAGCGTTCGGCGCCGGTCACCTCGGTATTGAAGCGATAGTCGCCGCCGTGTTTGACGCCCTGCGTCAGGTAAGCCAGCGGCGTGCTCCAGGGATCGATCACGCTCTCGCCCGGCACCTCTACCGCCGCCAATGCGCCGGGCGCCAGCTGCGGTTCACGGCGATACAGCTCGGCGGCGTCGATCTGCGCCACGTCCGGCACGCCGTTGTCATGTGCCTGCTGCACGATCGCGGGCAGCGCCGCCAACTGCTGCTCGTCCCAGGCCACGACCAGCGCGCCGGTGGGCAGCAGCGGCAGATTCATTCGTTCGCGAATGGCGATAAATTCTCGGTAGCCGGCCTGCATGCAGCGCAGCTCCAGGCTGCCGCTGGGCGCATCGAAGCCGGTATGCAGCAGCGCGCTGTTGGCTTTGCTGGCGCCGGACAGGATATCGCCCCCCTTTTCCAACAACAGCGTACGGGCGCCCATCAGGCAGAATTTGCGGAATACCGCACACCCGACCACACCGCCGCCAATCACGACAATGTCCCAACCCGTTTGTTCTTCCATCATGCTGATGTCCCGTTTTGATGTGATAACCACAATAAAACCACACAATAACCGCATTTGAAATGACAAAAACAACATAACTCCCAAAAAAAAGCCGCAGAATGGGGTGATAAGCAAAAAGTATGAGGTCGATCACGCGGGGTTATTTTATCTTGTGATTTATGTTGCTTTAATGTGTGAAATTGAAGATAGATTATTAAAACAGTCACACAAACAACACCAGGCACAATAAAAAACAAAACCTATAAGAGAGCGAAGCAATGATGAATCAACGTTATGCCGCGATTGATCAGGGAACCACCGGCACCCGGGTCGTGGTGTTCGGCGAAGACGGCAGGCACCATTCGCCGGCCAGCATGCCGCACAAGCAGATCACCCCCAATCCGGGCTGGGTGGAACACGACGCCCTGGAGATTTTGGCGAATATCCGCCGCTGTCTCAGCCAGTGCGACATGGTGGACGCCATCGGTTTAGGGCATCAGGGCGAAAGCCTGCTGGCCTGGGACGCCGACAGCGGCCTGCCGCTGTACAACGCCATCGTTTGGCAAGATCAGCGCACCGAGCCGGAGATCCAGCGCCTGAAACGCGAAGGCGTCGAGCCGCTGGTGATGGCGAAAACCGGTCTGCCGCTCGATACCTACTTCTCCGCCAGCAAGATGGGCTGGCTGATGAACAACGCGCCGGGGGCCAGGCAGCTGGCGCAACGCGGCCGCCTGCGGCTCGGCACCATGGACGCCTTCTTCCTGTTCCACCTGTGCGGCCGGCATCTCACCGACTATAACTCCGCCTCGCGCACCTCGTTGTTCAACATTCATACCCTGCAGTGGGATGAAGAGCTGTGCCGTTTGTTCGGCGTGCCGATCGACAGCCTGCCCGAGGTCAGAGACAACATCGGCCACTTCGGCGACGTCGCGCTCAACGGCAAACCGGTGCCGCTGACGGCCTGCATCGTCGACCAGTTTGCCGGCACATACGGCCACGGCTGCCATCAACCGGGGCAGATGAAGATCACCTTCGGTACCGGTGCCTTTTTACAGGCGATCACCGGGCCGCGCCCGATCAACGCCGGCGAGTCCGGCCTGTTACCCACGCTGTGCTGGAAGCTGCCCGGCAGCGAGCCGGTATATGGCCTGGACGGCGGCGTTTATAACGCGGCCTCCGCCATTAACTGGGCGAGAAAGATAGGCCTGTTCAACGACTTCGATGAATTCGGCGATTTCCCGGCCCAGCCTGCCATCGCGCGCGGCCTGGCCTTTGTGCCCGCGCTTTCCGGGCTGGCCTGCCCGTATTGGGATCGCTCCGCCGCCGGGATGTGGGCCGGCCTGTCGCTGGAAACCGAACGCAAGGATCTGCTGCAGTCGATCCTCGAAGGCATCGCCATGCGTTCCGCCGAGGTGATCAACGCCATGGATAAGTTGAAACCGATCGGCGACAGCATTTCGGTGGACGGCGGCCTGTCCGCCAACCGCTATTTCACGCAGTTCCTCGCCAACCTGATCCAAAAGCGCATCGTTACGCCCGCCAACAAAGAGATCACCGCTCAGGGCGTGGCGCAGTTGGCGCGCAAAGGGCTGGGCGTGGAACAGCCGCTTAAGGTGCTCAACCGCTATGAAGTGACGGAGCCCGCCGAGGTCGATATGGCGGTCTGGTTCGCCCGCTATCAGGAAATCATCGCCCGCTCGCGCGGCTTACGTTCATCGCAGGAGGAACACCATGGCTGAGTTCGGTAATTTCATCATCTATATCATCATGGCCGGCACCCTGATCGGTGCACTGGCGTCGATCGTTAAACCGGAAGGTGAACTGGGGCGCGAGTTCGTCAACGGCATTCACGCCATCGGCCCGGTGTTTCTCGCCCAGGCGGGCATCATGGCGGCGATCCCGATCATCTCTTACCTGATCATGTACAGCATCGGCCCCTTCTTCTCGGCGCTGGGCTCCGACGCCTCGATCGCCGCGCTGGCGGTGATCGCCGTGGACATGGGCGGCTATCAGCTGGCCGACGCCATCGCCGCCAACCGCGACATGTGGATCGTCGCCATGCTGGTGGGTTACACCTCCGGCGCCAGCATCGTGTACCTGATCCCCGTCGGGCTTATCATGCTGAACCGCGACGACCATAAATATCTGGCGCTGGGCGCGATGGCGGGTCTTATCAGCATTCCTTTCGCCGTGCTGATCGCCCTGGTGACCATCACCTTCAACAACCTGCCGGTCAGGGAGATCATTTCCACCACCTCGCCCGCCGCGCACTATCTGCAGCTGGATTTCCTGCAGGCGCTGCGGCTGCTGTCGCCGCTGTTTGCCCTGTGTTTCCTGCTGGCGCTGGGCCTGAAGCTGCGGCCGGCGGCCATGGTGAAAGGGTTCCTGATCTTCGGCAAGGCGGCGGACGCCTTTATCAAACTGGTGTTGGCGCTGTGCATCATCGAGCATTTTACCGGCGTGTTTAAAAAGGTCTTCGGCGGCTGGGTATTCGATCCGTTATTCGCCGACAAAGACGAATTATTCCGCGCTATCGAGATTGCCGGTTACATCGGCATTATGTTGGCGGGCACATTCCCCATCTGTTATTTGTTCCAGCGCTATTGCCGTAAGCCGATGCATTTCATCGGCAGAAAACTCGGCCTGTCGGATACCGGTGCGCTGGGCTTTATTATGGTGCTGGCCAATATCATCGCGGTTTATCACCTGTTCAAAGGTATGCGGGCACGCGATAAGGTGCTGTGCGTCGCCTTCGGTATTTGTGCGCAGGCGACGTTGGGCGATCACCTGGCGTTTACCGCTAACTTCCAACCTTCGCTGGTGCTGCCGATCATGATGGGTAAATTTCTCGGCGGCATGATTGCCGTGCTGATCGCCATCAAGATCTCGGTGCCGGAAGCCGAATTGCTGGAAAAAGAACAGACGCAAAGGCAGTCGACGGCCATCGCCGCCGCCGCTCGCTGAATTTATCCCTGCACCATAAAAAATAAACGGGGCGCCGCCTCACGGGGAAGCTGCGCCCTTTTTTCCCCCACGTTCTAGTTATTGAGAGAGAAAACGGTAATGAGAAAGATATTTTTGGCCTGCCCCTACAGCCACGCCGACGCCAACGTCGTGCAGCAGCGCTTTATGGCGTGCAACGACGTCGCCGCCGCTATCGTGCGCGCCGGCAGCGCCGTTTTTAGCCAGGTCAGCATGTCGCATCCGATCAATCTGTGTTTGCAAGAGCTCGACAAAACCGCCATCGGCAAGTTGTGGGCGCCGATCGACGCCCTGTTCATGGCGGCGATGGATGAGTTGATCGTGCTCGATTTGCCGGGTTGGCAAGAGAGCGGCGGCATCAAGCGCGAGATGGACTCTTTCGCCGCGCGCGGCTGCCGCGTCAGCCTGTGGTCCGAGGTCGCGGGCGAGTTCAACTGAGGCGTGCGCCCCGCCGCTTAGCGCGACGGGGCAGCAGCTTATTTTCCGTTGGCCAATTCGCCGTACACCACCTGGCCGCGGAAACCGCGCCGCACCTGCTGGAACAGCTCGCGGAACGCCGGATAATCCTGCGCCTGGCACAGCGCTTCCTTGCCGCGAATGGCGTTCACCTGCAGCCGATGATTGACGATCACCTGCTGCCCGTCGCGTCGCCACGCCACGCGATAGTCGCCCGCCGCATTGCGGAACTGCCTGTCTTGCGGAATGGCGATGATCGGCACGTTGGCCGGCAGCTGCAGACGGTAGGTTTCGTCGTAGCGCTGCGCGCTGCAGTAGAACGGCGTTTCGTTGTCCGGCGCCGGCGTGGTGGTATACAGCGTGCGAAACGATTTGCCGCCGGGCGGATTCGGCAGGGTCATGCCGCCCACCACGCCGAAATCGACGTAGTCGTCCGCCTTGAAGCGGAAGCGGTAACCGAACTGTTTTTTGAGATCCAGCGGATCGCTGTTCATCGCCACCTCGCCGCTGCCGTCGATGCCGGAGGCGGACATGATCGACGCTTCGGCCTGCGCCCGGTTCTGCCGGTTGATCTGCGAGAAGTAGCCCCGCAGGTCAATCTCTTCCACTTCGCTCAGCCGACGCTCGGTTTGCCCGTGCAGATTGCCCGCTTTGTCGAACACGAAATCGACGCTCAGCGCGCTCTTGACCGGCTGCTCGTCGCTGCCCGGCGTGCGCGCCAGTTTGGCGTCGCGCGTCAGCAGCACCGGTGCCCCCAGGTCGCCTTCCGGCAGTTGCCCGAACCGCGCCCACGGATTGGTGGAGTCCAGGTACAGTTTGAATTCCGGCACGTAGGTGATGGCGTGGTTAAAGCGGCTGAGCAGCGGCACCTTAGGCAGTATCGGGCCTTCGTCCATGCCGATCAGCACCGGCGAGCTTGCAATGCCCTTGGCGGCGAGCAGCGCCTCCAGGATCACCACGTGGTCCTTACAGTCGCCGTAGTGGTTGTCGAGAATGCTCTGCGCCGAATTCGGCTCCAGCCCACCGTTGCCCAGGTACACCGCCACGTAGCGAATGTTTTGCGCCACCCAGCGATAGAGGGCCTCCGCCTGCTCGCGCCGATCGCTGATGCCGGCGGTGATGTTGTCCGCCAGCGCCTGAATGCCCGGCGTCACCTGCGCCGCCGCGCCGGCCTTCAGCTGGTAGGCCTTGGCCAGCTGCGGCCACTCGCGGTAGGTGCTGGCCATGATGGTCGGGCTGAAGGTCCAGCTGTCCGCCGCCCAGTTTTGTGATTTCATCGGCGTGCTGCGCGAATAATGCCAGCGCCAGTGCGCCTGCCCGTCGCGGATCTGCGGCTGGTCCCCGCCTTCCACGCCGCGCGTGAAGATATGCATCGGCAGCCTGGCCGGCGCCTGCAGGGTCACTTCGGCGTCGTCGAACTGATCGAAAACGCTGAACGTCTCCCACAGGCCGAAATAGTCGGGGAAATACGGGGTGTTTTGCGTGCGGCGCAGCTCATACACCACGCGCGATCCCGGCGCCAGGTTGGAGAACACGATGACGCGCACTTTGCGGTCGGCATACAGCGGCGCCGTGGCGCTGGAGTAGCTTTCCTGGGTATAGATGCGATCGGGCGCCACGTCGTGGCGCTGGCCGTCGGCGGTCAGCGTGTAGGCGGCGACCACCTCCAGCGTTTCCATTTTTTCGCTGTAGCTCAGGCGGATCTGGCTGAATTTCTCGACCGCCGCCTTGGTCTTCAGCAGCATTTCGTAGCTTTCCGTTTTCACGTTGGTGGCGTTGGCGTTGACGCGGTAATCCGCGCGATAGCGTACGAAGCTGAAATCGTTGTTGGCCGTGTCGTTCTGGCCCTGATCCGCCGCGGCGGGCGGTGCAACGGCCAACACGGTGGCCGGGTGCGTTGCCGTCAAACCGGCGAATAACAGCAGGGAAGGAATAGCGATTTTCATCTTCGGTCCTTGAAGGGCAATAAACGGCGACGCCGGGCTACGCGCCCGTCCCGGCGTCAAAACAGGCGGGCACACTAATATAATTGAGAATCATTTTCAATAAACGGACCTTCAACGCCGGGGCTACCCCTGTTCGATCAGCATCACGGCGGTGGTCTCCGGCTCCAGCGCCTCGAAAACGTGCTCGCGATCGGCGGAGTAGCTGATGTAATCGCCGGCGCTCAGCTCCAGCGGCTGGTCCGCCGGCCCGAGGCGTGCCCGCCCGCTGCTGATGATCACATGCTCGACGGTGCCGGGGGGATGCGGCCGGGAAAGTTTGGCTTCGCCGGGCTGCACCCGCAGCCGGTAAATGTCGCGCTGCGCCCCCGGCGGGCTGGTGGCCAGCAGCGTGGCGGCGTAGTTGCCCTGCTCCGACAGCGCCGGCGTGCCTTCATGGGCGCGGATCACTTGCACCTGCCTGCTCGGCTGTGAAATCAGCCGGCTGACCGGCACGTCCAGCGCCATCGCCAGCGCCCACAGCGTTTCCAGGCTGGGATTGCCGCTGCCGGCTTCCAGCTGCGACAGCGTGGATTTGGCGATGCCCGCACGCTTCGCCAGTTCGGTCACCGACAGGTTCAACCGCTCCCGCTCGCGGCGGATTGCCGCCGACAGCAGGCCGATAGGCGTGATGTTCTGCATCCGATCGTCACTCATTGTTCGCTATGCCATCCATTTGTTCGGCTTGACGAACACTCGTGTTCGTGTTCATCATAATGTTCGATTGTTCATTTTAATGATTAAGCCGCTTCACCACAAGTACGGCCAGGCAACGAAGGAAACAACATGAAAACGAAAACGCGCGGTGCAGTGCAAATGATCCTCGCCATGACCATCTCCGGCACCGTGGGGTGGCCGGTGCTCGTTTTGGGGCAGCCGCCTGCGACGGTGGTGTTTTGGCGCTGCGCGTTCGGCGCGCTGGCCATGCTGGCGACCTGCGCCGCACTCGGTCAGTTGAAACAAGGCGCGATCAACCGCCGCCAGCTGGCCTTCGCCATTCTGGGGGGGATCGCCCTGGTGCTCAACTGGACGCTGCTGTTTGCCGCCTATCAGCATGCTTCGATCGCTGTCGCCACCGTCACCTACCACGTTCAGCCGTTCATGTTGGTGGCGCTGGGGGCGCTGCTGTTCGGCGAAAAACTGACGGCCGATCGGCTGGGCTGGCTTCTGCTGGCGTTCGCGGGGATGGTGTTGATCGTCGCCGGCCGGCAAAACGGCGGCAGCGGCGATGGCTACCTGCTCGGCGTGGCGCTGGCGCTGGGCGCAGCCCTGATGTACGCCATTGCGGCGGCGATCGTCAAACAGCTGGCCGCGCTGCCGCCGCAGCTGATCGTGTTGATTCAGCTGACCGTCGGCGCGTTGGCGCTGGCACCGTTCGCCGGCCTGGCTACGCCGCCTGCGGCCCCCCTCGACTGGCTGCTGCTGGCGACCCTCGGCCTGGTGCATACCGGTTTGATGTCCACGTTGCTATATGGCGCCATTCAGAAGATCCCCACGGCCCTGGTCGGCGCCCTGTCGTTCATCTACCCGGCGGTGGCGATCGTGGTGGACTGGGCGGTGTTCGGCCACCGCCTCAGCCTGCTGCAGCTGCTGGGCACGCTGGCGATCCTGGGCGCCGCGGCGGGCATGATGTTTTATAAACGCCATTCAATCTCAACAGCAGCCGAGCCTGCCGTCGTGAGACAGAAAAATAAATGAGCATAAGCGAATGCCGAAGGCGTTTTATGTCTAACCTTATTATCGATGCCGCCACTCAGCCTATTTAATCTATTCTAATTATTAAGCATGAAAATAATTAGAATATTTACCTTGCGTGTGGAGAAATATCAATATGAGCAATACCGGTGAGACATTAATCAATGCCATCGTCAGCAATAATTCTCTGATGGCAATAAATAATTGCCCTGGCGTTCCCGCCCAAATGAGCCGGGCCGTTTATGGCAAAACGCAGGACGATAGCGGGGCCGGAACCACGATCGAAAATAACCGTGACATGCAAAAGAATATCAATATCGCGCTGGGGTTCTCTGGGGCGAACTCGGAAACCGCCGTTTGGCATTTCATGATTGGCCCGCCCGTCCACCATTTTGTGGTGATCCCCTGGTACCAGCATACGGCGCCGCACGGACGGGTTTACACCGTATTTATGGCCTACGAGAACCGGTATTCGGTTGGCGGCTATGTTCAACATACGCCGCCGGCGCCTTCTGCGGTGAAAGGCTACCGTACCGTCTGGAGCGTGACCGACCTGGGGCAGATGTTTAGCGATTTGTTGACCAGCGCCACGGCGTGGCAAACCTATTTCGGTGCGGTGGGCGCAGCGCAGGCCAATAAAATAACCTATTGGAAATATAAGGTAACGTCTTTAGATTCCGCCGTGGCCAACGTCAATAAATACCGCTAATCCCATCCGGCGGGCAAGCTATGCACAATAAGGCATTCGTCTTGCGCCCGGCGCGGTGCTATTTATTTAAACCGTGTAGGGTAGAAGGAGTGTTCTATGTGGCATCACCGCCTGCAACGGCGCATCCGTTTCAGCTACTGGAACGAACTGTGCGTCGCAAAAAAATAAGGGAAGGCGCAAGCCTTCCCTTTTGTCATTCACCGTTCAGATCAGAAACGGTCGGTTTTTACCACGTCGTCGAACGGCAGTTTGCCGATGCGCGGATAAGGTTGCCCCGCCGCCTTGCCGATGGCGACCATCAGCGCGATCTGATAGTGCGCCGGTTTGTTGATGATTTCGCCCACGGCGTCGAAATCAAACCCGTCCATCGGGCAAGAGTCGTAGCCCTGCGCCTTGGCCGCCAGCATCAGCGTCTGGGCGAAGATGCCGCTGCTGCGCATCACTTCGTCGCGCTGCACCTGCGGCTTACCGCGATAATACTGATCGACGGCCGGGATCATGAACTGCTGTACCGGCTCCGCCGCCTCGGCCCAAACGTTTTTTACCTGTGACTCCCAGCTCGACAGATCGCCGCACAGCACGACCAGCATCGATGCGTCGGTCACCTGCGCCTGCCCCCACGCCGCCTCGCGAATTTTCTCGCGCTGGGCGCGATCTTCGATCAGCAGCGGGCGCCAGTGCTGCAGGTTAAAAGCGCTGGGCGCGCCCTGCAGCGCGATAGTCAGCAACGCTTTTTTCTCTTCGAGCGTCATCACGTGCTGCGTATCGAACTGCTTGGTGGCGCGGCGCTGGCGGATTGCGTCTAACGTATTCATTTTACTGCCTCTGTCCATGTGAAAGGCCCTATTGTCGCCAACGCAGCGCGCCTGTCCAGCCCTCGGCGGCTATTTCTGCGCGGTTTCGGCGCGCAGGCGGCCGACCTGCGCCGCCAACTCGGGCCACGGCGCCTGACCGGCGTAGTGCTGCCGCAGGTAGTTGAGCAGGATGGCGATCTGCGCGTCATCCAGGTTATGGCGGAAGCCCGGCATATAGCCCAGCTCGGCGTTCGCCGGCCGCTGTATGCCATCCAGCACCACGCGAATGGCATTGTCCGGCGCCTCGGCAAACAGGTTGGTGTTCAGCGCCAGAGACGGCCGTACTCCTGCCATCTGTGCGCCTTTTTCCTGCGCATGGCAAGCCATGCAGGCGCCGGAAAACAGCCGCGCGCCTTGCGAGCTCAGGGGCTCCACCTGCCGTTCCGCCTGAGCGTTCAACGCGGCCGCCGTCGCGCCCGCCGCCGTTTCAGGATGATAGCTGCGCAGATAGACGGCGATCGCCTGCAGATCGGCCTGCGGCAAGCGGGACAACCCTTCTTCGATCACCGGTGCCATCGGGCCGGCGGCCACGCCGTGGTTGGCCGAGTAGCCGGTACGCATAAAATCGACCAGATCCTGCTGCGTCCAATTGAGCGGCGCAGGCGAGCGGCCGGTCAACGCCGGCGCCGTCCAGCCTTCCGCCACGCCGCCGGCCAGGTGGTCGCTACCGGTTTTTTCGCCGAACAGCACGTTGCGCGGCGAGTGGCAGGCGCTGCAGTGCCCCAGCCCTTCGGCCAGATAAGCGCCGCGGTTCCAGGCGGCGCTTTGGGCCGGGTCTTCCTGCATCGCGCCCGGCGTCAGGAACAGCAGGTTCCAGGCGAAGATGCCCTGGCGGATATTGAACGGAAAGTGCAGATCGGTGGCCGGCGGCCGGGAGTTGATCGGCGGCTGCGACATCAGGTAGGCGTACAGCGCCTGCAGATCGTCGTCACTCGTGCGGGTAAAGGCGGTATAGGGAAACGCCGGGTAAAGGTAGCGGCCCTGGCGATCGACGCCGTGGCGCATGGCGCGTTCAAACGCCGCATAGCTCCAGCTGCCGATGCCGGTTTCCACGTCCGGCGTGATGTTGGTGGTGTAAATGGTGCCGAAGGGGATCTCCATCGCCAACCCGCCGGCGTTGCGCTCACCGCCCGAACGGGTGTGGCACACCGCGCAATCGCCGAGATCGGCCAGCGTTTTGCCGCGCGCGATCTGCGCCTCGCTGAAACTGTGCGTCGCATCGGCGGCGAGCGGCGCGATTTCCGGTTGCCAGCTGGCGACAACGCCGGCCACCACAACGGCGATCGCCGTGAAGCCACCCCACCCGACGATTTTTTTCATCTTACTCATCTTTGCTGTCCTTGTTCGTTACGGGGGGTTAATGGCCGGCCTGAGCGCGCAGTGCGGCGAGCACCCGCTCCGGCGTAAACGGCACCTCGCGCAGCCGCACGCCGAGCGCGTCAAACAGCGCGTTGCCGATCGCCGCGGCACTCGGCACCGAGGCGGATTCTCCGGCGCCCATCGGCGCTTCCTCCGGACGGTCGATCAGCTGGATATCGATCTGCGGCAGTTCGTCGAAGCGCAGGATCGGGTAGCCGCCCCAGTCCAATGACGTCACCCCCGTCTCGTTGAAGGTCACAAACTCTTTCAGCACCCGGCTGGCGGACTGGATAATGTTGCCGTGCACCTGATGGCGCACCCCGGCCGGGTTGATCATGCGGCCGCAGTCATGCGCCACGAAGATTTTATCGAGCGTGATCTGCCCGGAGCGGCGGTTGACGCTGAGATCGCACACCCAGGCCGCCCAGGCGGCGCCGAAGCCAGGGAACTTGCTGTGGAAATAGCGCGCGTAGGCGAAGCCTCGGCCGCTCACCACTTCGGCGCCGGCGGCGCGCGCCCGGTGCGCCGGGCCGTCTTGCCAGTTCGCCTGCCGTTTCAGGGCTTCAATCAAGGCCACCGCACGCGGATCGTTCAGATAGCGCAAACGAAACGCGATCGGATCCTCACCGGCGCGCCAGGCCAGCTCGTCGATCCAGGACTCATGGGCGAACACGTTGGGCAGCGCCGAAACGCCGCGCATCCACGAAGCCCGCACGATCGGCGCGGCGTCCTGGCAGACGACCCGCATGTGCGGATACTCGTATTGCGGAATGGCGGTGCGATCGCCCATCTGCTGCACGTCGGCCCGGTTGGCCACTTTGCCGGTCAACACCAGCGGCAAGGTCACGGCATTGTTGGAGGGATAGCTGGTTTTCAATTCGTAGGCCGCCACCCGGTTTTGCGCATCGAGGCCGCCGCGCACCCGAATCAGCTGGCCGGTGCCCTTCGGCTCCCAACCGGATTCCTGTTCGCGCATCAGCTGCACGCGCACCGGTCGGCCGGTGGCCCGTGCCAGCAGCGCCGCGTCCGCCGAGACGTCGTCGGCGCAGTTGCGGCCATAGCAGCCGGAAGCCTCCATGCGGGTGATGTGCACCTGCCCAGGCGGCAGCTCGAGCAGCCTGGCGATATCTTTGCGCAGATCGTGTGGGTTTTGCGTGCCGGACCACACCTGCGCCCGCCCGTCTTTGACCTCCGCCACCGCGCAGGAAGGGCCGATCGAGGCGTGCTGATGGTAAGGCCAGACATAGTCGGCCTGCACTTCGGTATGCAGCAATGCCAACGCGGCGTCCGTGCCCGCGTCGTCGCGCAGCACGCGGTCGGTCTTCGGATTGGCCTCCAGTGCGGCGGGCAGCGCTTCCGGCGACAGATCCGGCAATCCGGCCCAGGGTTGCCAGGTGGTTTTCAGTTGGCGCATGGCGGCGATTGCCTGCTCCTCGCGCTCGGCCACGATGCCGATGAAATCGTTGATCACCACCAGTTTCACGATGCCCGGCAGGTGCGCGATCGAGCTTTCATCCACCGACAGCAGGCCACTGCCCAACGGCGCGCTGCTGTCGGCGCCTACGTATGGCGGGCGCACCACGCGGCCATGCAGCATGCCGGGCAAGCGCAGGTCGTGTACGTAGGTCAGCCCACCGCTGACCTTGGCCGGAATATCGACCCGGGGCACGGCGCGGCCCACATACTGGTTCTGCCGTTCACTGTTCAGCTGCACGTTTTTATCCAGCATCACGTGCAGATTTTGCCCACTCGCCAGCTGCGCATAGCTCAGCGATCGCCCTGGGTTCCCGGTCACAAATACCTGCCCCGCCGCCGCCGTCAGCTGTTCGGCCGGCAGTTCGAAGGCTTTGGCCGCCAGCGCCGTCAGCAGGTGCCGCACCTGCGCCGCCGCCTGTCGCAGCGGCACCGACGTCACCTGAAGGGTGGCGCTGGCGATGGTCGGCCCCTGATCCGGCGTGCGTTGCGTATCGCCAAGGATCATCGTGACTTGCTCGAACGGCACGCAAATTTCATCGGCGACGATCTGCGCCAGCGCGGTGCGAATGCCGGTGCCCAGATCGACGTGGCCATTGAACGCCGTCACCCGGCCGTCGGCGGTGAGGCTGATAAAGCTGTCCACCCGATCCAGCGGCAGCTCGGCGGGCGATGCAACCGCCTCGGCGGCGAAGGCGTTAAACGGCGCGGGCAGCAGGCTACTGACCATTACCACACCGCCGGCCTGCAGCAGCTGGCGGCGGGTCAGTTCGAGGCGGCTCATGCTTGCCTCCGCGCGGCCAGCAGATCGCGGGCGCGCTCGGCGGCATGCAGGATCTCGATATGCGTGCCGCAGCGGCACAGGTTGTAGGCCAGCTCTTTCTTGATGGTTTGTTCGTCCGCCTCCGGCTCGCGCTCGAACAGCGCGACCAGCGTCATGATCATGCCGTTGGTGCAGTAACCGCACTGCGCCGCCTGCTCATCGATAAACCCCTGCTGCACCGGATGCAGCGCCTCCGGTGTACTCAGGCCTTCGAGCGTGGTGACGGATTTTTTTCCTACGGCGGACAGCGGCATTGAGCAGGAGCGTGCGGCGACGCCGTCGATCAGCACCGTGCAGGCGCCGCACTCCCCCAGGCCGCAGCCGTATTTGGGGCCGTTCAATTGCAGATCGTTGCGTAAAACGTACAGCAGCGGGGTGTCGGGCGAGATGTCGCCGAGTGGAACCACCCGGCCGTTAACATTGATTTCCATGGTGAAACTATCCCTTAAGCAAACGGATTTAATCCGTAACATCACTGCGATGAATAATTGTGCAGCGTGCTAATAATTATCATCAAAAGACTTGATAATGTTAAGGGAATGTAGCCGCCATGGCTTTAACGAAAAGTGGGTATTTTCTATAAATTTCCTATAGATAAGCCTGGTTTTATGATTGCGCGCCGTGATTATTGGCGTTCGTCAACGCGGCCTCGGCGCCGTCAACCAACAGCCGGAGGCCGGCTTCGAACAACGCGTCTGCCCCCTTGTCCTGCAGCTTTTCCCAGCCTCCACACAGCAGCGGGTAGCGCCGGCGATCGGCTTCGTTAAGCGCATCATCGGGCTGCATTTGCTGCTCTTCCAGTACCCAACCCACCACAAAACGCCCGACGGCGAACAGCAGATTAACGGCGTGTTCCGGCGTAAAGCCCGCCCGGCACAGCAGCGCCACCTTGGCCTCGATGATGGCGAATTGCGGTTCCTGCGGCCGGGTGCCGGCGTGCAGGCGCGCCCCGTCGCGGTAAGCCAGCAACGCGCGGCGGAAATTGATCGCATTGGCGGTCACCCAGGCCTGCCAGGGCATGTCGGCGGGCACCTCTTCGCGGTGGTCCAACATGATGGTTTCCGCCATCGCCTTCAGCAGCTCGGCCTTGTTTTTGAAGTGCCAATAGAGCGTGGGGGATTGCACGCCCAGATGCTGCGCCAGGCGGCGGGTGCTCAGGGCATCGATGCCGATGTCATCCAGTAACGCCAGCGCCCCGCGCAGGACCGTTTCACGCGTTAAACGCGCCGCAGTATTTTTTTCGCTCATCTCTCTATCACTGATAGGGTAACTGTGGAATACTCCATACTCTATCACTGTTAGAGTCACAATTTTGAAAAAACCCATGCTGGTTATTTTGTTGACGGTGTTGCTGGATGCGGTGGGCATCGGTCTGATCATGCCTATTCTACCGGCGCTGTTGCGCTCGCTGGGCGGTCTCGATGCCGGCAGCGTGCATTACGGCGCCCTGCTGGCGGCCTATGCGTTGATGCAATTCCTGTTTTCGCCGATCCTCGGCGCGCTGAGCGATCGTTTCGGGCGGCGGCCGGTGCTGTTGATTTCGCTCGCCGGCGCGGCGGCCGACTACCTGCTGATGGCGTTCGCGCCGACGCTGGCCTGGCTCTATCTGGGGCGGTTGCTGGCGGGCATCACCGGCGCCAACATGGCGGTCGCCACCGCTTACGTCACCGATATTACCCCCGCCGGCCAGCGCGCTCGGCGTTTCGGCCTGGTGGGCGCGGTGTTCGGCGTCGGCTTTATCGTCGGCCCGCTGCTCGGCGGATCGCTGGGCGAATGGCATCTGCATGCGCCCTTCCTGGCGGCGGCGATGATGAATGCCCTCAACCTGGTGATGGCGTTTTTCCTGCTGCCCGAATCGCGTAAATCCCGCCCCCGCGCCGCCGAGAAAATTCGCCTTAATCCCTTCTCGTCATTGCGCCGGCTGCACGGCAAGCCTGGCCTGCTGCCGCTGGCCGGCATTTATCTGGTTATGGCGCTGGTTTCGCAGGCGCCGGCCACGCTGTGGATTTTATACGGTCAGGATCGTTTCGGCTGGAGCATGATGGTGGCGGGCCTGTCGCTGGCCGGCTACGGCGCCTGCCACGCGCTGTCGCAGGCCTTTGCCATCGGCCCGCTGGTCGCGCGGCTCGGCGAGCGCAAGGCGCTGCTGATCGGCCTGGCCGCCGACGCCGTGGGCCTGGCGCTGTTGTCTGTCGCCACGCGCGGCTGGGCGCCGTTCGCCCTGCTGCCGTTCTTCGCCGCGGGCGGCATGGCGTTGCCCGCACTGCAGGCGCTGATGGCGCACAAGGTGGACGACGATCATCAGGGCGAGCTGCAAGGAACGCTGGCCAGCATGGGCAGCCTGATCGGCGTCGCGGGGCCGCTGGTGGCGACGGCGCTGTATGCCGCCACGCGCGATGTCTGGCCTGGGCTGGTGTGGGCGTTGGCCGCCGCCCTGTACCTGGTGGTGCCGCCGCTGCTGGCACGCTCACGCGCCAGGGATGCGGCGCCATAACTTTGCCGTTCTTTAACTTTAGAAAGCAGAAACCGGCATTTTGCCGCCGGGATCCGCTGACCTATGCTAACCCGGTGTGATGAAACCCGTTTTCATGGCATGTCTTCCGGAACGTTTTGCTTTATTTGTTCGTCGTGAACCCTGGGCCGCGCCTGACTGGTGCGGCTTTTCTTTTTGCCCGGCAGTGCCAGCGGCGGTGAATTTTGCTATGTTAACCCGCAGATAAGCTTCCCGTTTTCAGCCGCCGGACCGACTCATGTTTACCCATAAAGCAATCGCCGAGCTCAACGCCCTGGAGCTGATGGTTTATACCTACGTCAGCAAACACAAGAATCAAGTGATGTACATGACCATCCGCGAGCTGGCCGAGGCCGCCGGCGTGTCCACCACCACCGTGCTGCGGTTTTGCAAGAAAATGGGCTGTGACGGCTATTCGGAATTTCGCATCCGTTTCAAGCTGTACCTGGAACAAACCGATGCGCCGCCGGCCGATTCCGGCATCGGCGAAATCCTCAGCTTTTTTAAAAGCGTCAGCAACGAAGAGTTTAATCAGCTGATCGATCAGGCGGTGCACCATATCGCCGCCGCCGAGCGGATTATTTTCGTCGGTATCAGCACCTCAGGCGCGTTGGGGAAATATGGCGCGCGTTTCTTTTCCAACGTCGGGAAATTCAGCACCCACATCGACGATCCTTATTATCCCGTCAACAGCGACATGTATAAAAACGCGGTGGCGATCATGCTGTCGGTCACCGGCGAAACCGAAGAGATCCTGCGGCTGGCCAGCCAGTTCAGCCTGCACCACTGCAAGATCATCAGCATCACCAACAACGAAACCTCTTCACTGGCGAGGCTGGCGGACTTCAACCTCTCCTACCACGTTCCGCAGCATTTGATCGGCGGGCATCACAATATCACCACGCAGATCCCCGTACTTTACATTATTGAAACCATCGGTAAACGGCTCGGGCATATTAATTCGGCAAAATAAAACAGGCTGTTTTTTTATTGTGACAAATCACTTTCCACGGTGATTTGTTATATCGTGACATTTCTTTCGGTCTTGCTACTCTATTCTCAACGCAGCGTTATTACCCTTCATTAAATAAACCGATGAGACATTGACGATGAAACAGTTGCCGAAGGATTTTCTGTGGGGGGGCGCGGTTGCCGCGCACCAGGTTGAAGGCGGTTGGGATCGGGGCGGCAAAGGGCCCAGCATTGCCGACGTGCTGTCCGGCGGCTCGCACGGCGTGGATCGCGTGATGACCGACGGCGTGCTCGAGGGTTATCGCTACCCCAACCACGAAGCGGTGGATTTCTACGGCCGCTATAAGCAGGACGTGGCGCTGTTCGCCGAGATGGGCTTCAAATGCTTCCGCACCTCGATCGCCTGGACGCGCATCTTCCCGAACGGCGATGAAGCGACGCCAAACGAGGCCGGCCTGCAGTTTTACGACGACCTGTTCGACGAACTGCTGAAATACGGCATCCAGCCGGTGATCACCCTGTCCCACTTCGAAATGCCTTACCATCTGGTGAAGGCCTACGGCGGCTGGAAAAATCGCCGGGTGGTGGAGTTCTTCGTGCGCTTCAGCGAGGTGGTGATGCGCCGCTACCGCGAAAAAGTGAAGTACTGGATGACCTTCAACGAGATCAATAACCAGAGCAACTACCGCTATCCGCTGTTCGGCTACTGCTGCTCCGGCGTGGATTACACCCAGGAAGACAACCCGGAACAGGCGCTGTACCAGGTGTTGCACCACCAGTTCGTCGCCAGCGCGCAGGTGGTCAAACTCGGCCATCAGATCAACCCGGAATTCAAGATCGGCTGCATGCTGGCCTGCGTGCCGTTCTACCCGTATTCCTGCAAGCCGGACGACGTGATGTACGCCGTCGAGGCGATGCACCAACGCTATCTGTATACCGACGTGCAGATGCGCGGCTACTACCCAAGCTACCTGCTGCGCGACTGGGAACGCAAAGGGCTGAAAATCGAGATGCAGCCGCAGGACGCGCAGATCCTGCGCGAGGGCTGCACCGACTACATCGGCTTCAGCTATTACATGAGCAACGCCCTGCAGGCTAACGCGGTGGACGGCAGCGACGGCATGTTCGGCTTCCCGGGCAACGTGCCCAACCCGCACGTCAAAGCCTCCGACTGGGGCTGGCAGATCGATCCGGTCGGGCTGCGCTATTCGCTGAACGTGCTGTATGAACGCTACCAGAAGCCGCTGTTTATCGTGGAGAACGGCTTCGGTGCCTTCGACAAAGTGGAAGCGGACGGCCGGATCAACGATGACTATCGCATCGACTATCTGCGCGCCCATATCGAAGAGATGAAGAAAGCGGTGATTGAAGACGGCGTAGACCTGATCGGCTATACGCCGTGGGGCTGCATCGACTGCGTGTCGTTCACCACCGGCGAGTACAGCAAACGCTACGGCTTCATCTACGTCGACAAGCATGACGACGGCACCGGCACGCTCGAGCGTTCGCGCAAGAAGAGCTTCGACTGGTACCGCCGGGTGATCGCCAGCAACGGCGAACAGCTGTAACCGCACGGCAGGCAATCAGGGGCGATTTTCGCCCCTTTTTACTGCGCCTTATTCCGCCGCCTGCCCGGCGGCGAGATACTTCGCCATTTCCGCCGGCGGCACCATGCCGCCACCGGTCGCCCATACCAGGTGCGTCGCCTGCGCCAGACTCTCGGCGCTGATGCCTTGCTCGCTGAGCGCCTTCGCATGGGCTGCAACGCGCCACGGCCCGGCCATGCCGGCCAGCGCGGACGGCTCCAACTGAAGATGCTCGTGCTTGTCCAACAGCCCGAGCAGCGCAAACATCTCTTCGTCGCTCAGGGTGTAAAACGCGCTCAGCAGGCGCTCCATCGCCCTGCCGACAAAACCGGAGGCGCGCCCCACCGCCAGCCCGTCCGCCGCGGTGCGGTTGTCGATGCCGAGATCTTGCACCGCAATGCCGTCATGCAGCCCGCTGTAGACGCCGAGCAGCATGCAGGGCGAATGGGTCGGTTCGGCGAAAATACAGTGAACGTGATCGCCGAATGCCAGCTTGAGGCCAAACGCCACGCCGCCCGGCCCGCCGCCGACGCCGCACGGCAGATACACGAACAGCGGGTGCTGCGCGTCCACCACGATGCCCTGTTCGGCGAACTGCCGCTTCAGGCGGCCGCCGGCCACCGCGTAGCCGAGGAACAGAGTTTGCGAGTTTTCATCGTCGATAAAGAAACAACGCGGATCGTTCGCCGCCTGCTTGCGCCCCTGCTCGACCGCCACGCCGTAATCTTCGGCGTACTCCACCACCGTGACGCCGTTATCGCGCAGCTTTTGCTTCTTCCACGCCCGCGCATCTGCCGACATGTGCACGCTGACGTCAAACCCCAGCCGGGCGCTGATGATGCCGATGGATAATCCCAGATTGCCGGTCGAGCCGACGGCGATGCGGTACTGGCTGAAGAACTGACGAAATTCGTCGGAAAACAGCCGGGCATAGTCGTCTCCGGTCTGCAGCAGCCCCGCCTCCAGCGCCAGCGTCTCCGCGTGCGTCAGCACCTCGTAGATGCCGCCGCGCGCCTTGATTGAGCCGGAGATCGGCAGATGGCTGTCCTTTTTCAGCAGCAGCTTCCCGCCAAGCCGCAGCCCATAGCGCCGATCCAACGCCTGCTGCATGGCGGGGATCGCCACCAGCTCGGATTCGATGATCCCCCCAGTGGGCTGGGTTTCGGGAAAGGCCGCGACGAGATAAGGCGCGAAGCGCGCCAGGCGCTGCTCCGCTGCGGCGACGTCGGCGGCGGTCAGGCCGACATGGGGCAAGCCTGCGGCCAGCGTTGTCGCACGCGGATTGAACCAGGTGATAGGCTCGAGGGCGACCAGTCGTTGCAACAGCGGATGCTGCGCAACCCACGGTTGAATCTGTGATTTTTGCATAAATGTCCCTGACTGATTTGGCGTTGCCGTCACCATGCCGCGAACGCCGGCGGCTGACAAATGATAAATACTGAACTTGAGGTGCAACAGATTGATGCAAGCGCGGCGCTAGCCGGCCGCGACGCCAAACAGCATGCCGACGCCGGAGGAAACCGCCATCGCCAGGGCGCTCCAGATCAGGATACGCGCCACGCCCGGCAAGATCGGCGCACCCCCGGTTTTCGCGGCGATACCGCCGAGAATGCCAAGGGAAATCAGCGCCGATGCCACCAGCGCCGGCCGCGTCCAGGCAACCGGCACCCACAGCGCCACCAGCAGCGGCAACAGCGCGCCGAGAGAGAAACTGAGGGCCGATGCCAACGCGGCTTGCAGCGGCCGGGCGCGCGTGGCGGCGGAAATGCCCAGTTCGTCGCGCGCGTGGGCCTCCAGCGCATCATGCGCCATCAGCTTTTCCGCCACCTGCCGGGCCAGCGCCGGGTCCAGCCCGCGATGCACGTAGATAGACGTCAGTTCGCGGAACTCCCCCGGATAGTCTTCGAGCAGCTCCGCCTGTTCCTCGGCCAGCGCGGCCTTCTCGGTGTCCGCCTGCGACGACACCGACACGTACTCGCCGGTGGCCATCGACATCGCGCCCGCCACCCACCCGGCGACGCCGGCGATCATCAGCGCGGAATGCGAGGCGCTGGCCGCCGCCACGCCCAGCAGCAGGCTGGCCGTTGAGACGATGCCGTCGTTGGCGCCGAGCACCGCCGCCCGCAGCCAGCCGATGCGTTCAATACTGTGCCGCTCTCGATGCATCCTTTCTCTCCCACGTTCTCTTTCCGCTAGTCCCGCGCCGCCGCTTCCAGGCCGGCGATGTCGATTTTGCCCATCAGCAGCATCGCTTCCGTGACCCGCCGCACGCGCGCGGCGTCGGGGTCGTTCATCAGCTCGGTCAGGCGCCGCGGCACGATCTGCCAGCACAGCCCCCAGCGATCGCGCAGCCAGCCGCACTGCTCAGCCTCGCCGCCCTCGCTCAACGCATCCCACAGCCGGTCAACCTCCGCCTGATCGTCGCATTCCACCATCACGGAAAAGCTGTGATTGAACGGATCCAACGGCCCGGCTTCGATCGCCGCATAGCGCTGGTCGCCCAGGGTGAAGGAGGCCAGCTTCACGCTGCCGGCCGGGCCGCTCGGCGTATCCGCCGGCAGATCGGAAAACCAGTTCACGGACGAACCGGGGATCAGCGCGACGTAGCAATTCAGCGCCACCTCCATGTCTTTTTCAAACCACAGATGTTGCGTAATTCTGGCCATCGGCGCCTCCTTCAGGCATCGAGGATCGGCGCGAACCCGCCAAAGATCATGCGGTTGCCGTCAAACGGCATCTCGCCCAGCGCCTTCATGCGCGGATCGTTCATCATTTTCTGGTTGGCGGCGTCGCGCACCGCCTTGGAGGGGTACTCTATCCAGCTAAACACCACCACTTCGCCCTCCTGCGCCTTTACCGCGCCGCGAAAGTCGGTGAGTTTGCCGTCGGGCACGTCATCGCCCCAACACTCCACGATGCGCGTGGCGCCAAACTCTTTGAACAGCGGCGCCGCAGCGGCCGCCAGCCGGTGATAAGCCTCCTTGTTGGCGGCCGGCACCGCCACCACAAACCCGTCTACGTATTTCATCCTGGTATCCTCTTGTCTGATTAAGGACAGTCGGTTCAGCACGGGCGGCGTTGCCCGTGCCCCCTACCAGTTTAGACGGCGGGCGCGCGGCCCGGATCGGAAGTTCAGCGGCCAGGATCGTTCGGCGGGTAAGATTCCGGCGTGGCGACCCGGTTACGGCCGGCATTTTTCGCTTTGTATACCGCCAGATCCGCTAGTTTGAGCAGGTCGGCCAGGCTATGGCCGGAACCGCCCGGGCAGGTCACCATGCCGATGCTGACGGTGATCTGCAGCGGATGGCCGGCCGGCATGGTGATCGATTCCGCCTCAATGCGTTGCCGCAGCCGTTCGGCCAGCTGCAACCCCTGCTGCGGCTGGCCGAGCGTCGAGACGATGGCGAACTCTTCGCCGCCCATGCGGCCGAACAGATCGTTGACGTTCAGATCGGCGGCGATCGCACGGGTAAACGCCATCAGCGCCTGATCGCCACCGGCGTGGCCGAAACGGTCATTGATCGATTTGAAATAGTCGATGTCGAGCATCATGACGCACACCAGCTCGCCTTTCTGATCGATCACCCGCTCGCCGCGCTGCATAAACGCATTGCGCGTCAGCACGTGGGTCAACGCATCGTGATTCGCCACGTGCTCCAGCGTGCGTAACAACGCGTTGCGCGCATAGTTCATGCTGGCGACGGCGATCGGCCCCAGCGCCAGCAGCGCGATGCCCAGGCGCATGGATACCGCGTTCTGCAGCACCTTCATGTCGAGCGTGGTGCTAAGCAACCCGAAATCGATCGCCAGATGGCACCACAGCACGTAAACCAGCACCGCGATCATGGTGCTGAACAACGAAAAGGACATCGCCAGCCACAGCAGCACCGGCATCGGGAAGATCACCGCGCCGGGGCCGCCGATCAGCACGCTGCAGACCGCCGCCAGCGCCAGCAGCGCCAACACCGCCAGTTTCCCCCCCGCCTGCGGCCATTGGCTGCGCTGTATCAACATGGCGCAGGCCGCGCGCAGGCGATGTCGCCAATCGGCGGGAAACACCAGAATGAACGGCATCAGCGTGACGTAGTTGGTGAATTCAGATGAGAACCACAGCGCCAGCGAGGTCAAATAGGGCCTGCCGAACAACCACTGCGAGGCAACGGCCCCCACCAAGCCGGTAGCGGCGGCGGCGGCCAGGCAGATACCGAACAGATACATGCTGGACGCGCCGCATTGCAACATGCGCGCCGGCGGCGACAGCCGCATGAACAGCAGATAGCCCACCACCACGCCGGCCAGATTGGCGGCGTTCAGCAGCAGCGCTTTCTCCAACGCACTGCCGGTCAACAGATCCGCCGCCAGGTAGCCCAGCACCGCCATCCCCCAGCCGGCGCGCGTCGCCCACTGCGGGCGGCGCACCAAAACGGCCAGCAGCACGGCGTTAGCCGGCCAGAATATCGCCAGAAAACTGCCGGGCCGGCTCACGATGCCCAGCAGACACAGCGCGAACACCAGCAAAAAAATGCTGAGCGCGGGCCAGATTTTCCGGGTATCGGACAACGAGGTGGTTTGCATCTTGGATCCAGAGACTTCCGCTAGCGTAAGGTGACAGTCTTTGCGTGTCACAACCGTCGACGATGAGGAGAAGATAAACGGCCGACCCGCCTATTATTGCCAGTTTTGCCGGTCCGGACACCTGTTTATTCATCAAGGAAAAATATATTTGTGTATCAATATATTGACGACACTCGCCTATCTGGCGCAGAAACTGCCAAGGCATCCCGGCCGTCTTGATCATTATGGTCAATTCGTCGGATTTTTACCGGTAAAACCGCCGTCTTTTTCCTTGATGACAAAATAAAATCGGGCAATGCGCGGATCTCTCCTTTGCCCTCTATCCAAGCCCATTAAACGATAATTATAATGATAATCGTTATTATTTATTATTTACCATGGAATGATATGCACCAGTCAGTTCTTCGCCGCCCCAACAAAAACAAAAAAAATCACGTTTTCCGCTCGCTGCCCCTGATCGCCGGCCTGTTTCCCGCCCTGACGATCGCCGCCGCGCCCGACGCAAAAAAGGAAGACGCCATCACGGTGACCGCCACCGCCCTGCCTGCCGGCAGCTATAGCGCCGATACCGCCTCAACCGGCAGCAAAACCGCCACGCCAATCGGTGAACTGCCGCAATCGGTCAGCGTCGTCACCTCACAGGTGATTGACGACTTCCAGGTCAAAAGCGTCAATGACGCGATGAAATTCGTCAGCGGCGTCACCCAGGGCAACACGCTCGGCGGCACCGAGGATGGCTTCGTCAAACGCGGCTTTGGGGTTAACTCCGACGGTTCGGTGTTCATCGACGGCGTGCGCAGCAACCAAGGGCTGAGCATGGACGCCACCACCGATCGCGTCGAGGTGCTGAAAGGTTCCGCTTCGCTGCTGTATGGCATCCTCAGCCCCGGCGGCGTCATCAACCTGATCAGCAAAAAACCGCAGTATGACTGGAACACCCGCATTAGCGGCGCCACCAACAGCTTCGGCGGCGGCAGCGGCAGCGTCGATGTGACCGGCCCGCTGGGCGGCGGCTTCGCCTTCCGCCTGATCGCCGAGCGCCAGCACGAGGATTACTGGCGTAACTTCGGCAGCGACGAACACACGCTGATCGCTCCTTCACTCAGCTGGTTCGGCGACCAGGCTTCCTTTAACATCGCCTACAGCGAGTACAAATACGACATTCCTTACGATCGCGGCACCGCGTTTATCGACGGCAAACCGGTCGATGTGCCCTATAACCGCCGGCTGGATGACTACGCCAACCGCGCCTGGGGCAAGAACAAACGCCTGAACGCCCATTATGAATATGCGCTGGATCCGATCTGGACCACCCGCCTCAACTACGCCTGGCTGCAACGCCGTTACGACAGCAACGAAGTGCGCGCCACCGCGATCGACACCGCGACCGGCATCGTTTCGCGCCGCGCCGACGCCAACCGCGGCTTCAATCACCAGACCGATTATTATTCCTGGGATGTGACCGGTTCGCCGGAGGTGTTCGGCATGCAACACGACCTGCTGCTGGGCGTGGACTACGAAAAGAACCAGACTTACAAGGCCTACTCCTATCGCGGCAAAGTGTCGAAGACGTTCAACATGTACGATCCGGCGTATGGCGAAGCGCCCGTCACCGACAGCACCACCTACAACGACGCATTGAGCAACCTGCGCACGACGCTGTTCAGCCGCTCCCTGTACGCCAAGGACAGCATTCATCTCTCCGACCGGTGGATTGCGGTGCTCGGCGCACGCTATCAGTCGTATTACCAGAACAACAGCAACGGTTTCCAGAAGCCGAAAAATACGCTCAATGACAAAGACGATCAGTTTTTGCCGCAGGCGGGGCTGGTGTATAAGCTGACGCCGAACCTGTCTCTGTACGGTAACTACAGCCGTTCCTTCACGCCGTCCACCGCCATCGACGATAACGGCAACGTCGCCACGCCGGAAACCGGCACCACCTATGAGGTGGGCGGCAAATGGCAGATCGCCCCGGCGTTCGACGCCACGCTGGCGCTCTATCGTATTGATGAAAGCAATATGTCGATCTTTATCAACGGCGTGACCCGCAGCATTCCCAAGGCGCGATCCACCGGTGCTGAACTGGAGTTGAACGGCGAAGTGGCGCCCAACTGGGATCTCACCGCCAACTACAGCTACGACAAAACCGAGATCGTCGAAGACAACCTCAATCCGGCCAACGTCGGCAACCGGCTGGTCAACGCCCCGACCAACATGGGCGGCCTGTATCTCAGCCACCGCATGACGCTGCCGGTGGTGCCCGGCGAGGTGCGCGTGGGCGGCGGTGCGCGCTATGTCGGCCGCCGCGCCGGCGATCCGGAGAACAGCTTCACCATGCCGGCCTACACCGTGGCGGATGCCTTTGTCGCCTGGGACAGCAAGCTGCTTGGCAAACATACTCAGCTGAAACTGAATGTGAAAAACCTGTTTAACCGCGAATACTACGCCTCCAGCGCCGGTAACCTGCGCGTGATTGAAGGCGAACCGCGCAGCCTCAGCCTGCAGGCGACGGTCGATTTCTAACCCCCCATCTCCGGGCGCCGTTTGGCGCCCGTTTTCTTTTCGCCCGGCGTCAAAGCGCCTTGCGGTACATCACGAAACCGGGGCGCTCCGCCACCTTGTCATACAGCCGCATGGCGGTCTGGTTGGTTTCGTGGGTATTCCAATAAACCCGCGGCAACCCCAGCTGCTGCGCACGCTCGTAGACCGCCGCGATCAGCGCTCTCGCTACGCCTTTGCCGCGCACCGTCTCCGCAGTAAACAGATCCTGCAGATAACAGTTAGGCTGCAGCTGGGTGGTGCTGCGGTGCAGGAGGTAGTGCGTCAACCCGACCACCTGGCCCTGATGTTCCGCGACCAGCGCAAACATCGGTTCGTAGGCGTCGAAAAAACGCCGCCAGGTGGTCTGCGTCACCTCGTCCGGCAGCGCCGTTGCTCCCTCACGGCCGTAAAATGCGTTATACCCTTGCCACAGCGCCAGCCAGGCAGCGTAATCCCGCGCTTCCAGCGGCCTGACCACGATGCTTTCGCTCATGATGTCCTCTTCGATGATGTCAAAATGCCCCGCCTCCAGCATAGAACAACGCACGTCAACGCGCAGGCGGCGGCATCACATCGGCGAGAAAATCCAGCAGCGCGCGGTTGAACACCGCCGGCCGCTGCAGCGGCGCGAAGTGGCTGACGCCCGGCAGCGTCACCAGACGGGCACCGGGGATGCTGCCGCTCAGGTAGGCAGCATGCTCGGCGCGGATAAACTCATCGTGTTCGCTGTGAACAACCGTCACCGGCACACGAATGGCCGCCAATTCCTGCGCGGTGTAGTTCGGCTGGCTGCTCATCATCAGGCTCACGGCGGCGACAAATTCATCGAACTCCTGCGGCGTCGGCGACAGCGCGGCATAGTCCTGCACGTGGCGGGCGAAGCAGCGCTCGACGATCGGGTTGGCGGCCGGCGGTTTAACGCCGCTGGGATCCATATTGCAGCCGAAGAAAAAGACGCCGTCCACCCGCTGCGGCGCCCGATGGGCGGCGATAAGCGCGACGCAGGCGCCGTCGCTCCAGCCCGCCAGCGCGGCGTGCGGGATCCGCAACGCGTCCATCACCGCCAACAGATCATCGGCCATGCGATCGTAACGGTAAGGCCGGGCGTCGTGCGTGCTGCGCCCGTGCCCGCGGCTGTCGATGACCAGCACGCCATACCCGGCGGCCAGCAGCGCCGGCAGCTGATACCCCCAGTTGCCGCTGTGGCCCAGGCCGCCGTGCAGCAGGATCACCGTCGGCGCCACGCCATAGGCGGCATACCAGATGCGCGCCCCGTCATGTTCGACAAATCCCTGCCTGGACGTGGGCGGCAACGGCGGCGCGCCCTGCGCGGCAAAGCGGGTCAACTCGTCGTCGGTTTGCATCTTTTCCTCCTCATTCGCCGACGTTTTGCGCCAACAAGGCATCAAAGGAGTATAGATCGCCCCGGCGAGCGGTGCCGTTCGCTTTCCCGACATATACTTAAGGGAGGAATCGCAATGGAGGACGGTGAGATGAAGAAAATAATTCTCGTGTTTTTGATGCTGATGCTGAGCGGGTGTATCGGCGGCGGCGGCGGCCCGTCGAATGCGCCGTCGGCATCGCCGAATGAGCCTTATACCTGCACCAAATCCAGCGCCAACAGCGACTGCTCGCAATCGGTGGAGCCGTCGATGTACTAGCCGCGTTCGGCGGGCCGTCGCGTAAAGGCCCGCCGCCTTAGGGGGACTAGGAGGAGTGCTCCTCTTCGTTGGCTTGATATCGCGTCGCCTGCTGCTTCATAAACACCACTTCCTGCGGGCTGGACAGGCTCACTTCCTGCGCGCGCAGCAGCTTGAGGATATTGAACAGCAGTTCGCTCTTGGTGGCGCCGACCATGCGCGGGCTCGGCACGTAGCCGGTCACGCTCAGGATAATGCCGTCCGGCCCCAGCTGGCTGAAGCGCACGTAAGGCGCCGGCGTTTCCAGAATGGTTTCGTACTCGTTATAGGCGCTGAGCAAGATATTGCGCACCTGCTCCGGATCGATGGAGGTCGGGAACGTCAGCGCGATAGTCACCACTCCTTGCGCGTTGCCCATGGTGGCGTTGCGCACGTTCTGCGAGATCAGCTGCGAGTTCGGTACGATCATGGTGGAACGGTCGCTGAGCTGGATTTCGGTGGCGCGCACGTTGATGCGCCGCACGTCGCCTTCCACGCCGCCGATGCCGATCATGTCCCCCACCTTCACCGGGCGTTCGGTCAGCAGGATCAGGCCGGAAATAAAGTTCTTCACGATCTCCTGCAAACCGAAACCAATACCGACCGACAGGGCGCTGACGATCCACGCCAGGTTGCTCCACTGGATGCCCAGCGCCGCCAGGGTGATCAGAATCACCAGCACATAGCCGATATTGCTGAACAGCGTCACCAGCGAGGCGCGAATGCCGACGTCCGAGATGGTTTTCGGCAGCAGTTCAGACCCCAGCCAGCGCCGCACCGCGCGTAAAATATAGATGCCGATCGCCAGGCAGATCACGGCGTTGAGCAGGTTGCCGGGCACGATGTTGAAACGCTGCAGCCCTTCACCGGTCAGGATGGAGACGATTTTCTCCATCAGCGAGCCCGGCGTGGTGCTGCCGAACGAGCCGTTGAACAGCGCGACGATCATCAACAGCAACAGGGAACATTTGGCCAGCGCGGTGGTGATGATCGACATCTGCTCCAGATGGCGATCCTTGAAGCTGAGCGTTTTCTTCAGCATCTTGCCGCTGACGGTCTGCGGCGAAAACAGCGCGGCGCACAAATCGGTGGCGAACAGCACCATAAAATAGAACGCCATCAGCACCAGCACCACCCAGATCAGCTGGTAGGTCAGGAAGCGGGCGAAGGCGATGTAGCCGATAAGCAGGGAAAACAGGATCACCATCGAACAGACCAGGGTGACGAGGTGCACCAGCCCGCCGACCAGCGTGCGTTTTTCCAGGTGCGCGCCCTGCTGTTCCAGACGGCGACGAATGCGCTGGCCGCGCAGCGGCGCCGCCAGCAGCACCATGCCGATCAACCCCGCCACCAGGCCGTTGCCGAAAATGGTGGTGGCCAATGAAGCGCTGACGACGTTGTTGATCAGCTCCACGGTGCCGAACGCCAGCGCCAGGCCGGCCAGCAGCGGCGAGAAGTAACGCAGCCCGGCGGCCACGTCGTTATCCATGGACGCCAGACGCCACGACGGGCGATTCAACGACAGCGCAGCACGCCCCAGCCCGGCGATCAGCGCGCAGAAAATCCCCAGACGGTTGAAACCTTCCGCGAAATCCTCCAGCGTCACCGGCAGCGGCTGCACGCGCACAAAAACGTAATACAGCAGGTTCAGCGCGATGGAGGTGGTGATCACCGTCACCGCTACGGTGACGATCGCCATAAAGCTGCGGCGCAGGCGCCCGTCCGGCAGGAAACGGATGCTGACCCAGGCGAGAAAACGCTCGGAGAAATAGCGCCCCCAGGACCAGACAATCACCGCCAGCGCCAGCAACGCCAGCGTGCCGTACCGCCACTCGTCCTGCCAACTGGCGTCCCAGGCCGCTTTCATCTCGGCGTTGAACTGATCCAGCCGCTGTACGTCATTCTCGGACGGCTGCAGCACCGGCGCCCAGAATTTGATCCCCAAAATGCTGCCGGTATTCAGCGCCAGCTGGGTTTTAAACGCCACCCGGCGCAGATCGCCAATCTGCTGCCCCAGATCGAAGGCGCTGCTCTTGATGGCCTGCGCGCGTTTCACCGCGTCATCCAGCAGCTTTTTGCTGTTGTTCAGCGCGTTACGCTGCTGGGCCACCGCCGGGGTTTCCGGCAGCGCGCCGGCCGCCGGGGCCGGCCCCAGGACGTCCAGCTGCGCTTTCAGTTTGTCCTGCTCGGGCTGCAGATCGGTGGCAAGTTTTTCCATGCCGGCGACCAGATCGTCGGTCGCCAGCCGCAGTTTGCTGAGCTGGGTATCGGTGGTCGCTTTGGAAACCAGCTGCTTCATGCTGTCCAACTGCTTTTGCGCGGCTTTCAGCTGCGTGGTGGGATCGGGCGCGCTTTCGGCGGCGGGATCATCCTGGGTAGCGGCGACGGCGGCGAGCGGCGTCAGCTGCAAACCCAACAGCAATAACAACAACAGCAGGAACGGGCGAGGCTTTAACATAAATTCAGTGCTCAGCATCATTATCTGATAGACAGACGAACAGGCGGCGGATGAACCGTCGCTTAACCATAAACGCTAATTATAATAGCTGCTTAATGTCGGCCGAAATACAGTAATTATTCCCATTGTGTGCCACGCGCGCCCACCGGACTTAGCCTGCTGATTATTCAGGCGCTTTTACACTGGCGGCGCGGCGCAAAGCGCTCTATACTCCTGCCACCGATTAACCTGCAACCAATAAAAGGAGACTTACTATGCTGACGTGTGAATTGTTTTTTCACTCACACTTCTTTGGTAATCGTCGCCGCTCAAGCATTACCGGTATCGTGCTGCGATAACCCAGCTTGAGCGAAGCTTACTAAAATCCAGGATCTTCCCTCCGGCTTACCGGGTTGTCGTCAGCGATGTTTGACGATAGGCATTGTCATGCCTGTAACTCTTGAGTAAGCAATGAGCACACTACTGTCTGCACAATCTGTCGGTTACGACAACGCGTTCGGCGTCCTGCTGAGCGAGATTTCCTTCAGCCTGAAAAAAGGCGATCGCATCGGTTTGATCGGCGACAACGGCTGCGGCAAAAGCACCCTGCTGCAACTGCTCAGCGGCGCCCTGCCCATCCACAGCGGAACGGTGACATTGTCACACCAATGCCTGATGGCGCGCATCGAACAACACCTGCCGCCTGAGCTGCACGCCAGCACCCTGCTGGATGCGGTACTGGCGCAATTGCCCGCGGGCCAACACCTCAGCGAACGCTGGCGCTGTGAAGCGCTGCTTGCCGAGCTGGGGTTTGAACCGACGAGCTGGACGTTGACCGCCGGCACCCTCAGCGGCGGCCAGCACACCCGCCTGCTGCTGGCGCGCGCGCTGATCCGCCAGCCCGATCTGCTGCTGCTCGACGAACCCAGCAACCACCTGGATCTGCCCACGCTGCTGTGGCTGGAGCAGTTCTTGCGCAGCTGGAGCGGCAGCTTCGTGCTGGTATCGCACGATCGCTATCTGCTCGATCAGGTGACCAACTGTACCTGGATCCTGCGCGATAAAACGCTGCAGTTCTTCCGTTTGCCCTGCTCCGCTGCGCGCGCCGCACTGGCGGAACAGGACGCTGCGGACGAGCATCGGCGCCAGGCCGAGCAAAAAGAGATAGACCGGGTGGAAAAAAGCGCCAAACGCCTGGCGACCTGGGGCAAGGTCTATGACAACGAAGATCTGGCGCGCAAAGCCAAGCAAATGGAAAAGCGCGTCGATCGGTTGAAGGAAGAACAGACCACCCTGACCGCCGGTAGCCCGTGGCGGCTGCGATTACAGGGAGAGGCGCTGGACGCCGATCGCCTGCTGGCGCTGCCGCAATGGACCGTGCGCCCGGCGCCGGATGCGCCGGTGCTGTTCAGCCTGGAGCATCTGCGCGTCAAAAGCGGCGATCGCATCGCCATCGTCGGGCGCAACGGCTGCGGGAAATCGTCGCTGCTGCGCTTGCTGTGGCAGGCGTATCAGCACCCTGCGGAACGCCCGGCGATCTTCCACCCGCGCGTGCGCATCGGCTATTACGATCAGAGCCTGCAACAGCTGCGCGATGAAGACACGTTGAGCGAAGCGCTGGCGCAGTTTGCGCCGCTGACCGAGGAACAGCGGAAAATGGCGCTGATCGGCGCCGGTTTCCCTTACCTGCGCCACCATCAGCAGATCCGTTCGCTGAGCGGCGGCGAGCGTTCGCGGCTGCTGTTCGTCGGCCTGACGCTGGCCAACCATTCGCTGCTGCTGCTGGACGAGCCCACCAACCACCTGGACATGGCAGGCAAAGAAGAGCTGGCGGAAACGCTGCGCCAGTTCGCCGGCGCCGTCATATTGGTCACCCATGACCGGATGCTGATCGAACAGAGCTGCAACCGCTTTTGGCTGATCGACCAGCAAAAACTGGATGAGTGGCACGATCTGGCGCCGGTGTATCAGCGCCTGGCGGGCGAAGCGCCGGCGCTGCCGACGGCGGACAAGGCCAACGCAGGCGGTCCGACGCCGGATGAGCGACTGGAAGGCGAAGAAGCGCTGTTGACCACCCTGTTTGCCCTCGAAAGCAAACTGGAGGACGACCTGGCGCGCAAGCCGAAGCACCAGAAACCGGCGCTTCAGGCGCGCTGGCGCCGCGAGATTGCCGACATCACCGCCCGGTTGAATCTAGGCTAACCTTGACAGGCCGCCCTCCGGCGGCCTGTTTTTTGACGGAGTTCGACATGGCATTTTCCCTTGAGCAGGCTACACACGCGCAGCGGCCACTGCTGGCGGTCATGCTGTCCGATTGCCTTCGCGAGCTGGGCGCCGATGGCGATTACCCCTATCTGCCGCTCTACTGGCGCGAGGTCGGCCGCTACCCCTATTTGATTTTGAGCGATCGGCAAACGGCCGGTTTCGCGTTGGTCCGGCGCCTGGACAGCGCCACCGTCGAAATGGCGGAGTTCTACGTCAAGCCCGAGTGGCGGCGCATCGGGCTGGGGCAACGGGCCGCCCACGCCTTGTTCGCGCAACATCCCGGCGGCTGGTCGCTGTCGGTCAGCCCGGATAATCCGCGCGGGCTGGCGTTTTGGCGCGCGGTAATACCGGCCGGGGCCACGACCGAACCGCTATCGGCCCCCGATGCCATAATGCAGCTGCGTTTTTCATCCCCGCCGCGCTGAGCGACACATTACCTTCATCCTTTTATGGCAGGGTAACCCGATTCGTTCTTTGCTATCGAGCCTGCCATGACTTCACTTTCCCCACGGGACATCGAGGCGCGCTACCGCTTTGCGCGTGAGATCGCCCGCGCCGCCGCCGATCTCGCTTTCAGCTTTTATCAACGGCGGCAAACTCTGGCTGTCGACTTCAAACAGGGGCTGCAGGACGTGGTCAGCGAGGCCGATCGCCGCGTCGAAGCGCTGATCCGCCGCATGATCAGCCGCCGCTTTCCTCAGGACGGGTTTCTCGGCGAGGAAAGCGGCAGCACCGGCGAAAACGCCGCCTGCGTTTGGGTCGTCGATCCGATTGACGGCACCGCCTGCTTCCTGAACGGATTGCATACCTGGTGTATCGCGATAGGCGTGGTGATCGACGGCGAGCCGACGATAGGCGTGGTCTACGATCCCAACCACCGCGAGATGTTCCGCGCCTGTCGCGGCCACGGCGCCTTTCTCAACGGGGAGCCGATCGGCGTGCATGCCGGGCGCAGCGTCGCGGATGGCGTGATGGGCGTCGGGATTTCACCGCGCGCTTCAGCGGCGGAATTCAGCGGCTTTCTCTGTCGCCTGCTGCAGGCGGGAGGGATGTTTGTGCGCAGCGGCTCCGGCGCGTTGATGACCGCCCAGGTGGCCGCCGGTCGGCTGCTGGGCTATTACGAACCGCACATGAATGCCTGGGACAGCCTGCCTGGCTGGGTGCTGACGCGCGAAGCCGGCGGCGTGGCGAATGACTTTATGCACAACGACGGGTTGCGGCGCGGCAACCCGCTGCTGCTGGCCAACGCGGCGCTCTACCCGCAGTTGGTCGAACTGATTCAAATGCCAGGCTTGATCGGCTCGACGTGCCCTATCGCGCGCGTGATGGCAGGATAAAGCGAGCGCAGCCGGCGCTCGACCCGATCGACCGCATCGTGCGCGGCGGCGATGGTGACCGCCGGCGACACCCGGCAGTGGAAGTTGACGATGATGCCCCCGTCGGTCTTGCGCGCGCGGACGTTGTGTACGTCTTGCACGCTCTCTCCCTGCTCCAGCGCCGACTGCAGGATGCGGCGAATATCGGCCAGCTCCGTCGCATCGACATCCTCGCTGGTCAGCCAATGCGGCGTCTGCGGCTCCAGGTGCGTCTCTATCTCGGTGTCTTCACCGATCGCCTGGCGCAGGATCCCCTCTATCTCCGTGGCAATGTCATGCGCCTGCGCCACGCTGGCGTTGGCCGGCACCGCCAAATCCATGCCGATCGCCATGCGCGTCGGCAGCTGCTGCAAGGTCACATTCTGCACCTGCGCGCCGTGGTTGGCGGCGATCGCCCGAATGCGCGTCGCCATGTCTTCATCGCTGCGGGTCTGCGGCACCGCGATGACGGTAAATTCCGCGCTGGCGTACTGCTCCCGCAGCCGCTCAACGATCTCTCGCTTCAGCGCGTCGATGCGTTCCAGCGGCAAGGTGCGGCACACCGCCACCGTGATTTCGACGAACAGCACCGCACCGGCGTTGCGAATGCGCACGCTGTCGCAGGCCAGCACCGCCGGAAAACTTGCCAGCGTGGCGCGGATCGCCTCAGTAGCCCCGGCCGGCGCGGCATCCATCAACGAGTCGAAGGAGCGTTTGCCCAGTTTGATCGCGGCGACAAAGATAAAGCCGGCGACGATCAGCGCGGCGATGGCGTCCGCGCGGCCAAAGCCCAGCAGCACAAACACCATGCCCAGCAGCACCACGCCGGACGAAAGCATATCGGAGAAGAAATGCAGCGCATCCGCTTCCAGCGCCGCGCTGTCGGTCGCTTTGGCGACGCGGTTGAGCGCCCGCACGCGGAAGAAATCGACGCAGATGGAAATGAGCAGCACCGCAATCACCACCGGCGCGGCGACGATCTCATGCGGTTGCCCGAGCAGGCTGCTGCCGGCCTCATAAACGATCCAGCCGGCGGCGCCCAGCAACAGCAGCACCTCGAACAGCGCCGCCAGGTTTTCCACCTTGCCGTGGCCGAAGTGATGATCGTCATCGGCGGGCTTATCGCTGATGCGCACCGCCAGCCAGGTGATGCTGGTGGCGATAAAATCGGTAAAAGAGTGGATCCCTTCGGATATCAGGCCAATACTGCCGGTAAAAATACCGGCGACGAACTTGCCCGTAGCCAGTAACCCGCTGGCGATCATCGAGTTTCTGGCCACGGCCTGTTTTTCATTCTGCATTATGCTGCTCACATTCGGACGGTGATTTATTTTTTTACTTTAGAGGATAATTGCCAGACAAAGGCGATCAGCAGCATACTGCCAGAAAATGTCAGCATGAGGCTAGTAAGAAAATTGGATTTTCCGGTGGAATAAAAATAAATCTCATTAACGCCCACCGAGATCATTAAAATGGCGTAGAGCAATCCCAGAATAAGAATCGTCATTATTATCAACTCCCGTATCAGGCCGCGCGTTCGGCGCGCCGCTAAAAATCCTCCCCATAATAAATAGCGGTTACGGGGAGGATGCATCTAGGCGGATCTTTTGCGTTCATCAATCATCCCATTTGGTGCTCATATAGGCCGCTAACAGGCCCAGTGAGCTGATCATTGCCAGGAATCCCATAAAAATAGTCATGTTTCCCATTATTTTGTCCTCAGGTTAAATGTTATCGATAAAAGCCCCTTGCGTTAAATATCGGGGTTGGTCGGTATCCATGTTTTTTAACGTCCTCCTCATTAAGGCTTTACATCTCCGCCCGCAACATCGGGCGGAGCGCGGTTAAATACCCAATACCTGCTGGGCAATTTTGAAATAAATAATCAGGCCGGTGCCGTCGATAAAGGTAGCGATAAACGGCGCCGATACCACCGCCGGATCGATGCCGAGACGTTTCAACAGCATCGGAATGATCGACGAGACAATCGCGCTCCACACGGTGATTGCCACCAGCGACAGGCTGACCACCAACGTCACCTCCATGCCGACGCCCATGATCCAGGCGCGTACCCAGGCCGCCAGGCCAATGGTGACGGCGATCAGCAGCGAGGTCGTCACTTCCTTGCGGATCACCGCGCCCAGGTTGCGCAGGCTGACCTCACCCAGCGCCATGGCGCGCACCAGCGTCGAGGTGATCTGGGTGCCGCTGTTGCCGCCGGTGCCGATCAGCAGCGGGATGAAGAACGCCAACGCGATCGCCGCTTCGAGCTGATCTTCAAACGCCTTCAGCACGTTGCCGGTGTAAGCTTCGGCGACGAACAGCATCAGCAGCCACACCGATCGTTTACGCCACAGCGCCCACGGGCTGGTCTCCAGATAAGGCTTGTCCAGCGGCAGGCTCGCGCCCTGGCGCTGCGCGTCTTCGGTGTTTTCATCCTCGACCAGGCGGGCGATCTCTCGCTCCCCCAGCACGCCGACCAGCGTGTTGTTCGCCACGACCGGCACCACGTCCAGGCCGCCCTTGCCGAGCAGATGCGCCACGTCGTTGCGATCGTCGTCGGGCGAAACCTGAAAATAGCTGTGGTCCATCATCACGCCGACCGCTTTATCCTGCTCGTCGCACTGCAGCAGTTTTTTCACCGACAGCGTGCCGCGCAGATGATAATCGTCCGCGGTAATAAATACCCGGGTGGGAATTTCGTCCGTTTTTAGCTGTGAAAGTAAATATTCCCGGGCATGATTGACCGTCATCGTCGCGGGAACAGTAATAAAATCGGCGTTCATATAGCCGGCGACCGAGGTCTCGTCGAGAGTTTCAGTCGCGCTCAGCGCCGGAGAAGAATAATGTTGATGTGACTTGATCATTGTCAGTCCCTATTTCTGTTTTGAACTTCAACAGCGAATCGCATAGGGGCGTAACCACAGAGGGAGTGCAGACTGCCTATCTCCGCGTCCAGGTTTTAGCACTATACAACGTATCCGAACTGTTGCTCGGAAGTTACTTTGGGCTGAACCTTAATCCGATAAAGCCTGTCTTAACCTTGGGCATCTCTCGATGTCGTCAGATCAGTAACCTGTGTTTGTATAGGAGCCTCGCCAAACGAGATACTGCATATAAACTACCGGCGCAGTATAGGCGGTGTTTTCTTCAGCGGGAAGAAAAGATTGCCCGTCGTTTATGGAGTATTTAGGATAATGTTATTAAACACGAATCTATAAAAACGGCTGATATAAATCAGCCGTTTTTTATTTCTCAGTGCTCGAGAAGATAGACGTTTTTATCGTACAAGGCGCCCTGACGGGTAAAGTCGATCCCCTTCACGTAAGGTTTAATGAGCGTGGCGTTAGCCTCGTAGTACACCGGTGCCACCGGCGTATCGGCGGCCAGCACCGCCTCAGCCTGCTGGAAATATTGTTGCACCTGCTGCGGCGTCTGCGCCGCCGTCGCCTGATGCAGAATGCGGTCATAGTCCGGGTTATGGTATTTGGGGCTGTTCTCGCTGCTGTCGGAACGGAACACGTTCAGGAAGGTGGATGGATCGTTGTAATCTGCCAGCCAGCGGGTAAAGGCCACGCCGTACTGCCCGCGGTTGATATTATCCAGCGTCACTTTACGCTCCTGGCTTTGCAAGCTGGCCTCTACCCCTAGGTTCTTTTTCCACATGGCGGCGGCGGCGATGACGATCTTCTTGATGGTGGCGTCATTGCTGTACAGCACGGTAAACCGCAGCGGGTTCTCGGCGTTGAAACCGGCCTGCGCCAGCAGTTGCTTCGCCTGGGCGTGCCGTTGTTCCGGCGTCCAGCCGGCCGCCGCGCCGGGCTGCAGGCTATAGCCGCCCGCCCCCGTTGGGGTAAAGGTCCAGGCCGGCTGTTGGCCGTATCCCAGCACCTTGCCGGCGATAATCTCTTTGTCCAGCGCCAGATTCAGCGCCTGGCGCACCCGCAGGTCGTTAAACGGCGCCTGGCGGTTGTTGAAGGCAAAATAACTGGTGGAGAGCAGCGGATAGGTCACCAGCTGTTGCTCACCGAGCGTTTTTTTCAGCTGCTGATACAGCTCCGGCGGCGTGGTATACCCCAACTCAACCTCGCCGGCGCGAAAACGCGCCACTTCCGGGAAGCCCTGTATCGGCAAGAACGTCACCTTGTTGAGCACGGTGTTGGCGTTGTCCCAATACTGCGGGTTACGCTCCACCACCACCTTTTCGTTCACCACCCACTGGCTGAGACGGAATGCGCCGTTGCCGACAAAATGCGCCGGTTGAGTCCAGTTCTTGCCGTACTGTTCCACCACCTTGCGGTTAACCGGCAAGACCGGAAAATGTACCAGCTGCTTGAGCAGGTAGGAGTTGGGCTCCGACAGCGTCACCTGCAGGGTATGCGCGTCCAGCGCCTTGACGCCCAGCTCGCTCGGCGGTTTGCTGCCGGCGTTGATCGCCGCCGCATTAAGCACGTAGGCCGAAGCCAGATAGCTGCCGTACGGCGACGCGGTTTTCGGATCGGTGAGGCGCCGCCAGCTGTAGACGAAATCGTCGGCGGTTACCGGATCGCCGTTCGACCATTTGGCCTGCGGCCGCAGATGGAAGGTCCAGACGTTGCCCTGATGCTCCCATTTCTGCGCCAGCGCCGGGATCGCTTCGCCGTCTTTACCGACGCGCAGCAAACCTTCGAACAGATCGTTGAAGATGTAGAACTCCACATTGCTCTCGGCCAGGTTCGGATCCAGCGTCGCCGGTTCATAGCCGTTGGCGCGCACCAATTCCTGTACCGGCGCCAGTTTAGCGCCCGCCGGTACGTCGGCCGCCTGAGCTGCCGTCGCGTTAAAAGCCAGGAGGATTAAACCAGCCAGTTTCTTGCCATTAAATGAATATTTCACGTCGATATCCCTGATTAGTGTTTTATCGCGTTCAATATGCAATGTGGCAGTGGAATAAATTAAATCATTAATCGCTATGAGTCATAACCAAAAGCGGTGTTGAATTTCTTTCATTATCAATGAAGTAGTGGCGGAAACAGGCTAAAGCAAGCGGGAGGGCGCGGCGGCCGGCATCGCCGAACAGGAACGTCGCGAACCGCCAGTGAAATAAATTCAGGCAATCAATACAGATTATTCCAGCCAAAACTTAACTTATCCTTAGGGCAATTCATTTTGTGAGCGATCGTCAAAAATAATTTAATACGAATCGTTTTCACTATCATTATTGATGTTCTTGGCTAAAATCGGGCTGCTTGCGCTTGCCAGGCGATATTCGTTTTCCTCATTCGAACGCTAAAAGGATAACTGCATGAAGCTGCGTATTTCATCTCTCGGCCCCGTCGCCCTGCTCGCCTCCTCGATGATGCTGGCCTTCGGCGCTCAGGCGGCCTCGGCCGATCAGGGCATCGTCATTTACAACGCCCAACATGAAAACCTGGTGAAATCCTGGGTCGACGGGTTTACCAAAGACACCGGCATCAAGGTCACGCTGCGCAACGGCGGCGACAGCGAGCTGGGCAATCAGCTGGTGCAAGAAGGCAGCGCTTCGCCTGCCGACGTCTTCCTGACGGAAAACTCCCCGGCGATGGTGTTGGTGGATAACGCCAAGCTGTTCGCCCCGCTGGACGCCGCGACGCTGGCCCAGGTGGAACCGCAGTATCGCCCAAGCCACGGCCGCTGGACCGGCATCGCCGCCCGCTCTACCGTGTTCGTCTACAACCCGGCCAAACTGACCGAAGCGCAGTTGCCGAAGTCGCTGCTGGACCTGGCCAAGCCGGAATGGAAAGGCCGCTGGGCCGCCTCGCCGTCGGGCGCCGATTTCCAGGCGATCGTCAGCGCGCTGCTAGCGCTGAAAGGCGAGAAAGCGACGCTGGAATGGCTGAAAGCGATGAAAACCAATTTCACCGCCTATAAGGGCAACAGCACGGTGATGAAAGCGGTCAATGCCGGCCAGGTCGACAGCGGCGTGATCTATCACTACTACCCGTTCGTGGATGGCGCTAAAACCGGCGAGAACAGCAACAACATCAAGCTGTACTACTTCAAACATCAGGATCCGGGCGCGTTCGTCAGCATCTCCGGCGGCGGCGTGCTGGCTTCCAGCAAGCATCAGCAGCAGGCACAGGCGTTCATCAAGTGGATCACCGGCAAACAGGGCCAGGAGATCCTGCGCACCAACAACGCCTTCGAATACGCCGTCGGCGTCGGCGCGGCCTCCAACCCGAAACTGGTGCCGCTGAAAGATCTGGACGCACCGAAAGTAGACGCCGCGCAGCTGAACAGTAAAAAAGTGGTCGAACTGATGACCGAAGCCGGCCTGCTGTAAGGCCCGCCGGCAAACCGAGAGTTTTTGATCGTTATGTCAAACCTGAGTACCCACGCCGCGCAGACCGCGCGGCGTTATTCTGTTATCCCCCGTCATCAGCGGCCGGGAGCGATCGTAGTGGCCAGCGCCGTGCTGCTGTCGCTGCTGGCGCTGTTGCCGCTGGGATTCGTTATCGGCGTGGCGTTTGAAACCGGCTGGCAAACGGTCAACGCTCTGGTTTTCCGCCCGCGCGTGGCGGAACTGCTGTTGAACACCCTGCTGTTGGTGGTGCTGACGCTGCCGATCTGCGCCGTGCTGGGCGTAGCCCTGGCCTGGTTGACCGAGCGCACCACGCTGCCGGGCCGCCGTCTCTGGGCGGTACTGGCCACCGCGCCGCTGGCGGTGCCGGCCTTTGTGCAAAGCTATGCCTGGATCAGCCTGGTGCCGTCGATGCACGGCCTGGGCGCCGGGGTCTTCATCTCGGTGCTCGCCTATTTCCCGTTTATTTACCTACCGGCCGCCGCCGTGCTGCGCCGTCTGGATCCCGGTATCGAAGACGTCGCCACCTCGCTCGGTTCCCGGCCGCTGACGGTCTTTTTCCGCGTGGTGCTGCCGCAGCTGAAGCTGGCGGTCTGGGGCGGTTCCCTGCTGATCGCATTGCACCTGCTGGCGGAGTATGGCCTGTATGCCATGATACGCTTCGATACCTTCACCACCGCGATCTTCGATCAGTTCCAGTCGACCTTCAACGGCCCGGCGGCCAACATGCTGGCCGGCGTATTGGTGCTGTGCTGCCTCGGTTTACTGCTGCTTGAGGCTCTCAGCCGCGGCCGCGCGCGCTATGCCCGCGTCGGTTCCGGCAGCGCCCGCAGCCAAACGCCGCGTCGCCTTTCGCTGCCGCTCGCCGCGCTGGCGCTGCTGCTGCCGATTTCGCTGACCGCGCTGGCGCTGGGCGTGCCTTTCATTACCCTGGCCCGCTGGCTGTGGCTGGGGGGATTCGAGGTGTGGCGCAACGCCGAGCTGTGGCCTGCGCTGTGGCAAACGCTGTCGCTGTCCGCCGTCGGCGCGTTGCTGATCACGCTGTGCGCCATTCCGATGGCCTGGCTGTCGGTGCGCTATCCGGCCCGGCTGTACCGCGTGCTGGAAGGCTGTAACTACGTGACCAGCTCGCTGCCCGGCATCGTGGTGGCGCTGGCCCTGGTGACCATCACCATTCACAGCTTCCGGCCGATTTACCAAACCGAAATCACCCTGCTGCTGGCGTATTTGCTGATGTTTATGCCGCGGGCGCTGATCAATCTGCGCGCCGGCATCGCACAGGCGCCGGTGGAATTGGAAAACGTGGCGCGCAGCCTCGGTAAATCGCCGGCGCAGGCGCTGTGGAGCACTACGCTGCGGCTGGCGGCGCCGGGTGCCGCAGCGGGCGCGGCGCTGGTGTTCCTGGCGATCGCCAATGAACTGACCGCCACGCTGTTGCTGGCGCCGAACGGCACCCGCACGCTGGCCACCGGATTTTGGGCGCTGACCAGCGAGATAGACTACGTCGCCGCCGCGCCTTATGCGCTGATTATGGTGGCGCTGTCATTGCCGCTCACCTGGCTTCTTTATTCTCAATCTAAACGCACGGCGGGACTATGAGCACGCTCGAACTGCACGGTATCGAAAAATCTTATAACGCCATCAGGGTGCTGGAACACATCGACCTGCAGGTTGCCGCCGGCAGCCGCACGGCGATCGTCGGCCCTTCCGGCTCCGGCAAAACCACCCTGCTGCGCATCATCGCCGGCTTTGAAATTCCTGACGGCGGCCAGATCCTGCTGCAGGGGCAAGCCATGGGCAACGGCGGCGGCTGGGTGCCGGCGCATCTGCGCGGCATCGGCTTCGTCCCGCAGGATGGCGCGCTGTTCCCGCACTTTACCGTCGCCGGCAACATCGGTTTTGGCCTTAAAGGCAGCAAGCGTGAGAAACAGCGGCGCATCGAGGCGCTGATGGAGATGGTGGCGCTGGATCGCCGTCTGGCCGCGCTGTGGCCGCACGAGTTGTCCGGCGGGCAGCAACAACGGGTCGCGCTGGCGCGTGCCCTGTCGCAGCAACCCCGGCTGATGCTGCTGGACGAACCGTTCTCGGCGCTGGATACCGGCCTGCGCGCCGCCACCCGCAAAGCGGTCGCCGAACTGCTGACGGAGGCCAAGGTGGCGTCGATTCTGGTCACCCACGATCAGAGCGAAGCGCTGTCGTTCGCCGATCAGGTAGCGGTGATGCGCAACGGCCGGCTGGCGCAGGTGGGCGCGCCGCAAGATCTCTATCTGCGGCCGGTCGATGAGCCGACCGCCAGCTTCCTTGGCGAAACGCTGGTGTTGACCGCCGAACTGGCGCACGGCTGGGCCGACTGCGCATTGGGGCGCATCGCCGTCGACGATCGGCAACGCAGCGGCCCGGCGCGCATCATGCTGCGCCCGGAGCAGATTCAAATCGGTTTGTCAGATCCGGCGCAGCACGGCCAGGCGGTGATCACCGGCATCGATTTCGCCGGCTTCGTCTCTACGCTCAACCTGCAAATGGCCGCCGGCGGCGCGCAAATCGAGATCAAAACCGTCAGCCGCGAAGGCCTGCAGCCCGGTTCTCAGGTCACTCTCAACGTGATGGGCCAGGCGCATATTTTCGCCGGTTGACATGGCGGGGGGAGCCTCTTGACGCTCCCCTCGCCGCCGAGGCCATTATTCGCCACCACAACCAGACGCTGTCGGGGCCGTTCCTGACGTTGGCATTGGCGGAAGAGATACGATCCTAAGCGAAACGCTAAGTGTAGCGACCTGCATTTATAAATGGGCAAACCTGCATTTACTCCAGATTTTCAGCCCACATTAATTGCAACCAGCGCTGGTCTCAGACCCACAATACCTGCAAATGAACCTGCATTTATCCGCACCGACCCCAGCCATGCGGATTGCAGACCGATAGTGAACGTCACAGGATAGCGTCCATAACACGGTCGTTTCATGGATGAATAGAACGTACCAGGTCCGTTTTTATAATTTAAAAAAAAGAAACCATTGTTATATAAATAGATAGAGACATCCCATTAATGGATACATTTTGAAAACTAAAAACCATTTCCTATGCAATAATTATCTTATTAATTTATATTGATTAGTACATGAGTTTATATGGCTATTTTCCTACGTCCGTAACAAATAATTAAAGCATTAATTTATTTTAAAGCTATTCTATTGAATTAGGTACGCCAAATATACTGCAATTGATTATTTATTTAATAATTTAAACTGCAAGTATGTTGTGCTTTCTGTGGCGAAAAATTATTTTTCCTTTAACGATAATAAAGGGGTGATGCAATGGAAAATAAATCAAATCATGTGAGTGAACTTGTAACGTCCGATGTCTCCACACAGTGGATGGCAGTAAGTAACATCCAAATCAGAACGGATGCGGGTTCAAGTCCCGTGCAAATTTTTGGTAATGGGCTCAATATGATAAAGGTTTATGTCAGCTTTGACCTTTTGAATGGAAACAGCACGTCGGATAAAAACCTCCCGGCCAAAAACACGCCTGACGTTGCCACGCTAAAAAAAGCCACAACGCTTATTGTATACAATGATATAAAACACAATGAATTAAAGAGGTTAACCAGTTGCCCCACTATGGATAACCTTTCCCCTGACGGTTGGAGTGACGGTTGGGCTTATACGGATAAGCCTAATCAATTTCTGGTTGTGTCAAGCGCAGCCAACAATGCGGTGACACCAACCAATCGTGCTCAAGTGATCTATTACGTTCTGTGTAAAAGCCCAAAAATGCTCAGTCTTCAAATAGGCGTTAAGATCACCCCGACGGGACCGGGTGCCAGCAGCTATTATGATGCGCCAAAGGGCATTAGCGAGGCTCCCCTTACCATTATCGCAAACCCCACAGTAACTTATTATCCCGACAATTTTGTCTGCTCGTGGCAACCGGTATCCCATAGCGGCAGCAGCGATACCTGGGACTCGAGCATTGATTCGATCAGTAACTTCTGGCGGCAGTATAACGGCGTCATCAGCATTGATCCTGGAGTAAGCGGTGCGGGAAGTAAGCTTTACTACCAAATTTCATGCCCACCGCAGAAACAATCGAATAATCTTATGTCCCCGTGCAGTACGCGTACCATTAACGGTTATCGTACCGACGCATATGTTTGGCCGTCAACGCAAAAAAATTCGCCACCAAAAGATCGTCCAATTGTTGGCATCTCTCCGTCGGAAACCGACCAGAACGATGTGACTCTCATAAATATTGGCGATGAAAGCGATAAGATAAGAATCAGTCTGATTTTCAGCGTGAACACGGATTATGCCGAGGGACAGCGATGCAGCGCCAACAAAATCACGGTTTATGATGAAAATGGAAATTCCGGCGCGTTTTATCTGAGCCCTGACCTGCCCAATTATGCACAGTTATTAAACGATACATCGTGGTCTCCCTGTAGTGGAAATCAGAATAACGTTATCAATACAAACTATCCCGTAGCAATAGTTAACAACCATTCCGGTAACATGTTTATCTGGAACAACCAGGAGGCGCAAACTCACCAGGACGGATTAAGCAATTACTATAAATGGACACTCTCACCGGTCAAGTCCCCTGGCCGCACGATATTCAGTCTATACAGCACGAATACCGAGAGGTATTTAATGCGGGGCAATAAAAGCGGCAAGGATTTTAAAATGATCCCTTGTGGCAATCTCAATGATAACTGGACGTCATTCAGTTTAAAACCTTTGTGGTCACAACAACTATTTGGGATCGCCACCTACGCGGGAAATATCTATTTAAGAGCGGAAAACGAAACCTCCACACATACGAGGGGTTATTATCATGTCTATGGTGACGGATATTACAGCCCGGAAGATATCCCTAACCTCCCTGCATTACAGTGGTCATTTAAACCTATAAAATAAAATCATCGCCTCCTGCTTGTTGCCGCGGTTTCAACTGAAGGCGCTTATCATTATAAACAGGATAAAATCACATGAGTGACGACTCTGCCTTTTTCACCCAAGCCAGTAACTTTATCAGCGCCGTATCCGGGGGGGTAGATCCGCGTACCGGTCTATACGGCATCAATATTACCCTGGGTCAGTTGGTTGCCAACGATCGCCGGGGGCCGGTCCTGCCTCTGTCGCTCAGTTATTCTCCTCTCAATACCACCGATATCGGTTTCGGCATTGGTTTTGCTCTCGGGCTGTCTTCTTATCACGGTGACGCTCAGTCCGGGTTGCTTACGCTTGCCACCGGTGAACGCTATCAGGTCATTGACGGCGGCATTCAGCAAAAAAAACTCGACAATTTCAGGTTCGATATGTCGGAAGACAACTATCGTATTCTGCATAAAGATGGCAGCGTAGAGCTGCTCGGGCAGATTGGCGGTTTCTGCGTTCCTAGCCAGATATTCACGCCAAGCGGCAACAATATCACGCTACATTGGGATGTCTCCTGCGGCCCGTTACGGCTGAGCAATATTACCGATGAGGCAGGTATATCCTTACTTACCCTGGAATACACGGGAAACTCCGCCGTTCTGCACGTGTTGCCTGATCAGACGGAAGGGTACGACGTTTGGTTAACCCTGGATAATGAATATCACCTGACGGAGCTGTGGTGTAATGGCCTGGGTGAAAAAGATACATCATTAACCTGGAATATTGGCTATGACCTGCTGGAACAAAGTGGAAACAGTTGGGGGCCGTGGGCAACCTCATTGACCTGGCCAGGCGGGCTCAGGGAAAGCGTCACTTACCTTTGCGGTGATAATGCGCAACGCTTTCCGGAAGGGGCTGGCTTCCCCCCGTTGCCGTGTGTCTCAAGCATAACAACGGCGGACATGTCGTTTTCCCAGACGCAGCAATATGATTATTCCGACCACAATTTTCTTGGTTATGGTTCATCTATAGGCTGGGAGGCGCAGCAAGATAATCTCTACAGTGCGGCAAGCGACTATAAATACAGCTCCACCCAGACGTACACCGACGATGCCGGGGTACAAACGACCACCGTTCGAACCTATAACAATTATCACCTGCTCGAATCCCAGGTGACCACACGCAACGACTGCGTTACCGCGCAACTTACGGAATATCATATTGCACAGAACGCGACGTTTGACGTTCAGCCATCAAACTATCAGTTGCCCAAAACCACCACCACCACCTGGACCAGAGGCAGCGGTACATCGGCAAAAACTCGCAGTGAAATCACCAGCACCACATTTGATGACTCGGGGAACCCGCTAAAAAAATCAACAGTATCGAAAGACGGCAGTGGGGTGTGCACGCCCATCGGCACCGACATCGTCTGGACATATTATCCCGCTGGAGGGGAGACGGCGGATGCCGCCGCCGGGACTGGCTGTCCAGCGGAACCAAACGGATTTATACGGTTTATCAAGACAATGACGGCGACGCCCCGACTGACCGGCGGCTACAAGAGCCCCGAGCAGGTCACCACTTATGCTTACGTGGGCATGGAAACGCCGGATGATGCAAAAGAGGCGATTTCTCTGACCATCATGAAGAGCCGCGAAACCCATTGTCGCGGCAAGCAGCTACTGGCGAACTATGACTACTTCTACTCGGACAAACAAGATAAGACCAACGAATTTGGCCGCCTGATTAAGACGGTTGATATCCATTATCCATCAGGAAAGGAGGGGAAGACGTATCAGACCACGAACGGCACGGCCTACACGCTGAATGCGGCGGACAATGCATTAATCCAGACTGACACCCTGTTAACGCATGACGGCCTGAGCCTGACACATCAGCAGAGGCTCTCGCGTTTCACCGGGCGAGTATGGGAAACGGTTGACGCGCTGGGTGTGAAAGATGTGATGGAGTACGACATGCTGGGGCGCATGACCAAGATCATTACGGCGAAAAATACGGATTATGAAAATACGCGAACCTGGGTCTATGATATCAACGCTGACAACAGTACCCCATTCTCCATCACTGCGACGGATGCGAACCATAATCAGGTGCGTACCGGCTACAACGGTGCAGGAAAAATGATGAGCACAGACGTCTGCCTGGCCGACGACCTGAGCCAAAGCTGGAAAACGTTAAAAACGGGAAGCTATGACAGCCTGTTGCGCCCGACCTCAGTGACGAACAGTGACTATCTGCCAATGGGCTCAGGGAATCTGGAGAGTAAAGCAAGCCAAAACCTGTCCAGCACATTGTCCTATGATGACTGGGGGCTGCAACATCACGTTGCGACGTCGCATGACCTGCTGCATTACCGTGTAACGGATCCGATAGCCATGACGATAACTGCCTATACCGTTGGGAAAAACAATGTCCGCAGCGCCACGACGGTCACCCGGTACAATCTTAATCGGGTGGCGGTACAAATTGACGTCTATAACAATACCAAAGATCCGACGGCGCCCGATTTCGCCGTTCAAAGCGCCGACAGTACAACCAGCGCGGAATTCGACGGTCTCAACCAACTGCGTCGGCAAACGGACGAACTGGGCCGCGTAACGGCGTTCGACTATGATCCGTTTGGGCGGATTGCGGCGACAACATTGCCCAAAGTGTATTCCGACAGTATCAGTGCCGGTACGCAAATCATCCGAATTTACAGTGAAGCCTCGCCATCAGCCTGGCTGAGCGACATTCAGGTAGCGGCGGAAAACGAGACTAAGTCGGGTGCGCGGGGAGCACCGGTATCCATGGGTACCCAGGACTTTGACGGTTTAGGCCGGGTGACAAGCCGCACATCTGGCGGCCGGACCTGGACGGCCAGCTACAGCGCAGGAACCAAGCTTAAAGAGGGTGCCATATCGCCCGGTAGCCTGCACGGTCCGGACAGTTTGACCTCGCCAAACAACAACAGGGTCAACTACGGCTATATTGCGGCGCTGGGCGGCAAGCTGGCCTTTGCGCAGAGTGCCGCACTCCCGCAGCGTAAAGAATTTACCTATGATCGTGCAACGGGCAAGCTGAAAACCGCGAAAGTCAAGAATGGCAGTCAGGTGGAAAACAGCATTACTAACACCTATACGCCGTCGGGCCGCTTATCCGCTGAGCTTTTTTCTCAGGCAACAGTGGCGGCGAAGTACACCTATACGGCGGCCGGTGAAGTCACGAGCTACATCGACGTTACGAAAATAGTTCAGTCGGTAACGAGTTACGACGGTTTTGGCCGTCAGACGGGGGTCAGCGATAAAGATGTGATGATAACGCTTGGGTATGACGAATTAGATCGACCGAATCAGTGGGTGAGTAAGGATCTGTCCACCGAAGCGACGCTGACGACGACGGTGCAGTGGGATAATTTGGGCCGAGAAAAACTGCGTACGGTAACCAGTAACCAAAGTGCCCATAGCTGGACGCTGGAGTCTGAATGGTACTCCAATGCTCAGGTTAAAACGAAAATGCTAAAACGCGGCGGACAAGCAGTACGTACGGAAAACTATAGTTATGATCCGCGCAACCGCCTCACGAACTACAGCGCCAGTGGCAGCGAGTTGCCGCAAGATGAGCAAGGCAACCAGATAACGTCACAGTCATTCAGCTATGATGCCTACGGCAATATTACCTCGGTGCAGAGTACGTTTGCGGATGGTAGCAAGGATACACTGGCTTGCACCTATAACAACCCCGCTGACCCTTGCCAACTGACCCAGGCGACGCATACACATCCAAGCTATGAAACCACCATCCCGATGAAATATGACCTGAATGGCATGCTGACGGATGATGGCATGGGGGCATCCGCGAGGACATTGAACTATTACTCATCCGTCCAGGAAGGGCGTTTATCCAGCGCAACGCGCAAGCTCAAAGATGCCTCATCGCAAAGCACGGTTTATCAATATGACGCCATGGGCCGGCTGATACAGCAGGACGAAACAGCGCTGCACTACCGTGGAACAACGCTGGTGAATCAGCAGAAAGCAGGAGATGAGGTTCGGCTGATAACGGGGCCGGGCGGCAATCTGGCGCAGATCCGCACCGGCGTTAACCCCGGAGTCTGGCTGACGGGAACGGATGCCAATGGCTCGGTGCTGAGCATAGAGCAGGATGCCCGGCAAGACCAGGGAACGTACGATCCGTACGGCCAGAGCATCAATAATCCCGGCGGCAGCGTGCTGGGGTATAACGGTGAACGTCAGGACGAGATTCTTGGCGGTTACCATTTGGGCAACGGTTACCGCCTGTACAACCCTTACCTGAAACGTTTTTCCTCTCCTGACAGCCTGAGCCCGTTTGGGAAAGGAGGGATTAATCCCTATGCCTATTGTGAGGGCGACCCCATCAACCACACCGACCCGACAGGTCATCACGTACGCTGGCAAGCCATTGTCGGTGGCGTGGCATCCGTTATCGGATTGGGGCTGGCCGCAACCTTTGGCGGACCGCTGGCGGTAGCGGGAGCATTGCTCGCCGTGACGTCCGCTGGAACCAATATTGCCAGTCAGGCGGAAAGCAATTCGCATCCCGAAACCAGTCGTATTCTGGGCTGGGTATCGCTGGGAACCGGCGCGGCGTCCGCCGCCGTTGGTGTGGGGGCGGCGGTGCAGGATGTGGGCGGTTCAATGGAGAGGACATTGACGGACAATCCCAGAACAAGAGGTCGCATCGAAGGCGGAGTCGCGGAGGAGCATGTTAATATAGATTACCATTCTGGTTCTGAAGAGAATCCAAGAGCGTGGGACGATTCCATTCGTAATGAGAATGGGACCTATCTTATGGCGAGTAACCGTGTAATAAATGCCGATTATGTGAAAGATGCTGTCAACTTTGTATCTAAGGCCAATGATAAAGATATAGTAATTCTATCTGGAAGCCATGGTACTTCTCGAGGCGTTAACTGGGAAGGCTCTTACAGGCGCGATAGTCTTATTGTGCGCCAATTTGGTCGCGAGGATCGTTCCCTCAGTCTAGGGAACTCGAGGGTATCTGTCAGAAACCTTTCGAGAATATCAACAAGTGAGTACTCTCGTATAGTAAACAGTACAGATAAAAATGTTATTTTAGGCTACTGTTTCAGCCGCAACGATGTTGTTCTGAGGGATGCCAGAAACTTACGCCCGGTGACTTCTTGGTATGTGGGGAGAAGGCAATTTGATGATTATTTGACCGACACTGGTCAAGTCTGGCACGAGTTCATTTAGGGAGATCATCACAATGACTCCCTAGACCTATATACCGGTGTTCCGACGGATAACGTCGTGGCCACGAGCTGGTTTACCAGTTCTGATTTAACACCACCCGTCACACAAACCGGTCACCTGCTGACCGGTTTTTTCGGTTAAAAAAAGACGATCGTATTCTGGCGGCGGGTTTGCCCATTTATAAATGCAGGTCGCTACAGCCAAGGCCGGGCTTCCGCCCGGCCTCCTCAACGGCAAGTCTTGTCGTGACGCGGCTTTTTCGGCGCCAGCAGATAATCCACCACGCTTTCGTCAACGCAGCTGTCGATGCCGTTCAGCACCAGCGTATGCCCGTCGCGTTCGCGGGTGATCAGCGGGCTTTTAAAGGCGGCGGCCATCACCTGCGCGTTGCGGTACGGCGTGGTCGGATCGTAGCGCTGCGCGACGAACAGCAGCGGCGGCAACGCGGCAGACGCCACCGGTGTGTGCGGCCGATCTTTGCCGCGGTACGGCCACAGATCGCACATTTCCAGCGGGTATTCGTGCAGCGGCAGATAGTGGGCATACATAGCGGCGGTATTGATCTCCTGCCGCTGCCGGCGCAACAGCTGCGTATCGGCCGTCGGGTTGGCGACGTCGGCACAGGTGATGACGTTCAGGGCGTCATCGGCATCCGGCGAATAGCTTTCGTCGATCAGATCGGAAACCTGCTGCCCGGCGATCCCGGCATCGAGCTGGCGCAGCACGGTCGCCAGCTCGTGCCAGCGCTCCGGCCACAGCAGCAGCGAACGCGTGACCGTCAGCACGTCGTCGGCGGAGATTTCATACCCCGCCGCGGTGACGAACGGCTGCTCATGCAGCTTACGCAGCAAGGCATGATAACGCTGCAGCGCCTGATTGGCGCCGCCGCCCAGCTGGCAACTGTCGGTTTTGCCGCAGTAGGCAGCGAAGCGCAGGAAGCTTTGCTGGAAGCCCCGCTCCTGGTTCAGCCGCTGGGTGAAATCGTCTTCCGCCAGATCCACCACCCCGTCGAGCACCAGCGCGCGCGTTTTCTTCGGAAAACGTTCGGCATACAGCGCCGCCACCTTGGTGCCGTAAGAGTACGCCATCGCCGTCAGCCCCGGTTCGCCCAGCGCGTGGCGGATCGCGTTCAGATCGTTGACCGCTTCGTCGGTGCCGATATGTTGCAGCACGTCCGCGCCGGTCTGTTTGATGCAGGCGGCAATCAGGGTGCGCGTCTGGTTCTCCGCACCGGCCACGTCGTTGTCGTCCGGTGACGGGGTTTCGTCGCCTTCGGCCACCTGACAGGAGATTTTCGGCGTCGATTGGCCGACGCCGCGCGGATCGTAACCGATGATATCGTAGGATTTACGCAGCCTGGCGACGTGACCATCATTGCCCAAATAAGGATTGATGCCCGGCAGGCCCGGCCCGCCGCTGATCATCACCACGCTGCCCTTTTTCGGCCCGGTGGCGGGCAGCAGGGTCAGCGCCAAACGCACGGTCTGTTCGCCCGCCTGCGCCGCATGAGCGGGCGGCGTGGCGTAGGCTAACGGCACCTCAAGGTAACCGCAGCGCAGCCCCGGCGGTGGCGGCTCATCGAACCAGCGCTGAAAACCGCTGTTGAGACATGATTGCCAACGAATGCCGTTCTCGGTCGCGGCACCGTGGAGCACAGGCTTGGCCTGGGCGGGCAACGCGGCGGCGGTCGCGGCGAGCAGCGCCAGAATACGCAGTACTGACATGGGGAGTCCTTTCAACTCAACGAATCGGTCAAAGGTTAACGATACCCGGTTAAACAGCTAGCCAATAGAACACAAAAAGCCGTGCGGGTGAAGCCGTCACCGCGCGCCCGGCAAGATTTTTCTCTGCTCGGATTGCTCTTATAACGCACAGAATGCTGCAAAAAACGGCGTCTACCTGCTAGGCTTAGGATTCGTTAACCCACAAGGATCAGGAGAGCAGCATGTTTGGTAAAGCGGAAGACAAAGCCAATGAAGCCGCAGGCGCGGTAGAAGAAGCGTTCGGCAAAGCCGTGGATTCGCCGGAGCATCAGGTGCGCGGCGCGGCGCGCAAATACGCCTCCCAGGCCAGCTATGCCGCCCGAGACGCAGCGGACAGCGTAAGAACCCAGGTGGAAGCCAACCCGCTGGCCGGCGTGGCCGTTGCGGCGGCGGTCGGCATCGTTTTCGGCTTCTTGCTGGGACGCAAATAAGCGGCGAATGCGCCGCTCGACAACAGGCCCGTTACGGGCCTTTTTTTTCGCCCTTTTCTCCCCCTGCGCGCAAACTTTCATCTATCACAGCCATCGCTTAAAAAAACCAACGCCTTCAACTACGATTAGTTTGTGACCAGAGCGAGGCTCTGCGATCCGGCAGATAACCCTCTGAGGATTATCACCATTATCCATGCTGTTTAAGCCGCTCTCCTTCACGCGGCTAAGAAAGGTTGATTATGGCTCGCACCACCCCTATCGAACGTTACCGCAACATCGGCATCTCCGCGCATATCGATGCCGGCAAGACCACCACCACCGAGCGGATTCTGTTTTACACCGGGGTCAGCCACAAGCTGGGTGAAGTGCATGACGGCGCGGCGACCATGGACTGGATGGCGCAGGAACAGGAGCGCGGCATCACCATCACCTCGGCGGCCACCACCTGCTTTTGGAACGGCATGCAGCATAATTATCCGCAGCACCGCATCAATATCATCGACACCCCCGGGCACGTCGATTTCACCATTGAAGTGGAGCGCTCGATGCGCGTGCTGGACGGCGCCGTGATGGTCTATGACTCGGTGGGCGGCGTGCAGCCGCAGTCGGAAACCGTTTGGCGCCAGGCCAACAAATACAAGGTGCCGCGGCTGGCGTTCGTCAACAAAATGGACCGCATCGGCGCGGACTTTTTCCGCGTGCGCAAAATGATGATCGAGCGCCTGAAAGCCAACCCGGTGCCGATCGTTATCCCTATCGGCGCCGAAGACCACTTCAGCGGCGTGGTGGATCTGGTGCGGATGAAGGCCATCCTGTGGGACGAAGCCTCGCAGGGCATGAACTTCAGCTTCGAAGAGATCCCGGCCGAGCTGCGCGATTCGGCGCAGGAGTGGCGCGAAAACATGATTGAGGCCGCCGCCGAAGCCTCGGAAGAGCTTATGGAGAAATACCTCAACCAGGTACCGCTGAGCGAAGAGGAGATCGTCCACGGGCTGCGGGTGCGTACCGTCGCCGGCGAAATCCAGCCGATGCTGTGCGGATCGGCGTTCCGCAACAAAGGGGTGCAGCGCATGCTGGATGCGGTAATTGAACTGATGCCCTCGCCGCTCGACGTGCCGCCGATGGAGGGCCACGGCGAACACGATGAAATCATCACCCGCAAAGCCGACGACAACGAAAAATTCTCGGCGCTGGCGTTCAAGCTGATGACCGACCCGTTCGTCGGCCAGCTGACCTTCGTGCGCGTCTACTCCGGGGTGCTGGCCAAAGGCAGCAGCGTTTACAATCCGATCAAGGGCAAAAAGGAGCGCATCGGCCGCATCGTGCAGATGCACGCCAACGATCGTAAGGACATCGACGAGCTGCACGCCGGCGACATCGCCGCCTGCGTCGGCCTGAAGGACGTCACCACGGGCGATACGCTGTGCGACCCCGGCGCCATCATCACGCTGGAACGCATGACCTTCCCCGAGCCGGTGATCGCCCAGGCGATCGAGCCGAAGACCAAGGGCGACCAGGAGAAAATGGGCATCGCGCTGCAGCGCCTCTCTTCGGAAGATCCGTCGTTCCGCGTGCGCACCGATGAAGAATCCGGCCAAACCATCATCTACGGCATGGGCGAGCTGCACCTGGAGATCATCGTCGATCGCATGCGCCGCGAATTCGGGGTGGAGACCACCACCGGCAAGCCGCAGGTGTCGTACCGCGAAACCATCCGCAAGCGGGTGGCCGACGTGGAAGGCAAGTTCGTGCGCCAGTCCGGCGGTAAAGGGCAATACGGCCACGTGGTGCTGACCGTCGAACCCAACGAACCCGGCAAAGGCTTCGAATTCTTCGATGAGATCAAGGGCGGCGTCATTCCGGGCGAATTTATCCCGGCGGTGAAAAAAGGCGTGCTCGAGGCGCTGAACAACGGCGTGCTGGCCGGTTATCAGGTGGTGGACGTCAAGGTGCACCTGACCTTCGGTTCTTACCATGACGTCGACTCGTCGGAACAGGCGTTCCGCATGGCGGCGATTTTCGGCTTCAAGGAAGCCTGCCGCCTGGCGGATCCGGTGATCCTTGAGCCGATCATGTCGGTGGAGGTGGAAACGCCGGAAGATTATGCCGGCAACGTGATGGGCGACCTCTCCTCACGCCGCGGCCTGGTGCAGGGCATGGAAGAGATACCGGGCGGCGGCGGCAAGGAAATTCGTGCCAAGGTGCCGCTGTCCGAGATGTTCGGCTACTCGACGACCCTGCGTTCGATGTCGCAGGGCCGCGCCACCTACACCATGGAATTCAGCCACTACGCCGAAGCGCCGCGCAACGTGGCCGAAGAGATCATTCACCACAGCAAGCGTTAACCCTCGCGCCCGCCTTCGCGGCGGGCGTCACCCCTGCTTGTCCTCCAGCGCCACCACCACCGGCTGCGGCTTGATGCGCATGGCGTACACCACGCCGGCGATCAGGCAGACGATGCCGGCCAGCGTCAGCAGCGGCGGCCAGGCCTGGCGCAGCAGAAAGGTATAGGCCAACCCCGCCAGAATTTCGAACACGATGAGCGGCCCCACCAATACCGTCGGCAGGCGCTGGCTGGCTTCGTTCCAGCATAGCGCCCCCAGCCAGGAGCAGAACACGCCGATGACCAGCATCAGCGGGATAAACACCTCAGGGCGCGGGCCGAACGGCAAGGCGAACGCCGGTTCGCTCAGCGCCAATTGGCCGCAGACCGCCAGATAGCCCAGCAGCGCCAGCGGCAGCGTCACCAGCCCTTGCGCCGTGGCCCAGGTAGCCGGCCGCTGCGTCGGGTTCTCCCGCAGCCAGCGCGAGTTGCGCAGCGGGAACCAGGTCCAGCACGCCACCGCCAACACGGCCAGCCCCAGGCCGCTGAGATAACGCCAGCCGTCGATCGGCAGCGCGTTGCCGCGCAGCTCGGCGACGTTCACGCACGCTAACCCGCAGACGATCAGCAGCAGTGCCGGCGCCAGCTTGCCCCAGGCCAGCCGCCCGTCGTGGCGGCCGTAAAACAGATTGGCGCAGATGGCGATCACCACCGGCAAGGTGCCGATGATCATGGTCGATACCGGTGCGCCGGTACGCTGAATGGCGCTGGCCAGGCACAGGTAGTACAGCAGGTTACCGATAGCCGTCAGCTTGAGCGCCTCCAGCCAATCCTGGCGCCGCAGCTTGCGCAGGCGGCGGCGATCGAACCACGCCAGCGGCAAGGTGATCAGCCCGAAGGCCAGATAGCGCCCGGTGGACTGCAGCGCGGCGGGATAATCCGGCACCAGCAGCGGGCCGACGAAGATCAATCCCCACATCAGCCCGGCGGCCAGGGCAAACACAACGCCAATGAACATAACGACTCCGACAAACGGCCGGTGCGGCCAACCCGCCCGACAAGACAGCGGCAGAGTAGCGAAAACGCGGGAAGGAATTATTGTAGCAGGTTGCTGTTTTAGCCCAATTTCACCTGTTTCTGGAAACGCACTGGCGTGACGCCGTAACGATTGGCGAAGGCGCGCGTCAGGTGTGCCTGATCGGTCAGCCCCGCCGCCGCCGCCACCTGTGCGGCGGGCATGCCGCGCTCCAGCATGCGTTTGGCCTGCGACAGCCGGATCGCCATCAGCATCTGCTGCGGCGAAACGTGGTATTCGGCCTTGAACTTGCGCAGAAAATGGTACGGGCTGAGCGACACCAGCTCGGCCAGCTGATTGAGGGTCACCGCCTCGGCGAAGTTGTCGTGCAGGTAGCTTTTCACCACCTCAAAACGGTGCGCCGCCTCGGCTTTTTCCCGCTGCCCGGTGCGAATGTGCGGGTGCAACAGCTCGACCGCCTCCAACAGCAGGCCGTCCAGCGTGAGCGGATCGTCGGTTTGCCACAGCGTGGCGAGAATGGCGGACAGGCGCTGCGCCGCCCGCGGATCGTGGCGCACCGCATCGGTGAACCACTGGCTCCTATCGCCGGACAGCTGCTCCAGCGCCTCGGGCGCCAGATAGAGCATGCGGTAACACCAGCCGCCCGGCGTTTCGGCTTCGCCGGTATGCAGCTCATCGGGGTTCATCAGCACCAGCGCGCCCGGCGCCGCCAGATGCTGCGCGCCGCGATAGCGGAAACGCTCCGCTCCGGTGTCTACGGTGCCGATAGCGAAGGCATCGTGGGTATGCGGCTCGAAGGCATAGCGTTCGATATGCGCCTGATAAAGTTCGACGCCCGGCAGATGCGACAAATGCCGGAACTGCGCGCAATCCTTCTCGAACGGAAACTGTTGTGGTACCCCTTGCACCCGACCTCCTCGTCCGTGCTGACAATCTGCTCAGCATAGCCAAAACATCGCCGGTTGAGTAGCCGCCCTGGCGCTTTCGTGCCCCTCGCCTGGACGATCGCCGCCATTCGGCGTAGGGTTAAGGTCCCTGTCCCTTTCAGGCGTGCCGCATCGCGAAGCTCATCGGCCCCTGACACTCCGCAAACAAGAGGCAACAATGTATCCGGATACTCAACTGTATATCGATGGACAATGGCGCAACGCGCTGGCCGGGAAAACCCTGCCGGTCACCAACCCCGCCACCGACGAGATAATCGGTCAAGTGGCGCACGCCGCCACAGAGGATCTCGATCTGGCGCTGGCCGCCACCGAGCGCGGATTTAACGTCTGGCGCGACACCGCCGCGCACCAGCGCGCCAACCTGATGCGCAAAGCGGCGGCGCTGCTGCGCGAACGCGCCAATGCCATCGCCGCCGTCATGACGCAGGAACAGGGCAAACCGGTGGCGCAGGCCAAAATCGAAATTCTCAACGCCGCCGACGTCATCGACTGGTTCGCCGGCGAAGCTACCCGCACCTACGGGCAAATCATTCCGTCCCGCGCCCGCGACGTGCAGCAGCAAACCCTCAAGCTGCCGGTCGGCCCGGTGGCCGCCTTCACGCCGTGGAACTTCCCGATCAACCAGATCGTGCGCAAGCTGTCCGCCGCGCTGGCGGCGGGGTGTTCCATCATCGTCAAAGGCCCGGAAGAAACGCCGGCCTCGCCGGCTGAGCTGATCAAAGCCTTCGCCGACGCCGGGATCCCGGCCGGGGTGATCGCGCTGGTGTACGGCACCCCGGCGGAAATCTCGGAATACCTGATCCCGCATCCGACCATTCGCAAGATCTCCTTCACCGGCTCCACCCGCGTGGGCAAGCATCTGGCGGCGCTGGCCGGCCAGCATATGAAAAAGGCCACCATGGAGCTGGGCGGCCACGCGCCGGTGTTGATCTTCGACGACGCCGATCTCGACGCGGCGGCCAAAGAGCTGGCGCAGTCCAAGTTCCGCAACGCCGGCCAGGTCTGTATCGCCCCGACCCGCTTCCTGATCCAGCAAGGCGTTTATGAAGCCTTCGTGGAGAAATTCACCGCCGCCGTGCGTGAGCTCAAGCTCGGCAACGGGCTGGAAGACGGCGTGACCATGGGGCCGATGGTGCTGGGCCGCAGCGTCGACAATATCGAGGCGCTGGTGCAGGATGCCGTCGCCCACGGGGCAAAAGCCAGCACCGGCGGCAAGCGCGTGGCGGGCAAAGGCAACTTCTTCGAGCCGACGGTGCTGCGCGACGTGCCGCTGAGCGCGCGCGCCATGTCAGAAGAGCCGTTTGGCCCGGTCGCCCTGCTGCGCCCGTTCGCCACCTATGACGAGGCGATCGCCGAAGCCAACCGCCTGCCGTACGGGCTGGCCGCCTACGCTTACAGCCGCAACATCGCCACCGTCAATGCGCTGGGGCGCGACGTGGAGAGCGGCATGCTGAGCATCAACCACATCGGTTTCGGCCTGCCGGAAACGCCGTTTGGCGGCGTGAAAGACTCCGGTCACGGCACCGAAGGCGGCAGCGAAGCGATCGAGTCCTACCTGGAAACCCGCTTCGTCACCGTCGCCGGCCGTTAATCGCGCGTCGGATGAATAGCCAAAAGCCCCGCAGTGCGGGGCTTTTTTTTACTCGCGAGCCAGTTCGAACAGCCGCCGCGCCGCCGGGGTCAGCCCCAGCATGTGAATGCAGGCATGCACCATGCCCGGCAACCGTTCGCAGCGCACCGGCACGCCCGCCTCGCGCAGCCGCTGCGCATACTGCTCGGCCTCATCGCGCAGCGGATCGTATTCGCAACTCAGGATGGTGGCCGGCGGTAACCCGCGCAGCGTGGCGGCGTGCAGCGGCTCGGCGCCGGGATCGCGCCGCTGGGCCAGATACTGCTGCCAACAAAATACCATCGCGTCGCGCGTCAGAAAGTGCCCCTCGGCAAACTCGCGATAGCTCGTCGTCGTCATCTCGCGGCTGAGCGCCGGGTACAGCAGCAGCTGGCGCTCGATGTGCGGGCCGCCGCGATCCCGCGCCAACAGCGCGACCGCCGCCGCCAGATTGCCCCCGGCGCTGTCGCCGCCCACCGCCAGGCGCTGCGCGTCGATCCCCAACTGCGGCGCCTGTTGCGCCACCCAGCAGAGCGCCTGGTAGACATCTTCCAGCGGCTGCGGAAACGGGTATTCCGGCGCCAGACGGTAGTCGACCGACAGGATCACCCGGCCGGTGGCGTTGGCCAGCGCCTGACAGGGCCGATCGTACAGCGCCAGCGAACCGAGGCACCAGCCGCCGCCGTGGGCGAACAGCATCGCCGGTTGCGCGTTCGCGCGGTTTTCCCCTGCCGGTAGATAAGTGCGCAGCGCAATCCTGTGTCCATCGGCGGCGACCACCGTATAGTCCCTGACGCCGCCGCTCGGCTCCGCCTCGCCCTGCAGCCGGCGTAAACCGGTTTCCGTGGCCACACGCATTTCCGCCAGCGACGCGGGGGGCGGCGCATCGGCCGACGCCGTCAAAAAGGCGGCGATGCGTTCATCGAGCGGCATGGGGTTCTCCTGCCAGGAACGGCGTAATCAGGGCAATAAATTCCTCATGGCACTCCTCAGTAATGAAATGCCCGCAGCCGGCGACCGTTTCGCCCCGCAGATCGTGCGCATTGCCCCGCAGCGTCGTCAGCGGCGCATTACCGGTCGCGTGCTCCGCCCCTACCGTCAACACCGGCATCGTCAGGGGCGTGGCGGCGCGCAGCCGGTTCTGCCGCACGGTCTCCGGGATCGCCCGGTAATAGTCGAATCCGGCGCGCAGGCCGCCCGGCGCCGAATAGGCGGTGATATACACCTGCGCCGCCACCCGATCGCGCCGATAGGACCAGCGATTGAAGATATAGCCAAGATACTCCTGCTCACGCCCCTGGGTCAGGGCCTCCGGCAAATCCGCCAGTTGGTTGAACATGAAATGCCACAGGAAGATGTTCTCCTCCGGCGCGACGAAAATTGGCGGCGGCGGCGCCAGCCCGGGGATCACCGCCTCCGTCAGCACCAGACGCTCCACCGCCTGCGGGAAATCGCTCGCCATGGCGTAGCCGATCCACATGCCGATGTCGTGGCCAACCAGTTGGTAACGTTCATGGCCCAGCTGCGCCATCATCGCGTGCAACGTCGCACCAACGTTGCCGGTGTCGTAGCCGCCAGCGGGCTTGTCAGAATCGCCGATGCCCGGCGGGTCGACGGCGATCGCCTGAAAACCGGCCGCCGCCAGCGCTTGCATCACATGGCGCCAGGTGTACCAGGTTTGCGGCCAGCCAGGGATCAGCAGCACCGGCCGCCCTTCACCGGCCACCACGCAGTGAAGGCGCCGGCCGTTGACCTGGAGATAGACGTGTTCCGCCGCGAGATCCGCCAACGTGACCTCGTTCTGTCGGTATTGCATGGGGTAACTCCCTGAAGGATTAGGCTCAGCGAATGCCGAGCAAGGCATTGATCTGCTGTGGGTTGACCGGCGCGCCGGCGAAATCGTCGAACACTTTGTCGGTGACGTGGATAATGCGATCGCGAATGAAGGCTGCGCCTTCGCGTGCGCCGTCCTGCGGGTTTTTCAGGCAACATTCCCACTCCAGCGCCGCCCAGCCCGAATAATCGTACTGCGTCAGGCGTGAAAAGATGCCGTTGAAATCGACCTGGCCGTCGCCCAGCGAGCGGAAGCGGCCGGCGCGATCGATCCAGGATTGATAGCCGCCGTAAATACCCTGCCGACCGGTCGGATTGAACTCGGCGTCCTTGACGTGGAACATGCCGATAACCTCTTTATAGATATCGATAAACTCCAGATAGTTGAGCTGCTGCAGCACCATATGGCTCGGGTCGAACAGCACCCGGCAGCGCGGATGGTGGCCGACGCGCTCATGAAATATTTCGAATGTCACGCCGTCGTGCAGATCCTCGCTCGGGTGAATTTCGTAACACAGGTTGATCCCCTGCTCGTCGCAGGCGTTAAGCACCGGCAGCCAGCGCCTGGCGAGTTCGTCGAACGCGGTATCGATCAGTCCTTCCGGACGCTGTGGGAACGGAAACAGATAGGGCCAGGCCAGCGAACCGGAAAAGGTGCCCAGTTCGCTGAGCCCGAGCCGCGCCGACGCCTTCACCGCCAACAGCATTTGCTGCCGCGCCCACTCGCCACGCGCCTGCGGATTGCCCTGTAGCGCCGGCGGCGCGAAGCTGTCAAACAGCGCATCGTAAGCCGGGTGTACCGCCATCAGCTGGCCGAAGATATGGCTGGTCAACTCGCTGACCACCAACCCCTGTTCCGCCAACATGCCGGTCAAATCATCGCAGTAGGTTTGGCTTTCCGCGGCGGTGGCCACGTCGAATAAACGCCGATCCCAGGCCGGGATCTGCAGCGCACTAAAGCCGGTCTGCGCCGCCCATTCGGCGATGGCGGGCAGGCTATTGAACGGCGCTGTCTCATCGCTGAACTGCGCGAGATGCAGGCTTGGACCTTTGAGGGTTTTCATCGTAAACTCCTATTGGTTGTCGATTGACAAACAATAGGAGCAAAGCGCGATGACCGCAAGCGAAATTTATAAAGACATTGGTATTCCCGCCGATTTAAGCGATCCTATGTCGCTGAATGGCAGGTAAATTGGAGCAGCGAATGGCAGGCAGACCGCGCGAGTTCGACCGCGAACAGGCGCTCTTGAAGGCGCGAAACTTATTCTGGCGACAGGGTTACGAAGGCACCTCGATGTCGGATCTGGTGGCGGAATTGGGCATTGCTTCCGCACGCATCTACAAGGCGTTCGGCTCCAAAGAGCAGCTGTTCCGCGAGGCGATCGCCAGTTATGAAACCGAGGAAGGCGGCTTCGCCGATCGCGCCTTCGCGCAGGAAAGCGGCGTTCGCCCGGCGATCCAACGTATGCTGGAAGATGCCGTGCGGCTCTACAGCCGGCCGGATCTGCCGCAGGGTTGCATGGTGGTCTCCTCCGCCGCCAGCGTCAGTGCGGAGAACGACGGGCTCAAAACCTGGCTGGCTGAGCATCGGTTGCAGCGCACCCAGCAGATCGTCGAACGGCTGCGGCAGGCGGTGCAAGCCGGCGAACTGCCGGCCGGCACCGACGCCGACAGCCTGGGGGACTTTTTCGCCGTCTTCCTGCACGGCCTGTCGATTCAGGCGCGTGACGGTGTCACTGAAGCGCGACTGTTGGCGGCGGTAAAGGTGGCGCTCACCGCCCTGGGCGACGCTTAATCTTCGGGCAGATCGAAAATCACCAGCGTGCCTTCGCTGCCCGGCAACACGCGGTGCGGCACGCCGGCCGCGGCCTGATACAGCTGGCCGGCCTGCACCACAATCGTTTCCCCCGCCACCTGCAGCCGCAGCTGCCCGCGGATCACCAGCAGCCCTTCGCTGTAATCATGCACTTCATCCGCTATGCTGCGCTCATCCATGCGCAGCACTTTGATATTGGCCGCACCGACGCGGCCCAGCACGGTAGAACGCCAGGCCTCAGGCAGTTCGGCCGCCTGCAGGTTTAAATCGAACAGCATCGGTACCCCCTGTGGTTATCGAACGTAGCGGCACTCTACGCCGACTGCGGCCGGCGTGGAAAGAATCCCGGGTTGTAGCTTATGCCCGCCCGGCCTATACCGGCACCCGGCGGCTGATCTCCACCACCTGATCGCTGGGCAGGTAATAATAATCCGTGACGTGCATGCCGTTGCGCACCATCAGCGCGAACAGGTTGCGCTGCCAGGACGGCAACCGGTCGCTCGCCTCGCGGCGCACCACGGTTTCATGGCCGAGATAGTAAGTCGCCTCGTCAAAGTTCAGGCCACATTTTTGCGCCTCAACGTGCTGCAGCAGCTGCGGGATGTTCGGCCGCTCCATAAAGCCGTAGCTGGCCACGCCGCACCAAAACCCCGGCACCAGTTCGCGCATCACCAGGCGTTCGGCATTCGATACCCGCGGTTCATTGACGATGGCAATGGTCAGCGCCAGCACGTTGGCGTGCAGCGAGCCGTTGCGTTTGACGTGCCATTTCATTACCGGCGGCGTGCCCTGCAGGCTGCGGGTGAGAAAGACCGCGGTGCCCGGCACCCGCGGCACGGATTCACGCTGGATTTTCGCCAGGAAATCCGCGATCGGCACCGTCGTCTCGCCGAGGGTGCGCACGGCCGCCAGCACCCCGCGATGCCAGATCAGCATCACGGTATAGACCGCGGCGGCCAGCAGCAGCGGGATGTAACCGCCCTGCAACACCTTGGTCAGGTTGGCCGTCAGGAAGCTCAGATCGACCACGAAGAAACACCCCGCCACCAACAGGCTGGCGGCCAGCCCCCAGCGCCACACCTCGCGCATCGCCACGAACAGCAAGCCGGTGGTCATGATCATGGTCAACGAAACGGCGATGCCGTAGGCGGCGGCCAGATTGTCCGAGGATTTGAAGAACACCGTCAGGAACAGCGTCACCACCATCAGCAGCCAGTTGATGGCGCCGATGTAGATCTGCCCGTAGCTTTCCTCGGTGGTTTGTTTAACCCGCAGCCGCGGCAGCCAACCCAGCTGGATTGCCTGGCGGGTCATCGAAAACGCGCCGCTGATGATCGCCTGGCTGGCGATGATCGTCGCCAGCGTGGCCAGGATCACCAGCAGGATCAGCAGCGCCGGCGGGCACAGGCGGAAGAAGATGTTCTGCGTGACGTCGGCGCCGGCCAAAATCAGCGCGGCCTGGCCGGCGTAGTTGAGCAACAGGCTGGGAAAAACGATGCCGAACCAGGCCAGCCAAATCGGCCGTTTGCCGAAGTGCCCCATGTCGGCGTACAGCGCTTCGGCGCCGGTGACGCACAGAAACACGCCGCCCAGCACCAGGAAACTGGTCAGCCCGTTCGAGAACAGAAAATGAATGCCGTACATCGGGTTCAGCGCCAGCAGCACCGCCGGGTGCTGGATGATGCCCCACACGCCCAGCGCGGCGATCGACAGGAACCACAGCGCCATGATCGGCCCGAACACGCGGCCGATACGTGCGGTACCCAGCGGCTGAATGGCGAACAGGCTGAGCAAAATCACTACCGCCGCCGGCAGAATGTAGGGCTGCGACGCCGGCAGCACGATATTCAGCCCCTCGAGGGCGGAGAGCACCGAGATGGCCGGCGTGATGGCGCCGTCGCCGTAGATCAACGCCGCGCCGAACAGGCCGGCGAACAGCACCAGCGGCCGGGATTTCCGCCTGCTGACCAGCAGCGACATCAGCGCCATGATGCCGCCCTCGCCGCGGTTGCCGATGCGCATGGCGAACATGGCGTATTTGAGCGAGGTGACGATCACCAGCGTCCAGAAAATCAGCGACAGCAGGCCAAGGATCACCGGCGCCGACGGCGCATCGCCGGAGAGAAACAGCACGGTTTTCAGGGTGTACAACGGGCTGGTGCCGATATCGCCGAACACCACGCCCAAAGCGCCCAGCGCCAACGGCGCCAGGCCGGTCTTGTTCGAGGTTTCCGTATCATTGCCGACAGACATCTGCTTGCTCCTTAGCCTTGCACAGTGAGTTGGAATTATTGTCACTTTATTGCCGCCGCGCCACTCGCTCGGCAGCGATAAGCATAACTTAACCGTCATCTTCACGGGTTACAGTATCGCCCGTTTGCGGCACAGAAACCGCCGCCGGTGAGCAACGGTTTAGAATCGCCCGCGCCGGATGGTCTATAGTCCTTATGCGATTGTCACTTTCTTGTTTGCGCCCGCCGTGGGAGAAGTGAAATGAACGTCCGGCTCAACACCCATGTTTCCGCCCGGCGCCTGCTGCCCAATGGCTGGGACGTCATCGCCTTTCCGCTGATCATCGGCCTGATCGCCATGATGGCCATCGGCCTGCATCAAACCCTGCAACCGATCGTCACGCTGAAAACGCAGGCGATATCGCTCGATCCCGCCAACCTGCCGGAATACGCCCTGCGCACCACGCTGCGCATGCTGGTGGCGATGGTGGCCGCGCTGGCGTTCTCGCTGGTCTACGGCACCCTGGCCGCCAAGAGCCGGCGCGCCGAAAAGGTGCTGGTGCCGATCCTCGATATTCTGCAGTCGGTGCCGGTACTCGGCTACATCTCTTTCACCGTCACCTTTTTCATCGCGCTGTTCCCCGGCCGGGTACTGGGGGTCGAGCTGGCGGCGATGTTCGCCATCTTCACCAGCCAGGCGTGGAATATGACCTTCAGCTTCTACCAGTCGCTGCGCACCGTGCCGCGCGATCTGCAAGAAGTGGCGCGCGGCTTCCATCTGAGTCCGTGGCAACGTTTCTGGAAGCTTGACGCGCCGTTCGCCATGCCGGGGCTGATCTGGAACATGATGATGTCGATGTCCGGCGGCTGGTTCTTTATCGTGGCGTCGGAAGCGATCACCGTCGGCAACAACACCTTTACGCTGCCGGGCATCGGCGCGTATCTCGCGCAGGCGATCCTCAGCAAGGATCTGCTCGCGATAGGTTGGGTGCTGCTCACCATGACGGTGGTGATCCTGGCCTACGATCAACTGCTGTTTCGGCCATTGGTGGCATGGGCGGACAAATTCCGCATGGAAACCACCCGCTCGGCGAGCGCCCCCACTTCCTGGTTGTTGAACCTGATGCGCCGCACGCGCCTGATCCACCTGCTGCTGACGCCGCTGGGCGCACTGCTGGCCAAAACCGCGCGCCTGAAACTGAGCCTGCCCGCCCGGCCGTTGCGCCGCGGCAATAGCGCCCAACGGCAGCGGCGTTCGCGCACGATCGATCGGTGTTGGAGCACCATCGTCATCCTGCTGACGCTGGCGATCGCCTGGCGCGTCATTCTCTATGTGCAGACCGGCGTGACGCTCAATGACGTGGGCCATGTGATGGTGCTGGGGCTGATCACGCTGCTGCGCGTGGCGGTGCTGATCGCCCTGTCGTCGCTGATCTGGGTGCCGCTCGGCGTACTGATCGGCTTGCGCCCAACGCTGGCCGGAAAGATCCAGCCGATCGCCCAGTTTCTGGCCGCGTTTCCGGCTAACCTGCTGTTCCCGGTGTTCGTCATCACCATCGTCCACTTCCGGCTGAACCCCGATATCTGGCTGTCGCCGCTGATCGTGTTGGGCACCCAGTGGTACATTCTGTTCAACGTGGTGGCCGGCGCCACCGCGTTGCCCAACGACTACCGCGAGGCCGCCGCCAATTTTCACATTCGCGGTTGGCAATGGTGGCGCCAGGTGATGCTGCCGGGCATCTTCCCCTATTACATTACCGGCGCCATCACCGCGTCCGGCGGCGCCTGGAACGCCAGCATCGTGGCGGAGTTCGTGCAGTGGGGCAGCACCCAGGTGAAGGCACATGGGCTGGGTGCCTACATCGCCGAAACCACCGCCGCCGGCGATTTCCCCAAGATCATTTTGGGCATCGCCGTGATGTCACTGTTCGTTACGCTGTTCAACCGTCTGTTGTGGCGGCCGCTTTACGCCTACGCCGAATCCCGCTTCCGCATCGATTAAGGAGCCGTTCAGATGTCAGACCTTCACCCAACGCAGGCGACGCACTCGCCCGGCGAGGAAATTTTAGCGGTCAACGCGGTCAGCCATGGCTATGACAAGGCACATGGCGAGCTGCTGATCCTCGACGGGGTCAATCTGTCGCTGCGGGCGGGCGAGATCGTCGGGTTGCTGGGCCGCTCCGGCTCGGGCAAATCGACGCTGCTGCGCATCATCGCCGGCCTGGTTACCCCCACCGCCGGGACGGTGAACTACCTGGGGCAGCCGCTGAACGGCCCCGCCAAAGGCGTCGCCATGGTGTTTCAAACCTTCGCGCTGTTCCCCTGGCTGACGGTGCTGCAAAACGTTGAGGCCGGCCTCGAGGCGCTGGGCGTCGCCCCTGCCGAACGGCGCGAGCGGGCATTGGCGGCCATCGATCTTATCGGCCTGGACGGCTTCGAAAACGCCTACCCGCGCGAACTTTCCGGCGGCATGCGCCAGCGCGTAGGCTTCGCGCGCGCGTTGGTGGTGGATCCGACGCTGCTGCTGATGGATGAGCCGTTCTCGGCGCTGGATGTGTTGACCGCCGAAACGCTGCGTACCGACCTGCTGGATCTGTGGACCGAGGGGCGAATGCCGATCAAATCGGTGCTGATCGTCACGCACAACATCGAGGAAGCGGTCTTCATGTGCGATCGCATTCTGCTGCTCTCTTCCAACCCCGGCCGGGTGATCGCCGAAATCAAGGTGCCGTTCAGCCACCCGCGCAACCGGCTGGATCCGCAGTTCCGCCGCCTGGTGGACGATGTCTACGCCAAGATGACCGCCCGCCCGACCGACGGCAACGTCAAGAAAGGGCTGAAGCTCGGCACCCGACTGCCGCACGTGTCCACCAACCTGATCGCCGGCCTGATCGAAACCCTGGCCGCCGCGCCCTATTTCGGCCGCGCCGACATGCCGGAGATCGCTCTCTCGCTGCATCTGGAGGTCGATGAGCTGTTCCCCATCGCCGAAGTGCTGCAGTCGCTGGGCTTCGCCGACGTGCGCGAAGGCGACATCTTCCTGACGCCGCCGGCGCGCGCCTTCGCCGACGGCGACGTTCAGGCGCGCAAAGTACTGTTCGCGGAGCATCTGCTGCGCTATGTGCCGCTGGCCGCGCTGATCAAAAACGTGTTGGACGAGCGGCCGGGGCACCGCGCGCCGCGCGTGCGTTTCGAGCAGGAGCTGGAGGATTCGCTGTCGGACAGCGCCGCCAAAGAGACGCTGGATACGGTGATCAACTGGGGCCGTTACGGCGAAATCTTCTCCTACAACGATCAAACGGCGTTTTTCAGCCTGGAGGACGTCGAGTTTTAAGCGAGCCGGCGCTCATCGGCCTCGCGGCGCAGCCACTGCCGCAGGTTTTCGCCCTCCTGTGACAGTTCGCTATCCAGGCGAGCGCACAGGTAATAATCCCGGCCGTCGTCTATCGGCAGATCGAACATTTTGATCAACTCGCCGCTTTCAAGGTACTGGGCGATCAACGGCTCGCGCATCAATGCACACCCCAATCCCGCCTGCACCGCCGCCAGCGTCAGCAACCCGTCTTCGAACATCGGCCCGATGCTGCGCAGCGGGCGTTTAACGCCGGCCAGCTGAAACCATTGCATCCAGGTATTACGCTCCTCATCATGCAGCAGCGGCAGCGCCGCCAGCTGATCCGGCGTATCGAGCAAACCGTGCAGTTTACTGAATGCCCGGCTGCACACCGGCACCATTTGGCCGGACATCAGCTTTTCGCTGCGATAGCCGGTCCACTGCCCAACCCCGAAGCGGATCGACAGATCGGCGGCGTCGCTCAGGTAATTGCGGTGGTTGGCGTAAACCACATTGATGTCGATATCCGGATTTTCGCGCAGAAAGCCGCGCAGCCGCGGAATGAACCAGCCCATGCCGAACAGCGGGATCAGGCTGATGGTGACCTGCCGCGACGCGGACTGCTCGCGAACGTGTTCGGTCGCCTGGCGCAGCACGTTAAACGCCGACCGGATCGAGCGGTAATATTCCCGCCCCTCGCCGCGCAGCACCAGATGGCGCCCCTGCCTTTCGGTCAACGGCATCTGCAAGAATGCCTCCAGCGTTTTCAGCTGATGGCTGACCGCCGAAGGCGAAATCATCAGCTCCTTCGCCGCCGCGCTGATGCTGCCCAGGCGCGCGATGGCCTCGAACGCCCGCACGGCGCGCAGCGGCGGATCGTTCGGCAACATCGGCAACGGCTCATCGTACTGTTCTGTTTTTTTCATATATCGATTGTTTTATGGAAAGTCCGGGAGAAGTATTTATTTAATATACATAAAAATCAAAGCATTAAAATCACTCGTTTTTTGTATAAGAAAGTATTTTTCCGTATTTTACAATTTTTTTAAATTCTCTACTGTGAGCCTCCTGACTCATTATCTCCGGACTCTCCCTATGGATACGCTGGTACAGCAGACCGTCAACGGTTTGATGCTCGGCAGCATCTATGCGCTGATCGCGCTCGGCTACACCATGGTGTACGGCATCCTGCGCATCATCAACTTCGCGCATGGCGACGTGCTGATGGTCGGGGCACTCAGCGCGCTGTCGGCGATCGGCGTGTTGCAGCATCATTTTCCCGCGTTACCGCCCTACGCCACGCTGCTGCTGGCGGCCCTGTTCGCCATGGCCGTCTGCGCCATCACCTCGATGGCGATCGAACGTCTGGCCTATCGCCGGTTGCGCAATGCACCGCGCCTGGCCCCGCTGATCAGCGGCATCGGCGTCTCGCTGCTGTTGCAAACCCTGGCGATGCTGATCTGGTCACGCAATCCCCTGATGTTTCCGCAGCTGTTGCCGATGACGCCCATCGCCCTGACCGCAGGCAGCGCCGAACATGCGCCGGCGGTGATCACCGGCACCGCGATCGTCACGCTGGCGGTGGCCGTGACGGTCATGGCCGGCCTCTGGCTGCTGGTCGAACACAGCCGTTTCGGCCGCGCCATGCGCGCCACGGCGGAAAACCCGCAGGTCGCCGGCCTGATGGGCATCAGTCCTGACCGCATCATCGTTCTGACCTTCGCGCTCGGCGGCGCGCTGGCGGCGGTAGCCGGCATCATGATGGCCAGCAACTACGGCAACGCCGGTTTCTCGATGGGCTTTTTGCCCGGCATCAAAGCCTTTACCGCCGCCGTGCTCGGCGGCATCGGCAACCTGCGCGGCGCGATGCTCGGCGGTTTGCTGCTGGGGCTGTTCGAATCGCTGGGCACCGGCTATCTCGGCGAGCTGACCGGCGGCGTATTCGGCAGCAACTACCAGGACGTATTCGCGTTTCTGGTGCTGATCGCCGTGCTGGTCTTCCGCCCCTCCGGGCTGTTGGGCGAACGCATCGCCACGCGCGCATAAGGACATCACGATGACCGTTTTAACTTCCTCGCTTCCTCTGGCCACGCCTCGGCGCGCCAGGCTGGGGCTGACGCTGTTCATTCTCGCCCTGCTGCTGGCACCCTGGGTGGCGGGCGCCGCCGGCGGCAACTACTGGGTGCGCGTCGTCGACTTCGCGCTGCTGTACCTGATGCTGGCGCTCGGGCTGAACATCGTGGTGGGCATGACCGGATTGCTGGACATGGGCTTTATCGCTTTTTACGCCGTTGGCGCCTATCTGGCCGCGCTGCTGTCGTCACCGCATCTGACGCAGCAGTTCCCGCTGCTGCTGCAGTGGTTCCCCGATGGGCTGCACCTGTCGATGCTGTGGCTGATCCCGCTGGCGGCGCTGCTGGCGGCGGCGTGCGGCATTCTGCTCGGCGCGCCGACGCTGCGGCTGCGCGGCGACTACCTGGCGATCGTCACGCTCGGTTTCGGCGAGATCGTGCGTATTTTGATGCGCAATCTCGACCGCCCGGTCAACCTCACCAACGGCCCCAAAGGCATTTCCGGCATCGACCCGGTCAGCCTGTTCGGGCTGAAGTTTTCCGGCATGCATGAGTGGTTCGGCGTGCGTTTCTCCGGCCTGTATCTCTATTACTACCTGTTCGCCGCGCTGCTGCTGGCGATCCTGTTTATCAGCCTGCGGCTGCAAAACTCGCGCATTGGCCGCGCGTGGACGGCGATCCGCGAAGACGAGGACGCCGCGCGGGCGATGGGCATCAACACCCGCAACTTCAAGCTACTGGCCTTTGCCATCGGCGCCACCTTCGGCGGCGTGGCCGGCGCGCTGTTCGCCGCGTTTCAGGGCTTCGTGTCGCCGGAATCGTTCACCCTGCAAGAGTCGATCGCCGTACTGGCGATGGTGGTGCTCGGCGGCATGGGGCACATCCCCGGCGTGATCCTGGGCGCGCTGCTGCTGGCCGCTCTGCCGGAGCTGCTGCGCAGCAGCATGGGGCCGCTGCAGCAGGCGCTGTTCGGCCAGGTGCTGATCGACCCGGAAATTATCCGCCAACTGTTTTACGGCCTGGCGCTGATCCTGGTGATGCTGTATCGCCCGGCGGGCCTGTGGCCGGCCCGCCACCTAAGAGGGAATGCCGCATGACGCCTTTGCTCGCTTTACACCACGTCAGCAAACGCTTCGGCGGCCTGACGGCGATGGATGACGTCAGCATGAGCATCCGCCAGGGGGAAATCTATGGCCTGATCGGGCCAAACGGCGCCGGTAAAACCACCTGCTTCAATCTGATCACCGGCCTGTACCGTGCCGACGAGGGCGAATTTCGCCTGCAGGGCCAGCGCTATAAGCCCCAGGCGATCGATAAAGTGGCGCAGGCCGGCATCGCCCGCACCTTCCAGAACCTGCGGCTGTTCAACGAAATGAGCGTGCTGGAAAACGTGATGGTCGGCTGCCACGTACGCACCCGCAACGGCCTGTGGGCGGCGATCGCCCGCCACCGCCGTGCCAGGGAGGAAGAACAGGCGGTACGCGATAAATCCCATGCGCTGCTGGAGTATGTCGGCATCGGCCAATTTGCCCATTACCGCGCCGGGGATCTCGCCTACGGCCACCAGCGCCGTCTGGAGATCGCCCGCGCGCTGGCGACCGAGCCCCGGCTGCTGGCGCTGGACGAACCGGCGGCCGGCATGAACGCCGGAGAAAAAGTGGCGCTGCGCGAGCTGCTGCTGCGCATTCGCGACAGCGGCAAAACGCTGCTGTTGATCGAACACGACGTCAAGCTGGTGATGGGTTTGTGCGATCGCCTGACGGTGCTGGATTACGGCAAAGCGATTGCCGAAGGCGAACCGGCGCAGGTTCGGCGTGAACCGGCGGTCATTCAGGCCTATCTGGGAGGCGGCGCGCATGTCTGAAGCCCTGCTGAGCGTTAAACGACTCAACGTGTCTTACGGCGGCATTCACGCGGTCAAAGGCATCGATTTTATGGTCAACGCCGGCGAGCAGGTCACGTTGATCGGCGCCAATGGCGCGGGCAAGACCTCCAGCCTGCGGGCGCTGACCGGCCTGCAGCCGTTCGAGGGCGACATCCTGTTCGACGGCCGTTCGATTCGCGGCGTGCCGCCGCACCGCTTGCTGCAACAGGGGCTGGTGATGGTGCCGGAAGGTCGTGGCATTTTCACCCGCCTGACGGTGCGAGAAAACCTGCAGCTGGGCGCCTATACGCGCCGTGACAAACCGGCGGTGCGGCACGATTTCGAGCGGGTATGCGCCACCTTCCCACGCCTGAACGAGCGCCTGCATCAACCGGCCGGGCTGCTTTCGGGCGGCGAGCAGCAGATGGTGGCGATGGGCCGCGCGCTGCTCAGCCGCCCGCGCCTGTTGATATTGGACGAACCGTCGATGGGGCTGGCACCGATTGTGGTGGAGGCCATTTTTTCGGTCATCAAACAGTTGGCTCGTGACGGCGTCACGCTATTGCTGGTCGAGCAAAACGCCCGCCTGGCGCTGGAGTCTACCGATCGCGCCTATGTGTTGGACAGCGGCAGCCTGAGCCACAGCGGCCGCTCCGCCGACATGCTGGACGATGAAAAAATCAAACAGATCTATTTGGGTGAATAACCGTTGCTACCTTTAACCGCACCAGGAGTATGACATGCAGCAGAACTTTCGCATCAAGCCGTTGGCGCTGGCCGCCGTGACGATGATCCTGAGCCTCCCGGCGCTGGCGGACGACACCGTGTTGATCGGCCTGGCCGGGCCGCTGACCGGCCCTTCCGCGCGCATCGGCAAAGATCTCGAAAACGGCGCGCGCCTCGCGATCGCCGACGCCAACGCGCAAAAGCCGACGCTGAACGGCAAACCGGTCACCTTCAAATTGCTGTCCGAGGACGATCAGTCCGATCCGCGCACCGCCGTGGCCGTCGCGCAGCGTTTGGTCGACGAAGGCGTGGCCGGCGTGGTCGGCCACTGGAATACCGGCACCAGCATCCCGGCGGCGCGCATCTACCACGACGCCGGCATCGCCCAGGTGGCACCGGTCGCCACCGGCCACGGCTACACGCAACAAGGCTTTGACACCAGCTTCCGCGTGATGGGCCACGACGACGACGGCGGCAACTATGCCGGGCAGTATGCGGTGAAAACGCTGAAAGCCCAGCGCATCGCGGTGATCGACGATCGCACCGCCTTCGGCCAGGGCCTGGCGGACGAGTTCATCAAATCGCTGCAGGCCCAGGGCGTGCAGCCGGTCACCCGCGAGTACGTCGACGACAAGACCGTCGATTTCAGCGCCGTGCTGACCACCGTGCGCAGCAAAAACGCCGATCTGATCTTCTTCGGCGGCGTGGACTCCCAGGCGGCACCGCTGGCGCGCAAACTGAAACAGCTGGGCATGAACGCGCAGCTGATGGGCGCCGGCGGCTTTGTCAGCCAGACCTTCCTGACGCTGGCGCAGCGGGAAGGCGAAGGCGTGGTGGCACTGGAGCCCGGGCTGCCGCTGGAACAGATGCCGGGCGGCAAGGCGTTTGAACAAGCCTACCGCGATCGTTACCACACCCACATCGAACTGCATGCGCCCTTCGCCTACGACGCCACCCGGGTGCTGATCGCCGCCATCGAACAGGCCGGCTCGGCCAATCCGGCCGATTACCTGCCGAAACTGCGCGCCATACATTACCAGGGCGTGACCGGCGCCATTGCCTTCGATGCGCAGGGCAACCTGCAACAGCCGAGCTTCACCCTGTACCGGGTCGTGGACGGCAAATGGCAGCCGCAAACCGTGTTGGGCGGCGCCAAACCACAATAAATCAAGAGGAGCAAGGCGATGAGCTGTGCAAACAACGAATTGGGCATTTTGGCCCGCAGAAAGATCGAAGCGGAGATCATCAAACCGATCTACCAGATTCTGGTGCGTGAAATCGGCAAGGTGCGCGCTCAGGCGGTGATCGGCGAAGCCATCGAGAATGCCGCCATCGCGGCAGGCAAGCAGTTCGCCGCACAGGAGTCGAACGGCGCGGATCTGCGCAGCTTCGCCGCCTTGCAGTACCTGTGGGAAAAAGACGATGCGCTGCGCGTCGAGGTGATCAACCAGGACGAACAGCACTTCGACTATAACGTCACCCGCTGCCGCTATGCCGAGATGTATCACGAGATGGGGCTGGGGGAAATCGGCCACCTGCTCTCCTGCGCGCGCGACAGCCAGTTTATCGTCGGCTATGCCCCGGAAGTCGAGCTGCAGCGCAGCCAAACCATCATGTCCGGCGCCCCCTGCTGCGATTTCCGCTACACCGCCAAAACGCCGGGAGAAGAACAATGACGTATCGGGTCAACGGCGAGCGCCTGTGGCAAAGCCTGCACGCGATGGCGCAGTTCGGCGCCATCGCCGACAACGGCGTCACCCGCCTGGCGCTCAGCGAAGAGGACCGGCAGGCGCGCGATCAGCTGCGTCTCTGGGCACTGGAGGCCGGTTGCAGCGTGCGCGTCGATCGAATGGGCAACATGTTCCTGCGCCGTGAAGGTTCGCGGCCCGAGCTGGCGCCGGTGGTCACCGGTTCTCACGGCGACTCGCAGCCCCAGGGTGGCCGTTTCGACGGCATCTACGGCGTGCTGGCCGGGTTGGAGGTTATTCGCAGCCTTAACGATCGGCAGATCGTCACCGAACGCGCGATTGAAGTGATCAACTGGACCAATGAAGAAGGCGCGCGCTTCGCGCCGGCGATGATCGCCTCCGGGGTGTTCGCCGGGGTCTTCGACCTGGAATACGGCCTGTCGCGCCGCGACGAGCATGGCGTCAGCCTCGGCGAGGCGCTGGAACGCATCGGCTACGCCGGTGAGCATCCGGTGGGCGGCATGCCGACCCACGCCGCCTTCGAGCTGCACATCGAACAGGGGCCGATTCTGGAAGCGGAACACCTCGACATCGGCGTCGTGACCGCCGCACAAGGGCAGCGCTGGTACGAACTGGAGGTCGTCGGCTTCAGCGCCCATGCCGGCACCACGCCGATGGATCGCCGCCGCGACGCCCTGCTGGGCTTCACCGAGCTGGTGACGGCGGTCAACGGTATCGGCTGGGATTTCGCGCCCGATGCGCGCGCCACAGTGGGCATGGCACAAATCACCCCCAATTCACGCAACGTGGTGCCGGGCCGGGTCTTTTTCAGCGTCGAATTCCGTCATCCAGAGGAGGCAACCCTGGAGCAGATGGAGCAGCGCCTGCTGGCGGCGGTAAACCACGTCAACGGAGGCGGCCTGACCGCTCGCGCCGAGCGCATCTTTCAGTATCCTCCGATCGCTTTCGATCGGGGCTGCATCGACAGCGTACGCCACGCCGCACAAGCCTTGGGCTATCGCCATCGCGACATGATTTCCGGCGCCGGCCACGATGCCTGTTACCTTAATCGCGTCGCGCCGACCGCCATGATTTTCATTCCCTGCGTGGACGGTATCAGCCACAACGAACGGGAAGACATCACCCCCGCCTGGGCCGCCGCCGGTGCCGACGTCTTGCTGAACGCGCTGCTGGCACACGCCGACGCCTGAACCTCGCCCCGGTTTTTCGCCGGGGCAAAAAATATTCAACAAAACGGTTGAATATTAGCCTGCCTGTTCTATATTCAACCATATGGTTGAATTATCTTCCTCACAGCTGGACGCCATTTTTCATGCGCTGGCCGATCCGACCCGCCGCTCGATGTTACGCGCGCTGGCCGGCGGTGAACGCAGCATCGGCGAACTGGCCGCGCCGCTGCAAATGTCGTTCGCCGGCGCCTCCAAGCACGTGAAAGCACTGGAACATGCGGGCCTGGTGCAACGCACCGTGCAAGGAAGAAACCATATCTGCCGGCTCGAACCCGAGCCTATGGCGCAGGCCATGCACTGGCTGCAAACCTATGAACATTTCTGGACTGAACGGCTGGATGCGCTCGAACAGGCGCTGCTGCAGCCCGAACAGCTTCCTCCCAAGGAGTGAACCATGAATGATTACGGCATGATTATCGAACCCGGCACGCTGCGCATCCAGCGGCTGCTGCCCGGCCCCATCGAGCGGGTGTGGGCTTACCTGACCGAATCCGACAAGCGCGCCACCTGGCTGGCGGCCGGCGCCATGAAGTTGGAAAACGGCGCGCCGCTGGAGCTGGAGTTTCGCAACTCCGATTTGGCGGGCGAGCACGAACCACCGCCGGCCAAGTACAAACAGCACGGCGGCTGCGTCAGCAACCGCGGCCACATCACCTGCCTGTTTCCGCCGCGCCTGCTGAGCTTTACCTGGGCCGAACAGGATCAGGGCCGTCCTTCCGAGGTGACTTTCGAACTGACGGAACAGGGAAGCGCCGTGCTGCTGACGGTCACCCACCGGCGCTTGGCCAACCGCGACGAGATGCTCAGCGTCGCCGGCGGCTGGCACACCCATCTGGATATCCTGCTGGATCGCCTGCACGATCGGGCGCCGCAGCCGTTCTGGAGCACCCATGCCCGGCTGGAAGAAGAGTACCGCGCCCGCCTGTAATTACGTCTCGTCCCTGCGCCTGAACGCCAGATAACCGGCGATCAGCGTAAAACTGCCGACCAGCAACACCAGTAGGATAAAACCGTGGTGATTGCTGGCCAGCGGGATCCCCCCCACGTTCATGCCGAAGAAACCGGCGACGATATTGATCGGCAATGCCAGCACGGTAATCACCGTCAGCGTGTAGAGCGTGCGGTTGTTCTGCTCCATCAGCTTGGCGCCCAGCTCCTCCTGCAGCAGCCGGATCCGTTCGGTCAGGCTGGCGAGATCGTTCAACACCACGGTGAACTCTTCGGTAAACTGCCGCAGATCCTGCACCACTTCGCGGCTCAGCCAGGTCGGCGGCCGGTTCAACAGGCGAAACAGCGCGGCCGGCTCGGGCGCCAACAGGCGCTGAAAGCGTAATAACATGCGGCGCATGCGCCCCAGCTCGGCGCGGTTGCGTTTGACGCGGCGGGTCAGCAGACGATCCTCAATGGTATCGACATACTGGTTGGCCTGCCGCACCACCTGTTCCAGCACGTCCTCCTGCTCTTCCAGCAGGTGCGCCAGCAGTTCAGTGGACGAGGCCAGCTGCAGCGCCGTCAGGCGGCCGAGCAGCCGTTCAATGAGTCGCACCGGTTTGTGACGCACGGTGACCACCAGCCCACGGCAGCAATAGAGCCACAGCGTCGCCGTCTCCGGGTTACTGTCCTCGGGGTGGAAAATCACGTCGTTGAGCACGGCGAACAGATCGTCGCCCTGGCGCTCGATGCGCGTGGTATGGGAACCGTGACGAATCTCGTGAAAGAAAAAATCGGAAATGGCGAAATGATTTTTCAGCCACTTCTCCGCCGCCGCGTGGTTGAGATTGAGGTGCAACCAGATAAAACCGTCGCCGGGCGGCAACGCCTGGTAGGCCTGGCAAACCTGCTGCGAGTTCAGGCGCGCCGGCGGCTCACCGGAACGAAACGCATGGCCGTAGATCAGCCCGGTCACTTCATCATCGAAATCAAGCTTGTGCATCTTTTCCGCCAACCGTTGCACCATAACGCCTTATCCTGCCTTTCGCCGTTAACCCAGATCGTCCCCGCTGTTATAGCAATCTTTATCTATCGGCGTTAATGATTTTCAGCGTTCCCGATGATTAATATTTTCGTCATAAAAACGTCATCGCCATTCAACATCGTTTTCATCCCTTGCCCGCTCAGCGACCGCACAATGGCAACATGAATATAGAGACTGGTACCCTCCATCACGCAAGACATATATTTAAGGAACACGACCAATAAGGAGATAACGACAATGAATACGTTTATTACAGGCGGATGGAGCCAGTCTCTGACTGGCCAGCCTCTCAAAGAGTTCGATGTCATGATGTATGGCATGGTCACCAACCTTGATGGATTGACCACGGGCACATCAGCGCATCCAGGATGGAGCCCGGAAAAGCAAAACAAACCCGATACTCTCCCCGGTTTTAAAGGAAAGACGCTCTGGGTTTATGGCGGCGGCGGATGCTCCCCACAGCAAAAGCCGGCAAATGAGGATGAAGTGTTGAGGATCGTCGAAGCCACGGTAGACCGGGGCTGGGACGGCGTCGATTTTGATGACGAATGCAATATGAACACCGAACGGGTCATCGAAGCCATGAAACGGCTAAAAGAGGCCCGAAAAGAGACCAGCCTGGGTTTTATTGCCGGCTATTCCTACAATCATCCCAATACGGAAAATGGTAAAAAGCTCAACGAGAAAGTCAGAAAAATCATCCTGTCAGGCCAGTGCGATCGCTTTATTCATTACTGCTATGCCGCAGCGATGTGGAGCGATGACGATATTGTCGCCAATGTCATCCCGGCATTAAAACAATCGTTGGCCAACGGTGCCGAGAATAAAAAATGCATTCTGGCCCTGACGACCCGGGGATTGACCGACTGGAATTTAAATTACTTTATCGATCAGGTTCTGGATTTTAATCTTGGCGGATTGTTTATTTGGAATTACGCCAACCTGACGGATGAACATAATAAAATCATCAAAAACCGGCTAGGCAATTAACACGCCCCGCTTGCCCTCGCCTATCAAGAGACCGTCAAGGCGGCCACTTGATAGGCATTCAGACGTTACTCAATAAAACCCAGTTTGAACTGCGCCTTGCCCGCCAGCGAGGTCAGCTCAGGATCCTCCGGGTAGGTAGCCAGAAGCGGGAAAAAGACTGCGCCGCCGATAATGCTGCGGCTTTTTGAATCTGCCGGGCGCAGGCCCCAGATATTTTGGTACGTCATCGGGACACTCCGGCCGTTAATCGCCGCATTGCCGATATACAGCATGATATGGCCCGGAATGTAGACCAGCGTGGTGAACGGCTTGCCATGCTCCTTGAGATAGCGCAGCCGCTCATCCGTGTTCGCCTGACTGAGATCGACCACTCGGCTTGCCGCCTCTATCTGCGCGGCGGAATTCCTGGGAAGAAACACCCCGAAAGGCATCAACAGGCTGCGCAGTTCAGAAGAGCAGTCATTATTGAAGTTATCATTCCCCCAGCCGTAGGGCCTGCCGCTCATCGAACGCATCAGCGTGGCAAGATGGTCTGGCGTCATTCGCCACGGCATGGCGGCAAACTCCCCCTCCTTTAAATCGATCCGGCGAATTTGCGCGCGACCATCCTCCCGGCGTACCGGCACGGCGACGCTAAAAACGCCCTGCCGATGGCGGTAAAATGGCAGAACCGTGCCATGACGCGCCGTAAAATAAAACAGCTCCCCCTCTTGTACCGACACCGGCTGCTGAATGAATGCCCCCAAATTTTTCCCTGCCAGCGCCAGCCATTCGCTGACAAACCGCCGATCCGCCGCCGCGATATCTTCGCTATGCACCCAGCCGATCACCGTAGGCGATATGACGTATTTCCAGCGTTTATCGCGGCTTTCCGCCACAACGTATACCGGTGTACCGGGGCGGATAGAAGAGTCCTGCAAATTATCAAAGGGATAACCTTGCCCTGCCAGACGCGGATCGTCATAAGCCGGATCGTCTGTCGGCAACATCCTGACCAGCGTTTCCCTAATCGCAATACCTCTGGCCGAAGAATGATAAGCCTTGTCAATGCCGACAGACGCATTATTCCTGACCTGCTGTTTCCAGCGCTCAGCGTGAGCCCTGAAGTTTTCCCCCCAGGAAACGCTGTCATTTCCAAGATATTTATCCATTGCAGCATCACGGTGGCTTTCCGCTTCACGGCTCAAGACGGAAGCGATGTAATGCGGATTCCAGGGGGACTCCTCATTCGGCCCCATGCCAAAATAGTGGGATTTGAGGGCAGAAAAATGACGTTGCTGCGCAGCGTCATCCAGTACGGCGACCTGCCGCTGCGGGCCGGGAGGCAGCCATTTATCGACAGACTGCGAATAATTGTCCAACGGAAAAAGCGACTTGGTTGGATCGATAGGGGCAGACGCCGTAGCGTCGTGAGGTGGCGGTCTGACCGACGCGCTGTGGCAAGCCGACAGCAACAGCAAGAGAGTCAGGCACAGCGGTTTTATTCCATTAAGCATGCGTTATCCACTCCGTGACAGGTTAAAAAGCCCTCTTTATCCTGACCAGAAGCGATCGCAAATGATACTCAATAACACTATCGATTGACGCCCGGTTGAAGAACGACGAGCGAAAGCCCGTCTTCTGCCCTTCACATTTTCACCACGCCAGCAGGCGATCCAACGCCGCCACCGTCCCTTTACGGCCGTTAAACGCCGCCCGATACCAGACGGTGTCTTGTGCGGTGACTAACCGCTCGCTGACCCAGCTTTGCCGGGCCACTTCGCGCAACGCGCGCGCACCCTCGACGGATCGGTACACCAGCCAGGCGCCAAACAATGCGCCGGCCAAGGCGATCCACGGGCTCACCGCCGCCAGCTGCGCGATCAACAGCAGCAACAGCGCCATCTGCAGCACAACTTTCCCGGCGAAAGCGCGCAGAAAAAAGGCTCGCATCTGATTTTCCAGGGCAAAACAGGGATTGGTTAACACCTGGCGGGTTTCCTGTACCGGAATGCCCTGCACATAGACCATCCACTGCGAAGCCTGCCGGGGATTCATTGCCACGCCCTTTTCCACCCACTGATGCAACCGCATCGAAACGGCGACCGGCCAGGCAATCCCGAACAGCAGGCAGTAAAAAATCGCCGCGTTGACGCCACACAGCCCCAATCCGATCGCGGCCAGTACCGCCAGCAGAACCTTGCCGGAGTAAAACCAAAACGGCACCACCTGGTAATTCATAAAGTTCCCTCTTAAGTGAATTCGCAACCCCGCCAGATTACTCCTTTATCAAGGCGTTAAGCGCTGCGGAACAAAAAAATTTTCTCTCGCGCAGAACGCGATCCGGCTTCCGATCTTACGCCCCCAAACCTGCTACCCTGCGGGTTTGTTTTTTGACAGGAGTCTTCCATGCGCCAACGCATCATTGTCTGCCCGCTGATTGAAAACGATAACGCCTTCCTGCTGTGCAAGATGGCCGCGCACAAGGGCGTATTCCCCGGCCAGTGGGCGCTGTCCGGCGGCGGCGTCGAGCCGGGTGAGCAAATAGAACAGGCGCTGCGACGCGAAGTGCGCGAAGAGCTGGGCGCCGCGCTGATCCTCGACAGCATCACGCCCTGGACCTTCCGCGACGACGTGCGCATCAAAACCTACGCCGACGGCAGCCGCGAGCAAATCTATATGATTTACCTGATTTTCGACTGCCATGCCGCCAACCGCGACGTGACGATCAACGACGAGTTTGACGACTACGCCTGGGTGCCGCGCGAGCGCTTGGCGGAGTACGATCTGAACGAGGCCACCCGCTTCACGCTGCGGCAACGCGGGCTGCTGTAGCCGCTACTGCAATGGCACAACGCGTATCACTCTGCAATGAGGAGCGATAGCAGAACGATTGCTTTCCCGAGATACAGGGATACAACCGTGGGCAATTGCCTTCCTGTCCTGCATCGACAATGTTAATATACTGACGGGTAAATTTTAATAATGTGGTTTATGAATGAAAGCAATTACCATTGATCAATTTATAAAAAGAGAAAACAACAACCTTGATTTAATTAGGATTCTATGCGCTTATTTTGTTATTTATGCCCATGCCTTCGTCCTATCTCCATCAGAGGGCAGTAATGACATCTTATACAAAATAACCTTGCTGGGACATGTTTCATTCGGTGGGTTGGCCGTAAAAACCTTTTTCCTAATCAGCGGCCTACTCGTTACCAATAGTCTCCTTGTCAATGGCAAAATAATAAATTATGTTAGCTCACGCTTTCTCAGGGTTTTTCCAGCTTATGCGCTAACGGTCATCGTATCAGCACTCATCATTAGCCCTTGGTTAAGCACACTAAGTCTTTCCGATTATTTCATATCAAGTGACGTTTGGTCTTATGTCATTAAAACATTAAAACTTGATGTTCAGTACCATCTCCCCGGCGTCTTTAGCAACAATGCCACCAACGCCATAAACGGTTCTCTTTGGACTATTCCTATGGAAGCGAAGGCATATTCTTATTTGCTCTTAATATACCTGACAAGCCTTATCTTTGGCCCCTACAAGAAGCTATTTATCGCATTCATATCAATCGTCATACTCGTTGAGCCCTTTACGCCGTTAAAAGGTCATCTGATTGCGAAATCAGACAGCCCAAGCATCTATTTACTTTATCCTTTTTTTGCAATAGGTTGCCTTCTGGCAATACTGAAAGATCGGGTAACCACCCGCGACCTGTTGGCAATAGCCATTATCGCACTCATCGCTTTCTTTATCGTCAACGATGAGGTCGGCAAGACCGCGTTATTTTACGTTTTCGCCACTATGCTTCTATTATACTGCGCATCGACGTCCTATCTGAAAAAGTTTAAGATAAAAAATGATATCTCCTACGGCATTTATCTTTGGGCATTTCCAACACAGCAAGTCATCGCATCCGTATTTGTGGCATCGCCCTACATCAATATTGTACTGTCGATGATCATTTCAAGTGCTTTTGCCTATTTAAGCTTCAAATGGGTAGAAAGCCCGGCCATGACAATCAACAAAAGGCTGCAAAAAAATCACGTATCACTGCAAAGCGATCGTGTTTAAAGAAACTGCTCCTGGCAAGTTTATTAAACGAGTCAGGTTTTTCCACTCAGGTATTTCAGATACCTGAACCTCAGGTGTGCATCTAAAACCCAGTGTTGTTTACACCGAACGGCGTTCAACATTTCGTCGCTTAGGCATTATTCTGTTCTGCGCATATCCAAATCCGTTTTGGATCAATGGAATATCCTATCGCCAATCAGTATTAAGGCACGCGCCGCCCGCATGGTATTTGTCAGGCATATCTGATGAGGAAAGGAGCGGGAAAATGGCTTATGCCTTGAGCATATTGGAAAAGAGTCCGATCGCCGACGGGGAAAGCGCCGCTCAGGCGCTGGCGCGCACGCTGCATCTGGCGCAACAGGCGGAACGCTGGGGCTATCGGCGTTTCTGGCTGGCGGAGCACCACAACACGCCGCAGCTCGCCTGCCCGTCGCCGGAAGTGCTGATCGGCTACCTGCTCGGCCAGACGTCGCGCATTCGCATCGGCTCCGGCGGCGTAATGCTGCAACACTACAGCGCCTACAAGGTGGCCGAAAACTTTAACCTGCTGGCGGCGCTGGCACCGGGGCGCGTCGATCTCGGGGTGGGCAAAGCGCCCGGCGGGCTGCCGCTCGCCACCCAGGCGCTGCAGGCCGCTCATGACCGCCAAAACAAACCGGCTTTCCCGCAGCAGCTGTCGCAGCTGACCGCCTATCTGAACGACGACGCCGAGCCGGGACTGAGCGCCACACCGCTGCCGCCGCACGCCGCCCAGCGCTTTCTGCTCGGCGCCAGCAAAGAGAGCGCGACGCTGGCGGCCGAATCCGGCTGGGCCTTCGTGTTCGCCGCGCATCTGAACGGCAATCCGCAGGATATCCGCGAGGCGCTGGCGCACTACACCGCACTGAGCGGTGGCCGCAAGGCGCTGCTGGCGGTGGCGGCGATCGCGGCGCCAAACGCGGAACAGGCCGCGGCGCTGGCGGCGGATATTCAGCAATACCGCGTGCACGTCGCCGGTGAGCAGAGCGTGACCGTCGGCAGCCTGGCCCAGGCGGAGAGTTTCGTGCAGCAGGCCGGCGCCACCGACTACCGCATCGAACCCCGAGAAAGCCATATCCTGCTCGGCACTGCGCCGCAGGTGCATCAGCAACTGGCGCAGCTGCAGCAGCGCTACGGCGTGGACGAGTTCATCATCGACACGCCGATCGGCGAACCGAGCGCCCGGCTCACCTCACTGCAGTTGCTGGCGGAGGAGAGCCTGACGCCGGCCTAGTTGATCGCCGCGCTGGCCCGCATGGCGTCGGCCAGATCCTGCGCCAGCGGCGCCAGCTGCGCCGGCACGACGTTGGCCAGGCTGACGCGGATCGCAGGGTCGCCCTTCAGGCGGAAAGGTTCACCGCCCTGCACCAGCCACCCCCGTTGCGCCATCAGCTGCGCGGCGGCGGTTTCCGACCGCACCGGCAACCACAGATGCAGCCCTTCACCCACCGCCAGCGCCGTGTGATTCAGCGCGTTGAGCCGTCGCACCAGCTCATCCCTTCTGGCTTGATACGCCTGTTGCGCCTGCTGCAGCTGCCCCTCCTGCAAGGCCTGCCCCCACAGTCTGGCGGCAATCTGCTGCAAGATATGGCTGACCCAGCGTTCGCTGATGTACTGATCGGCGCGCATCGCCTGCAGCAACATCGGGTTGCCGCAGGCCAGCGCGATGCGCAGATCCGGGCTGAGAAACTTGCTCAGCGACAGCACGTACAGGCCGCGATCGCCGTCGAACGGCAGATGCAGCGGCTGCTGCGACAGCGGCCCCCAGAAATCGTCGACGATCGCCAGACACTGCGGATTTTCGCTGAGAAAACACCGCCACTGCTGCGCGCGTTGCGCAGAGAGCGAGGCGCCGGTCGGATTGTGGGCGCGCGGCGTCAGGATCACCGCGCCCGCCGCTCCGCTTTCCGGCAACCGGCATCCCTGCTCATCCATCGCCAGCGGCAGCGGCCGCAAACGCAGGTGGCGCAGCAGCGTCAATAGCGGCGGCCAGCAGGGGTCTTCCACCCACACCGCCGCGCCCGGCTGCATATGGCAGCGCAGCGCCTTTTCCATCGCGTCCAGCGCGCCGGAGAATACCGCAGGCTCCCCCAGGCTAACGCCCTGGCGGCCGAGCCACTCGCGCCCCAGGCCGGTCAGTACCGGGAGATCGCCGCTGATGTCATAGCCGTTTTGTTGCGGGAATCCCTCCGCCGCGCCCAGCGCCAACGCCGGCAACAGGGCGGCATCCAGATTGCCGCTGGCCAGATCGCACATTCCCGCCGGCACCTGGCGCGGCGTATAGGTCGCACTCACCGCCGCCAGCGGCGGTTCCAGCACCACCGTTCCCGCCCGCCCACGCGTCGCCACCAGACCGGCATCGCGCAATCGGGCGTATGCGCTGGCGACGGTATTCGCATTGACCTCCAGCTCCGCCGCCAGCTGGCGTACCGGTGGCAGCAGCTCACCCGGTCGCAGCGTGCCGCCTTTGATGCGTGCGGCGATCTGCTCGGCAATCTGGACAGCGCCGCCGCCTTTTGCATACAATGAAGTCATACATAAATCCTTTTGTACTAGTTCAAACAAGATTAGCAGCTTCCGCGGCCAAAAGTAAGGGGTTCCATGGATAAACATTACGTGCTCGACATTCAGTATGCAGGAAAAGCCTTTGCCCGCCTGGAGATGTTCACCCCCTGGGCCGCCGATCAGCTGGAGCAGGCCTGCGCGCTGTTCCCGGCTGCGCAGGGTTATCAGGTGCAGCTCAGCCAGGTCAGCGAACGCCGTATCGTCTACCAGAGCGGCGCGCAAGGCATCATCGTGCTGGGCGAGTCGCTGGCGCTGACGCCGTTCACCCACGCTCACGAGGTTAAACAATGAAAAAAGCCGTCGCCATTCGACACGTCAATTTTGAAAACCTGGGCATCCTCGGTTCCCTGCTCTCGCTGCGTGGCTATCAGATCGACTATTACGATGCCGGCCGCGATGATATTCGTGCTATCAATAATGAAGAGACCGATCTGTTGGTGGTGCTCGGCGGGCCGATCAGCGCTGCCCAGCACTTTTCCGGCGCGCTGCGCTATGATTTTCTCGACCATGAATTGGCGCTGGTCAAACAGCGCCTGGCGCAGCGGCGGCCGACCCTCGGGGTGTGTCTCGGCGCTCAGGTGATCGCCCAGGCGCTGGGCGCCGACGTGATCTCGCTCGGCGTCAAAGAGATCGGCTTCGCCCCGCTGACCACGCTAGCGGCGGAAGACGACTCGCCGCTGGCGCCGCTGGCCGATACGCCGGTGCTGCATTGGCACGGCGATATGTTCACGATCCCGGAGGGCGCCCGCTGCCTGGCCGGCACGGCGGTTTGTCCGCATCAGGCCTTCGACTATCAGGGGTTTGCGCTCGGCCTGCAGTTCCATCTGGAGGCGGATCATCGCGATATCGAACGCTGGCTGATTGGCCATGCCTGCGAGCTGGAACTGGCCGGCGTTGCGCCCCAAAGCCTGCGCGAACAGGCGGCGCGCCACGGCACACAGCTGGAACAGCGTGCGCGGCAGGTGTTCGCCCGCTGGCTGGATAATAACGAACCAAGGATGTAACTCATGCAACAGACTTCACCCTTACGGTCACCGTCCATCGACGTGATCAGCATTCAATCTCAGGTGGTCTACGGCAGCGTCGGCAACGGTATCGCCTACCGCGCCCTGCTGAAAAAGGGGCTGGAAGCGCTGCAGGTGCCCAGCGTGCTGTTCGGCTGCCCACCCTATTACGGCAAACCGCACGGTGGCGTCATCTCCGGCGAGTGGTTCGGCGGCTTTCTCGACGATCTGATCGCCCGCGGCGTGATGAAACGCACCCGGGCGGTGATCGTCGGGTATCTGGGCGATGTGATGCAGTGCCATATTCTGGCCAACTGGCTGCAGCGGGTGCGCGCCCTCAATCCGCAGATAAAGATCTATATCGATCCGGTGATGGGCGATTACGGCGAAGGGATCTACGTGGATGAGCGCATCGTCAACTGCTATCGCTCGCCGTTCCTGCGGCTGGCCAACGGCCTGACGCCGAACGGTTTCGAACTGGAGCAGCTGTGCGGCCGCTCTTTGAGCAGCCGGGAGCAGACGCAACACGCCGCGCAGGCGCTGTTGAACGACACCACCGAATGGGTGCTGGTCACCAGCGCGCCGGGCGTGGCACAGCACGAAGACGAAGTGGGTTTAATGCTGGTCACCCGGCAGGAAGCGCAGTGCTTTACCCATCCGAAGGTCAAATCGGCGGTCAAAGGCACCGGCGATCTGTTCACCGCACTGCTGGTGAGCCATCTGCTGCACGGCACCGCGCTCGACGCAGCAGTGGTTGCCGCCGGCGGCGAAGTGTGCGACGTGCTGGCCGAAGCGGCGCATTTCGGTTGGGAAGAGATCGGCAGCCTGCGGGCGTTAACCTAAACCCTGACCTGGGGCAGCCTGCTGCCCCGCCTCATCCGTCTTGATTGCTCACCGTGGCAATCATTCCGCTGCGAATTTTATTTATTACTCCGTCAATGATGCGCACAGTAATGATAAATTAATTCACTATATATAAAAGATTAAACAACTAATGATTAGAGCCATTTAAAATCATAACCACACTCAACACATTGATTTATTAAAATTAAAGCCAATAAGAAAATAAAAACCGCAAAAAACATTCTGTTTTTTTGATTTCTTAAACTATTCCTCCTCTTTTACAACGCCGTGATTTTATTGATTATCTGTTATGCAAGAATAAACACTTAATTTATTTTTATGTATGTATTGCTTTTTCAAGCGCCATTGCTATTGTTGAATGTGAGTAAAACGCGGCGACAAAGCGATTCACCACCTCCTTTTTATACCATCCTGCGTATAAGGATCTGACTATGCCTATTAAAAAGTATGTCATTCTTGATAGCGCGCCCAAAGCTGTCGGCAATTCCGATTTTATTCTATTAGGGTTAAAGAACGAAGGTTTTGCCAGAGGTTGCCCGATGTTATTTGGCGGCACCGCCGATGCTAAAGATGGCCCGGTCGATGGAAAAAACTTTGCGTTGAATGTAATAAAAAGAGAAACCTGGGAAGAAACCAATCAAAATATCGGCGTGGAACAGGTGGTAAGATATCAGGTTTACCCCAATGACATCAGCGTTTATACCAGTAAAGACTTCACTTTCACCGGGAAAGTGGCCATTGGCGGTGAGTTTGCCTGGATTCGGAAAGTGAGCAAAGGCAAAATAAAAACCTATTTTAAAAACAAACCCGCTGCCACTAAAGACATGTTTGCTCAAGAACTTTATGCAATGACGCTGGATGTCGATATTGAACCCACCGATGCGGAATTCGAACAGTATTTATCTTCAGATTGCCTGAGCGCCATTTACGCTTACTGTAAAGAAACCTGCAAATAACGCCTGTTAAAACGATGGGCACGCCATGATGATGGCGTGCATCTCTGGCAATGCCATTAATTTATTGGTGCCGATATTATGCTCGCAAAAGATTATACGTCAGATGAGAAACGCATCGTAAAAAACGTTATCGACCGATACGAGAACAGCGGCGTATTTCTTATCGAGCCAGGCGATCCGATTTTAACCGAATTTTATGATATTCAATTAAAACTGGCCGGCGTCACCGCCGCCGCCGCACCGCAATTCACCCAGCTCTGGCAGCAGACGAAACGCGTCAAACGGGTCGCAGGCCGGATGAGCGAGGCCAACACCAGCGGCGCTCAGCCGGTGTACAGCATCGTCAGGCTGGATTCCACCGACGGTAAACGTTATCAAACCGACGCCATCGGCTCTCTGCCGGTTCAGGCGACCAATGTGACGCAAACCCTCGGCCTGTTCGACGGCGGCGCCGATAACGTCGGCAAGGTGGAATACAAAAGCGACTACGTTTACACGGCGGACTGCACCATCGGTGCCAGCGGTGACTATCCGCAAAGCCAGACCGGCGGCAGCTTTCCGGTTACGGTGATCTATACCTTCGCGCAAACGGTCGGCCAGCAAACCGTTTACGGCGCCGAAATCGTCACGACGCAAAGCTACCCGAAAGAAATGATCAACGATTCCCCGAGGAATCTGTATAACCAGCGCATGATCAAGATTTGCCTGACGCGTGACGATGGCGACTGTGATTATCGCACCGGCTACGATCAGGACGGCACGGTTAAAGTGCCGATAAAAGGCAACATCACCTATTTTGGCAATATTGATCTCAGCAATGGCAAGCCGGTCAACGCCAGCAATACCATTTATCTTATCCGCACCCGCGCCGGCGGCGATCCAATCACCCCTTACGGCGGCTATAATATTTTTAATTCTGCCGCAACCCGAATCAGCGGAAATAACATCACCTGGGATCTTGACTGGCTGAAATTCAACCGCGTCGATTTTGAATCCGGCGAGATGGTTTATTACGTTTTTAAAATTACGCTTGATGTCGAAGGCCGCAGCATCGCCGCCTTTATTACTAACGCGCCCAAAGAAAGCGATCCGGATCGCCGCCTGCTCAATACCGTACAAATCAAACCGATGCAGATTATTTATGGCTGCCTGGCAGAGGATACGTTGATTTTAATGCAGGATGGGACAGAAAAGCCGATCAATGCCCTCACGGCAGATGAATTCGTTATTTGCTGCAATAACCACCCCAGACGCATTGAGAATATCACCACGGGGCAGGAGCAGCATTACATTGACATTACCGCCCGCGACCAGGCGGCACGTGAATATCGCATAAAAGCCAGCCTGGGGCACCCTTTCGTCACCGCAAACGGTATTTGTCTTGCCCGTGAATTGACCTCAGGCATGCGTCTTAAAACTCGGCACGGTGAGTGCGAAATTACCGCCCTCTCTCTCCAGTCCGGTGAGTTAACCGTTTATAACCTGCAACTCAGCGCTGACTCTCCGCTGCAAAAAACGCAATGCGCCCTCAGTACTTTTTATGCTAACGGCGTGCTGGTCGGTGACGCGCTGGTTCAACACCTCTATGAAGACGAATATCACCAACGCCCTAAAAACGTGCTGAAAACGCTGCCTGCCGAGTGGCACCAGGATTACCACAATATGATCAATGCAGCGGAAGAATAATATCATGTATGAAGGCTACCCCGACTTCCAACGCATTCTTATCTGCGATGATCAACGTTTCGTCGCCGCGTATCGGCAAAACGACGCCTATTATTTATATCCGCAGGCGCTCAGCATTCTGGCGGCCGACCCGTTGGCTTTCTCGCTGGATATCGTGCGCAGCTACAGTACCGAAAGCCTCTACGGCTGGCTGAATTTCACCACGCAATTGCAGTTCGCCGGTGAACAAAGCCTGCAGGTATTCAAGCAACAGTATCCGGATTGTGCGGTGAAGGCGCTGCCGGTCTTGCCGGGCAGCCTGGGATTCGACGTGCCCATCGACTACCACAGCGAACTGTACGGCCGGCACTACGACACCACCTGGTATTCGGCACAGTGCAGTCAATTCATCATTCTGCTCAATGCGGCAAGCACTCAGTTGATCGAGCGCACCCTGCTCGATGAGACGATAGGCTTCAACGCGCGTCTGGACGGTTTCGTCGAAGGCGTATCGCCGCGTCTGGCCTACCGGGTGGAATTTGATGCCCGTGCGCTGATCCTGGCCCTGGCCGCCGGCGTGGAAGGTGCCCATGCCGTGGGCGATACCGGGATTGTCTTTCCCTACGACGGGCTGACCCTCTACCTCAGCCGCAACCTCACCCGCTTGCCGCTCGACATCGACCCACCGCCACCGGCTAACGATCCGGCCGGGGATCTGTTGCTCAGCCAGGCTTTGCTCGACCGGCTATACAACCTGTACGGTGCGCCGTCTGCCGGCCCCGCCGCCGGCAATGTGGCGCAGATCCTGCTGACGCCGCCCCCGCATACCGGCCGGACCCGGTGCGATTTGGCCAATGTCGCGCTGACTCAGCGGCCACTTTGCTTCACGTTGGATCCGTTCGCCGCCGCGCAGCAGATCGCCAAAGTTTCGCCCGATACCATTATCCATCGTACCACCGCACCGCCGCTGCCGGCGGGAGAGCGAGAGATCAACGTCTTTTACGCCTACCCGCTGGGGCTGCAATCCGGCGTTACGATCGATATTCAGCTGACCGTACCGCCCGGCAATATCTACCCGATCGAGCAAACGCAAACGCTGGCGCTGCGCCCCGACCGCACCTGGTTAACCTTCAAGTTTCACAACAGCGCGCTGGATGCACAGCCGTTTTTCTACCAGATCCGCGTGAATTACCCGCAAGACGGCGTTTACCGCACGTTGCCCGGCGAACAACGTCGCTGCGACGAGGATAACCTGGTGCTGGATTACGCCGCGCTGCCTTGCCGCTTCCTGACCCTTTATCTCGACCCAACGTTCGCCCAGCAAAGCCGACTTGGCGGCCCCTATTACTCCGCCGACTGGCGCCAAACGTGGGCGCTCAGCGCATCGGCGCCCTATTTCAGCGCACCGATCCTGGGCGACCCGACTTTTGCTGAGGCGACCGCCTATTCGCTTTCCGGCGACGGCGCCGTCCCGTTACCCGCCCCGATCGTGCAAAACGCCACCATCGGCGCCTACAGTTTTCCGCAGTTCGGCGCACAGCAGGCGACGATCACCGTTCGACTGCCGCCGCAGTCGCTCAGCGCCGTACTGAGTTTTCAGCCGCAGGACAGCGAGCGCATCAGCGACCGCACTTTTACGCATTCGCAGCCGAGCTTCGTCTACAAATGGAACGTCACCTCCATTTTCGCCGCCGGCTTCCGCTACAAGACTCCCACTGGCCCCTGGTCGCCTTATGTCACCGGCGACCAAACGATCGATATCAAGGGTGATACACCATGACCGACGAATTGGATCCGCAACGTACGTTGCAAAACTTCTTTCTTCTTGACCGCGCGCTGGCGTTTCACGACCAAACGCGCCCCAGCGGCTGTTACACCTACGGCAGCTATACGCCGCAGGTGGTGCAGGAAACGCCGGCCGGCAAGATCAGCTCACTGCATTTGCTGACCAGCCCCGGCGGCGGCCTGGCGACCTTCATCGCACCGAAGCTGCCGGTCGACAGGGCTGCGATCGAGGACTATATCCGCCGCCATTTCGTCCCCGCTCCGGAAACCATCACCCTGGAGCAGGAGGAGATCCAGCAATCGCTGTGGCTGCACTTCGCGCAGCGGCCGGCTGCTGCCGCCTACAGCGTCGAATTTGAACAGTCCAAAATGGCGTTGACCCATGAGGAGTCTGGCCGGCTGGCGGGCGCGATCCAGGGAACAAAAGACCAGGTCTATTTTCTCACCCGCAGCCGATTCAGCGTCGACAGCCGCGTCAATGCCCGTTTGCAGGCCGATTGGGTCGCGTTTGTCACCCTGGCCTTCAACGAGCAGGCGCGGCAACCGGAAGCGATCGCCAGGCTGCTGAACCAACAAATCGACGCCGGCGTCGTCATTGTGCAAGCGCAGTTCGACAATGCGCCTTCAGAACAGACGCAAGCTCGCGTTCGCCAGGCGTTGGTAAACACCGCCTCACTGCTGATCGCCAACACGCTACGCAATATCTCGTCGCCAGAACAAATCCCCAACAAGCTGAATTACCAGATCGAATACGACGACACCGTGCCCCAGCGCTATCTGCTGGAGCAGCAACGCGACATTGCCGAACTGCTGAATCGGCTGCCGGCCGACGGCATCATCTCCTTTACCGCTACGCCCCTGCCGGAACCCAGCAGGCCGGATAAGCCGATCGAGCCTCAACGCTGCACCGTCAGCCTGGGATTTGATCCGAAAGGCTTCAATATCATGGCGATAGAGCTGCGCTGGGCAGATCAACAGACGCCGATGGCATGGCCCAGCTTCCCGCCAGTGACGCTGGAAACGACAGCGGCGGTGAGCGATATCGCACTCAAGGTGACCTTCGCCGATTACACCAGTTTCGAGAGCCGGCTGGCGTGGCAGAACGCCATCGCGCTGACGCCGCAGGATGTGGGTTTCTATAGCCTGCTGTTCGACGCCGAGTCTCTGAAGTCCGAATTCAAAACGATCTCCGGCAGCGCCAGCTATCTCCCGGCGGGCCAGGGCAAGAAACAAAACTTCACCTTCGCCTTTTCCGCCGCGCAGTGGCAAGCCATCTGGTGGATCAACGCCCATGCCGCCGGCCTCAACGGCCGGGTGGACTATCGCTGGCAAGGGAAAACGGCGGCGCTATTCCCCAAAAATTACGACTCCGGCCCCCTGCAGGCCACCACCGGCCCCATCAAACTGCAATACCACAAGTGACATAAACAAGAGGACCGCCCTATGTTAACCACCGCTTTGCAGCAATCGATAAAAATCGACGTCACCGAGTATTTGGGCGTCAAGGAATACGCGTATACCTGCTACGGCGACAGCGACAGCAAGGATATCTTCTATGTGGTGCCGGAGATCCCGGTGTTTGCCAAACGGGATACCAATACGCCGAGCTTTATGTTTTACAAATACCGCAGCGAAGATACGCAAGGCGGCTACGCGCAATTCACCGTGCAGCTGCCGCAGCCGAATGCGGAAATGAAAGACCGCATCCGCCTGCAGCTGTATAACGGCCTTGGCAGAAAAGACGGCCCGCTGGATAAAAAATCCAAGCTCATTGTCGACTACATCAAGGCAAAACAGGCCTATGAAGCGGACCCGGAAAACAACACCAAGAAGACCGCGATGGACCAGGCGCAGAAGAATACCGGCCTGAGCGATGAACAGCTCAACCGGTTTGTCGCGCTCTACGACGGCAACAAGGGCGACGATCAATTCCTCAGCGAACTGATGCCGGCGGACGCTGCAAAAATCGAACTGATGCAGCCGCGCTACACCTCGGCACAGGCCATGCTGATCCTCGACGGCAACGATAAGTTCTATCGCCAGATCCCAACGCCGCTGTCCCCCTCCGGCCTCGGCGACAACAATACCGTGTTCAGCCTGTCGCTGACCGGGGAAGGCGCCACGCTGTTTGAACAGGTGCTGAAAGGCACCGATAAAAACGCCAGCGTCGGCGTGCGCTTCGACCTCTCCCTGGATGCCTCCATGTCGGCGGCCAAAGTGATCGTCACCTACAACAGCGAGCAGGCCAAGTCCGTAGCGCAAACCATCAACTACCACACCTGGTCGGCCGACGAGAAAAAGATCGAGCAGGAGTTTTACGCCAAGGAAGCGATCAAGGTGGACGTGCGGATCGGGTTGACGGCGCAAGAGATGGGCATGGAACCCGCCGCCTATGATAAATGGAAAGAAAGTCTGCGGAACTGGGGGCAACAGCAGGTCGAGCAGATCCTGAGCAGCCAAACCGGCATCGACATGAGTCTCAATTTGCTGAACGACGCCGGCAGCTTCGAAAAATTCCAGTCCAAAATCTCGCAAACTCTGAGCTTCACCCGCGAATATGAAGAGAACGCCGTGGTGTCCTCCACCATTTACCCGCAAACTCAGCTGCCGTCGATACGCTCAATCGTCGGCGAAGCCGATTTGGATCAGTACTTCAAAGAGTACGATCTCCACGACCCGTTCTATCAGTACATCCAGCCGGAGTTCTTCGTCACCGAAGACATGGCCAAGTATGACATCGCCAATATCGTGGTCACCGCGATATACGACGACGATCTCAAGAGCACGCTGACCTTTACGCCGAAGGATCCGGGGCCGAAGAAAACCGACAAATGGTTTATCAAACCCGAGCTCGGCCGCGCCTACCGTTATCATTACACCGTCAACTTCACCGGCATGCAGGCCAGGCCTTACCTGTCTGGGGACATCCAGGTCAAAGACGATCTGGTGGTCACCATCAACGCGGCGCAAAGCGGCATCGTCTACGCAGATATCTCCACCCTGCTCAACCCGCTGGGTTGGGAGGTCTTCAGCCAGGTCGTGGTCAAGACCCAGTACGAAGACAAAGAGCACAGCGTGCCGCTCAAGCAATACACCCAGGTGATCAGCGACAAGAACCCGCCGGTGCCGTTTATTTATCCGATCGGCACCAACGTGGAAAAGCCGCTTTATTATTCGGCCGACTACTATGCGCTGGACGGCGACAGCCTGACCTACCTCCCGCCGGGCGTGGAAAGCAACCCGCAGCTGCCCGGCTATGGCGAAACGCGCGGCAATCAGATCCTGATCGCCAACGCCCTGCCGAAGCAGCAGAAATACACCATCATCTTCAAACCGTCGCAAAAAGACGTTTCGCTGATCACCTTCGAGATGACGGTGAACTACCCGAAATGGGACTTCTCGCAGACGCAGCCCATTGCGTTAACCGAGTTCGACACCAAGTCACTCACGCAGTACCTGACATTCAACCTGATGCAGCAAGAGAAAGGCAACGAGCCGCAGATCAGCTACACCGCCACGGTCTATTACGGCGATAACCAGGAGAAAACCGTCACCAAGCCGATCACGGGCACCAGCACCATCGTGGTCGTGACCTTCTGACGGCCGGTCTCCGCCGGAGCAAGCACGCCTTGCTCCGGCTCCCTCTCCGATGACGTGGGGTTGCCGCTATGCGCGATCAGGTAATCATGCAAGACATCTGTTTTATTCGAGCGGACCCGGATCGGCCCGTGTATTACTACTGTGCCGCCGCGCCGAGCGTGCAGGTCACCGCAGGCAATCAACCCGATGTCCAACTGCAAATTTTCAGAAACCTCAACCAACCGGACGATCTTTACTACGCCACGCTGTCGTTGCAGACCCAGCTGGCCAGTTCGCCCGACGCGGCGCAACGCGCCGCCGACGCCAGCCCGGATATACCGCGCGATGCGATCTTATTGCCGCTGCAGGCGATCGCCTGCAGCGCGACGCTGAATATCCCCGATCTTATCCCCGGGCAGACCAGCAAAACCTCGCTGAGCGACCAGCAATATTGCTACCTGTCCGCCAAACTGGACGACGACGACGATATCCTGCTGCTGGCAAGCCTGATGCGCACGCCGGCCTCGACGCCGATCGCCGTCAGTTACAAAATCGACTACCTGCAGCAACTGCCGCCGGCCACCTTCGAGCTGGAAGCCAACTGGGACCAGGTTTACCGTTACCTGCAGCGCTCGATAGGCTTTAACCTGCTGATCTTTAGCGTCGGTATCGAGCAGACATCCGCCCAGTTGATCAGCGAGAAAATCGTCACCGTCAAAGTCAGGGACACCGATCCCGACGGCCATATGGCGCAGGCGGCCGCCGAACTGACGCAGATCCTCACCAGCCAGTTCTTCACGCCGGTTATCGCCAACGAACCGCAGCAGACAAGCCCCAAAGCCGGCTTTTATCTGCAACAGGTCTCGGTTGAAAACATCGATCAACGCCGCCTGAGCGGCAAGATCAGCGAAACCACCGTCGTGCAACGTTCGCTCTATCCGCAGGCCCTGTTCGCCCAGTTGGTCAACGGCACGGACTATCAGGCCGATCGCGCGATCGTCAAACGCGATCTGCAGGATGACTTTTTCGCCTATCGCGAGGTGCGGGTCAGCCTGCTGTCGGATGCGCTTGACGCCAATATCCTGCTGGTGACGGCCCGGTTGCGCTATGGCTCAAACAGCCGACAGCTGAAATTTACCCGCGACGACTTCGGGCCCAAACCGTTTAAGGAACCCAGCCTGATCGACCCGAAAACGGGAAAAATGCTGTGGCCGGTCGAGTATGACTTCACCGTGTACTTCAACCAGTCGATAGGCGGCGTGACTTCGGTCAGCTCCGGCAGCCTGCAAACGGAGATGAGCGAGGTCTTTCTGGACGTCGAGTCGCTCTACGGCCGCTATGATTTCGCGATCGAAGCAGCGCAACAGTTTGACTGGCAGCGCTATCAATCCGTGCTGGTCACGCTGCGCTATCGCCACCGGCAACAGCCGAACAGCAGCGTGTCGCGCAGCTTCCAACTTGACCAGACCAGCCCGCGAGCCCACTACCCGGTCATGCTGCCGGAGCCGGACGAATACCAATTCGACGTCGACAAAACCTACAGCGCCGCCGTCAACTCACCGCATATTTCCGCCGAGTTGCAAGAACCGACCGGTCAGGACGTCTACCTGTTCTCGACCCTGTATCGCCAGCGCGTGCTGACGCTGTCGGCCGACATGGACTGGCGCCGGGTGGTAATGGTCATCGTTTCCGCCAGCTACGCCTGCACGCCGGCGGAAACGCTGCAGCAGGTGTTTCAATTTACCGAATCCGATGCCGCCCCGCGCTGTTTCAGCGCCGATCAGCTTGATCCGGAGCAGATGAGCGTCGATCTGGATATCTGGTTTACCTATCAACCCGGCGAAGGCGGCGATCGGCCCGAAAACGTGCAGTGCTCGACCGACGCCAACGCTCTCGATCTCGCCACCCTCAGTTAACTAAGGAAACGCCATGTTATTACTCAGAGCCAAAACTGCCACCATCAACAACATCACCTTCTTCGCCGACGATTCAGACGATAACCAGTTCTGGTATCTGCCCGGTGATATCCACATTGCGCAGAAGTCGGGCGAACCGGTGTTTTCGCTGATCAAATACACCGGCGACGCCAGCGATCCGCAAGGGGGATACATCAACTTCGAGGTCAATACGGCGATCGACGAAGCGGTGTTGAACCGTGCCTTCAACGACTATCTGCGCAAACTGAACGTTGATCCCAAGAATGCCCGCAAGGCCCAGGTGCCGTATGATAAAGGCACGGTGAACTTCTTCGTGCTCGACGCGGGTGCCACCAACGGTGAGCTGATCAGCGCCCCTTGCCCCAGCCTGTTCGGCAACAACAGCGCCATTTTCAGCGCCAAGCTGACGCCGTCCCAGGCGGTGATCCTCGAAGCCGCGTTCACCCAGGCCAAGGCGCCGGCCGCCGTCGCCTATAACCTCAGCTTCACCGGCATCACGCCGGCGCTGAAGGTCGAAGTGACCGCACAGTTCGAAAGCATCTACAAAGAATTCGATCTGAAATTCGGCGCCAACATTCCCATTCCGGTTGAGACGCCGGCCAGCTTCTGGCTGGGCTTCGACAGCGTCATCAAAAAACTGCAGCAGGATCAGAAACTGGTGATCAAGGTCACCGAAAGCATGCCGGGCGACGAAGAGGCCAAAGAGAAAGAGTGGGCACTGCAGTTCGTCAAGGAAGAGATCCTGAAAAGCTTTTTCAGCGCCACGCTCAAACCTAACGACGACAGCAACCCGCAGGCGAAATCCGCCAGCGACGCCATTCTGGATTCGCTGATCGCCAGCGACAAGAAAGAAGGCGAAGAAGCCGGCAAAGGCGGCCTGTTCCCCAGCGCTTCGCTGGAGATCAAGCTGGTGCGGATCGAGGAAACCAAAAGCCTGAACTTCAACTACACCTCGTCGAAAGCCCTCAGCCAGTCCGCCGTGCCGCAAAACTTCATCGGCAGCGATATCCTGCACGCCCAGAAAACCGCGCCCTACTTTATTCAGGTCAACGTCAACGATCCGTTCTTCCAACAGCTGGATTTGACCGTGCTCGGGCCGGACAGCTTCGAGGAGTACGGTATCAAGGCCGCCACCTTCAACATCCGTTACAACAACCAGGTTTATACCGGCGCGCCTTTCACCAACGATGACGGGACATGGACCAAACGCATTGCCCGCAGCAGCGATAAGAACGAGCTGTTCCATATCACCAGCGAATTCGCGTTCAAATCCGCAGCCTCCTCGGGCTGGGAAGGCAGCAGCAGCTATCAGCCGCAGTCCAAATCGGCCTCGACCCTGCTGAACATGGATCCCGGCTCGGTGCTGTCTTTCAACGAGATCAGTATCTTCCTCGACCGCAAATTCTCGTGGGAAAACTGTAACCAGGTCATGGTGGAGCTGAGCTATCAGGACGACAAAGGAAGCCGCAAGACCAAGAAATATACCTTTACGCAAGGCGCGCACGAGAGCCAAACGTTCAAATACCGCTGTCTGACGGAGAAGCCCTGGGCGGTCAATTACACACTGATCTACTTCCTGGTTGGCGGGGAAACCGTCGAACGCAGCGGCAGCGAAAACCCGCCGGCGATCGTCATCCCCAACCTGGTTTAGGTGAGCACCATGATCGATCGCAACGCAGTGTTACCCGCGGCATGGAACGCCCTGGTCAACGCCCTGTGCAAGGAAGCGCCCCATTTGCAAAACACGCTGGCCCCGGACGTCGCCCGCTTCAGCCGGACGAAGGCGACGCCCGGCGGTTTGTCCGTCGCGTTTACCACCAGCCTGCTCGGTTATAACGGCAGCCCGCTGGAGTTCACCGTGTCGTCGGCCAAACCGCAGGGGCTCGCCTGCACGCTGGATCCCTTTTTACCGCGCTATGCGCAGCGCCGCAGCGCCGGCGCCTTTGCCCGACACTGTGAGGCGATCACCGCGGCCCCGCTCGCCGATCCCGCCAACAGCCTGGAGGCGGTGCGACGTATGCAATGTGCAAGCGTTCAGCCGCTGCGCTTCGGCGCCTGGCTGGGGCGAAAATACGCCCCGGACGCGATCAAAACCAAGGTCTACGTTGAAACCCCCGCGGACATGGCGGCCGCGCCCGATGGCTTGCAGGGGCCGCTCACCGCCGAGGCCCGCCGCGCGGCGGGATTGACGCTGCTGATGGTGGGGTATTACCCGGAATCTGCCGACTCTCCGCGCGAATATTACTACCAGTGGCACAGTGCGCGGATCACGCGTGACGATATCCTCGCCGTCATGCGGCTGTTCGAGGGAGAAAGCCGTTTTTCCGCCCTGATGCCGCTGCTGGACCGCGCGCTGCGGCAGCAGGACAGGCGGGACTTCCCCCCGACCACCTACGGATTCAGTCTGGGATACGCGCCGGACGGCAATCTGGAGAGTTTTACGCTGTTCGCCATGGCGGCAAGTTTTTTCGGCGATAACCGCCGCGTTTTCGACGGCATCACCGCGCTGCTGGCACCCGATGGCCAAGCCATGCCGCTGCTTAACCGCGCGGTGAGCGAACAGGTTCCGTTGCAGTACAACGTCGTCGGCTTTTCCTGCGATCGCCAGGGCAATCACAGCGTCAGCTGCACGTTCAGCCCGCAAAACGCGCATTTCGAAATCCTGCCATGCAAAGCGCGCGAAACGGCACCGCTTGTGCCATTGCCGTTGGCGGAGCTGTTGGCGCAGCAGTGTGCCAGCGGCGCCTTTCCCTCTCATGTCAGAACGCCGGATGGCCGCTGGCACAAGGATGAAAATGCTTTTGTCACCGCCCAGGTGCTGCGCACGCTGGATTATACCGCCCAGACCGCGCCCCATATCGAGCTGGCGCTCGACTTTTTGCTCGGTTGCGAGAGCCACCCGCACCACTTCCATTTTTGGCCTGCCGGCAAGCACCCCGCCTGGATGGCGGGCCAGCGGATCGACGCTGACATCGACGATACCGCCATTATCACTGAGCTCTTGTATCGATTTCATCGGCGCTCGTTGGCGCAAGCCAGACAGACGCTGGCGCAGATGCAGGCTTATCAGGTACAGCGCGTCGAACGGCGGCTGAAGACGACGCCCTATCCCTGGGCCGAGTGTTACGCCTTTCACACCTGGATGAAAGACGACGGCGACATCACGCAACTGGACTGCTGCGTGAATACCAACGCGCTGATTTTAATCCATGCGTTGACCGCCGCTCACGGCAGCCTGCCGCCGGCCTATCCGCGCATTATCCAAATGCTGAATCAGGCGGTGAACTGGAGCGACGGCGATTACAACCGCCTCAACGCGTTAACGCCCTATTATGCCCACCCGCATGAGTGGCTGAGTACGCTGGAATACGCCAGGCGGCAAGGGGTGCCGCAGCTTGCACCGGCGATCGATGCGCTGGCCGCCTGGCGCTTGCCGGCGACCAACGACGAAAGCCCGCTCTATCGCCGTCACGACGGTCATTTTCTTTGGACTTCCGCCTGCCTGAACCAGTTCAGACATCTGGCACGCCTTTCTTCCCTGGAGGATCGCTATGAACATCTTTCTCAATGATCTGGTGACGCTGAACAAGGTCATTTTGGACAACGCGCGCGAACAGTTTCCCGACGCCGAAGCCCCCCGTCTGCGCTACCGCGCCGCGCCCGCGCCGGTGGCCGACGAACTGCAGGCCGATGTTTGTACCGAAGTCGTCTCGGGAGAGACGCGCTATCGCATCGCCACCAGCAGTGACGGTACGCGCTGGCATATGACGGTGGATTTCGCGCTCAGCCGCGCCGTTCAGCAGGTGCCCTACGTGGTGCTGACCTTCAGCACTTTCGGCAAGGTTGAAGAAATGATCTTCGAACAGGTTTTGCTGGACGTCCCACCGACCCGCTACCGCGCCCAGCTCGACCTGGACCGCCTGGAACAGCGTGACGCGCTGCTGCGAGCGCTGTCGGATTATGACTCGCAAACCACGCTGGTGGTCGCCATCGTCACCGATAACGGGCTCCTCAACACCATCACCTCGCCGGAAGTCTTCTACTTCGCCGAGAACTACTATCCCTATATCTATCAGGGCATCCTGCCGCCGCCGCCGCGCCTGCAGCTGATCCTCACGCCGCTGGCCTTCGGGCATCTGTGGTACAACTACTATCAGGACTATGTACGAAAAAACTATCTTTATTACCTGCCGGATACTTTCCTGCTGGCGACCAACGCCGCCGACGACGACAAACCGATGCTGTCTATCTCGTTTTCTGCAGCGCCGCACGCAACCTCGCTCAACGATGTCGAGGTGACGTTCGACTATTTCCTGTCACCCAAGGTCAATCAGGCGCGCATCGGCGACGCCACCGCACAGTTCACGCAGATGCAACCGGACGGCAAGCTGGCACCGTTCGCCAACGCGGACACCCTGACGCTGCTGCTGGGGCTGCCGGACGGCAAAACGGAGGAAAAAAACGCGCTGATCAATCTGCAGAGCGGCATCGTGGATTCATTCACGCTGCCCGCCAGCCAATTTGGATTGATTTGGGATGCCTTCTTCGATCGGTCGCCGCAAAACCTGCTGCTCAAGGGGTATCTGGCGGTGCAGTTCACCGGCTTCAACCCGGATAATCTGCCCGTAGCGCTGGCGCTGGACGCCAAATACCAGAACAGGCTGCCGGATTTCATCAAGCAATCCGCACCGGCGGACATCAATAAGACCGTGGAATTCCGCAGCGACGCCGGCGCCTACGATCCTGCCGGGCCGCGGCCGATCAAGCGCATGCTGATCAGCATCGACAACCAGACCATTGAGCTGGACAAGGAGCACCCCGTTCAATCGGTTAACGTGAAGATCTCCGTGCTGGAACTGATCCTGCATCCGGACAAGAAGCTGGTGTATCACTACGATTTGCAGATTATCTACGTCGACGGCGGCAAAAAGTCCTCCTACGACAATACGTCCAGCTTCGAGATTATTTACGTCCCCTGAACGGGGAGAGAATGGCGGCGCGGCCGGGCGGCATCCAGCCCGACGCGCCGGAACAGAGGATCAGCGTTTTTTCTTTTTGTTGAAATCCAGCTCGAAGGCGAACACCGCGCTCTGGATTTTGCGCTCCATCGCCAGCCCCAGCTTGAGGAAGCGGCATGACAGGCGCGAGAAGTGTACCACCTGATCGTTGTCGTCAGTTTCCTGATCGTCGTTGACCACCACCAGCTCCATGTTGACCTTGAAGCTGCCGTAGCTGCCCAGATCCAGCAGCGCTTTCTTGAACTGCAAACCCGGCTGGAAGAATTCCGGCAGCGGGCCGTCGAAGCGCAAACCGACGCCGCCGGCGGACAGATCGTGGATCCGCAGCTCATAAGGCGTACCGTCCGGGTATTCGCCGGTGCAGAAGAATTGACGCCAGTGCGGCGTGGTGATGCGGAACTGGCGACGGCGCTGAATGTAAACCAGCTCCTGCGGCAGACGGGTCGAGCAGGCCTGGACGCCCTGATGTTCGGTCAGCTCCGCCTGGCCGACGGAAAACTCGATTTTGGCGTCGTTGCTTTCAATCACGATGGTGCAGGCGCCGTCGATGGCGCTCGCGGCTTCCTCACCGCTAAACACGATATTGTCCGGCCCGACGCTCAATAACAGACTTTGAAACCGGTGCTGCTGATTTTCTACGCGCAGCGGCGTGCGTTGTTTGCAAATTTCACGCAGAATCGCCAGAACTTCAAAACGCTCCCGTTTGATAAACAGTCCGTTATCGCTGTGCTCCACACGTCTCTCCTGACTTTTTTTCTAATGACGTCTTACGTATTCCTTACGGTTATCATCTCTGGGAATATTCCTAAAGTCAAATTTGCCAGCGTTGCCAGGCCTGCGGCAACAGGCGCGCGAAACGTTTCGCCCACGCCTGCTGCCCGCGTTCGTCGGCGATCAGATCCTGGCGAATTTCGATGCCGACATAAGGCAAACCGCGGCGTTCCGCATGAACCGGCAACGTATAGTCGGTGGCGTCCGTCATCGCATAAGGTTCGTTGATGCCCACCTGCAAATCCCCCTCTTCGCGCAGCAGCTCGGCCAGCAGATGGGCAAATTCCGGGTAGCGGTTAAACAGCAGCCCCACCTGCCAGGGGCGCGATTCCCCTTTGAACACCGGTGTGAAACTGTGCATGGCGATCACCGCCGTCGGCAGTTCACGCAGCTGGCGCTGCCCCAGATGGTCGTCGATGGCGTGGTGATACGGCAAAAACACCTCGCGCTCACGCGCCAGCGCGTGTTCGGCGTCGATACCGATATTGCCGGGGATCGGCGTCAGCTCGGACAAGTGCGGGATCGAGCTGGCGATGCCGGGCGCCCGGTTGCAGTCGATCACCAACCGCGAATAGCGCTGATGGATCAGCGTCGCGTCCAGCTGGCGGCTCAGATGGCGCGACACGCTCAGCGCGCCGATATCCCAGCCGATGTGGCGTTCGATCTCCCCGGGCGGTAAGCCGAGATCGCCGAGGGCTTGCGGTATCGCCTTGCTGGCGTGATCGCACAGCAGCAAAAATGGCGCTTTGCCATGCGGGATTTCAACGGCGGCGGCAGAGGGTTCATCGGCGGACAATAACGGCGGGATAAACGAGTGAGGCATGCAAGGCTCCGGCGGTGGAAAGCAAAACGTTTATCGTAGCGCTATCCCGTCGCCGGCCCCAAGGTCGTGCTTAGATCAAAAAGGCATGAGTCAGACTACAATCATGCCGTCTCGGCTGGCTGTGGCTGATGCACTGCAATATAACGCTGATAGCGCGACGGCTTGAGCCGCGTGGTGTCCACCAGCACCAGCCCATCGATGCAGTTGTTGAACGCCGGATCGGTGCCGAAGTCGATAAACTGCACCCCGCCCGGCTCGCACAGCTCGGTGTACTGTTTGTAGAGCGTCGGGATCGAACAGCCGATGTTGCTGAGCAGGCTCTTCAGCCGCACCAGATCTTCCTGGTAGTTGTCCCCGGCAAACTGCGCCAGCACCTGCGGCAGCGACGCCGGATAAGGCCGGCGCGACTGCGCGAAGGCATGATCCGGCGAGAAGTAGAGCCGATAGAAGGCGATCAGCAGATCGCGCGCCGCCAGCGGCATGCCGCCGGAGATCGACACCGGGCCGAACAGATAACGGTACTGCGGGTATTTCGACAGGTAGGCGCCGATGCCCAGCCACAAATAGTCCAGCCCGCGTTTGCCCCAATAGGCGGGCTGAATGAAGCTGCGCCCCAGCTCGATGCCCTGCGCCAGGATCGGTTCCATATCGCGGTCGTAGTGGAACAGGCTATTGCTGTAGATGCTTTCCAGCCCTTTGCGTTCGATTTGTTCGGCGGTGGGGATAAAGCGATAGGCGCCGACGATCTCCAGCTCCTCCTCATCCCACAGCACCAGGTGATAATAGTCGTCGTCGTAGCTGTCCAGATCGCGGCGGCGGCCGGAGCCTTCCCCTACCGCACGGAAGGCGATCTCGCGCAGGCGCCCCAGCTCACGCAGGATCGGCGTGCGTGCTTCATCGTGGCGGCGGTAGAGGTAGATGGTTTTACCGTCCGGCGTCACCCCCAAGCGTTCGCAGTTCGCCAGCGCTTTTTTCAGCTCCAAACGCTCTTCCGGCAGCGCGATCGGCGATTCGCTGGCGAACAGCCCCGGCTTGCCCTGGCCCAGGCGATACACATGGCGGCGAAAACGCTCCGCCAGATCCTTGGCGCTGGTGTGACCGTCATGCCAGTTGGCGAACGGCACGCGGCCGCCGATGCGGATCTTGATGCGCCCGCCCCGCTGCTGGAACATTTCGCGCACCAGCAACAGCGTCGACAGCGGCCGGTAGACCAGCGAGGTAAAGTAGAACAGGTTGCTGTTGCGCGCGCTGATATGAATAGGCACGATCGGCGCGCGCGCCTTGGCGGCCAGACGCAGAAAGCCGGTATGCCAGTGGCCGTCGCGGATGCCCTTCGGGCTCATACGCGACACTTCGCCTGCCGGGAACAGGATCAGCGCGCCCTGATTGTCCAGCTGCTGCTGCATGCCTTCAATCTGCTTGCGGCTGGTTTTATAAGCGACGTTATCCACCGGCACGAACAGGTTGCGCAGCGGTTCGATGTAGGTCAGCAGCTGGCTGGCCACCACTTTCACATCCGGGCGCACCGCCGCGACGGCGCGCAGCAGCACCAGGCCGTCGAGCGAACCGATCGGGTGATTGGCCACGAGCACCACCGGCCCCTGGCTCGGAATGTTTTCCAGATCGCCGTCCACCAGCTCGCAGCTGAGGTTGAAGTAGTCCACCACCTGCTCGATCAGATCAAGCCCTTTCAGGTGGGGATAGTCGGCGGCGAACTGTTTGAATTCTTTTTCGAAGAGAAGGGTTCTTAGCAGGCTGCGCTGCCAGGCAGGGGTATTGCGGTGTGGAAATGCATCTTGCAACAGAGAATCCAGGCTGAACATCGCGTTATCTCCTGACGTAGTCGCTGCAAACTTAAGCCAGAGCCGTGACTCTGACGTGTCAGTTACATGACAATAAAATGAATCCATCGACTATCAGGTATAGCAAAGTAATGGCGATTTGGGAGCGAAAGACGCATTTTCGCCCCCATTGCCCCTCACATCGGCGCCAGCAACGCTTCGATGCGGCGGTTCACCGCTTCTCGCAGGCGCAGCAGCGGCCCGGCCTGGTGCGGATAACGCTTGAAGGTGATGCGCATGCCCAGCTCGCGTTCGATCAGCGCCTCCACCGTCGCCCGGTCGGTCAAACTCTCCAGCAGCTGCAGCGCGCGCATATCCTGCAGCCCCTGGTGCAGCACCCGCAGGCGTAGCGACTCCACCGGCTGCAGATCCTCGCCCGGATAGACCACGAACGGATCGCCGGAGGGAAACGCATGGCCGCTGTCGGTCACCGCGTACGGATTGATGCGCTCGCGCGAATGGGCGCTGTTATAGAAGTTGAATCCCCAATGCAGGAAGCCGGCAATGCGGTACAGATACAGCTGCACGCCCAATATGCGGTTGCGCGCCGAAGGCTGGGCGAAGAACCGATTGGCGACCTCGGTTTTCTGCACGCAGCAGTAATAGGCCCACAGGCCGGGCACCCGGTGTTCGATAAAGGGATCGATATGATCGGTCGCGGCGACCGGGGTTTCCACCAGGCCTTGCTGATAGAAAGCGAAATCCGACAGCGCGTCGAAGGTGCGGAAGCCGTCCAGCAGCGGCCGCAGCGCGGCGGCGGCGCGCCGATAGGCCGCCAGGTTGTCCAGCGTCGGCTCATCGGAAACATGGAACCACACCTGCCGTTCCAGCCCCCGTTCGCGGAACCAGGCGGTCAATTCGGGCAGCAGCGCCTGCAGGAAACGCTGATACGGTTCGCCCTGCGCATCGGTGTGCCAGCCGAAAAGCGGTCGCGCCTCGCCCTGCTCCTCCACCACGATCTTCGGCGCATGCGCCGCGCCCCATTGGGTAAACAGCGGCGCGATTTCGAAGTGCTCGATGCCCTCTTCCTGCGCCAGCGCCACCCACTGCGCCAGGCGGCTGAAATCGAAGCCATACCCCTGCGCCGAACGCGTCACCCTCACCAGCTGCACCGTGGTGCGTTCGCCGCCGACGGCGGTATCCAGCGGCGGCGTAAACAGCGGCGTCAGCAGCATATTGACCCCGGCGCGCACCGCACAGCGCACAAAGTGGCGCACTGCGCGCCAATAATCCGGGCTGAACACCGCCAGACGGTAGTAATCCGCCAGGCAGTCGGTGTGCAACCACTCGGTGTGCAACAGCGTTTGCGGCGGCAACGCCGCCGGCACCAGATGCAGCGTCAGCGTGGTCTCGGCCAGCGCCTCGCCGCTCTGGGCATCCAGCAACCGCAGGGTCAACGGAAAGTCGCCGGCCAGTTGCACATCGGCCGGCGGCGTCAGGGTCAGCCACAGGCTGCCATAATAGCGGCAGGCGGCGAAAAAACGCCGTTGCGGCAGCGGCATCAGCGGATCGGGAAATAAGCCCGGCTCGGTCGTCAGGTAATTCTCGTCGGTCTCGCGATAACAGGGAAAACCGCTCGGCACCGATTGCACCTGGCGCACGCTGATATACTCCGCCAGCGGCCCGTCGAGTTGATAACACAGCTCATGGCGGGTTTCGTTGCCCGGCGTTTGCAAACAGTACACCGCCTGCCAGGAAAGCACCTCGTTATTTAACCCGCTCAGCCTTTCCTCCACGGAAATAGGCGGCACGCTGTGGCGATGAAATACTTTCTCCAGGCAATGAGTAAATACCAGAGACAGGCGCATGATGTTCGGCCCTCTTTATTTTTAATGAATAAACACGGTGAAATTCAGGCTAGCGCCTTTTATCGCCACAGACAATAGCCGGTAATAAAAATCGTTCCCATACCCTTCTTTGACTGCCGCGACCCGATTTTTTTGTTTATTTGCATCACAAAAATGAAAGAAGCTGATGCTTGCACAATAAAAATGTTTTTAATCCCCATTATGGTGCAAGGGTTATCAGTTATTCCTATGCCTGCGAGGGCCGCTAAATGCCGCGACAGCAGGGAGAAAACCCATCAGCAGGTTAACGAAATGTGAACAAAACCACCTTTCACTTGGCCGTGAAAGCCTTTCGATTTTAACAACAGTGAAACATTTGCGCCCCATTTTTGGGCATCCGGGGGTGTATTGACACATTGAAAGTTAAGGGATAGAAAGAATTTACGTTGCGAAAAACGTTATTCGTCGCTCACCGAGGGGAAAGCAATGTCACCGATAGAAAATACCGGACGCCTGCTGGCGCACTCTATTCTTGCCAGCGCATTATTATTACCCACCCTGCTCCACGCTGCAGATAAAATAACATTACGCTATGCCGTTTGGGACAGAAACCAATTACCTGCCGAACAGGAGATCGCCAACCGCTTTGAACAGGCCAATCCGGATATAAAAATAGAAATAGAATTAACGCCCTCTGCGCAATATTTCGTTAAATTGGATTCCGCTGCCGCCGGCGGCGTGGCGCCGGATATATTCTGGATCAATATGCCTTATTTTGTGCAATACGCCAAAAACGGCATTATGGAGCCGCTGGCGCCTTATATTAAGGACAGCGGCCTTCAGCTGGACGACGTGGTCGCCAGTTCGGTGAAAGCCTACCAGTACGACGGCCAACAGATGGCCATTCCGCGCGACGTCGACTCCATCGCCGTGTGGTACAACAAAAAACTGTTCGATCAGGCCGGCGTCAGCTACCCCACCAGCGACTGGAGCTGGGACGATCTGAAAAACAAAGCCACCGCCCTGAAAAACGGGCTGAAAGGCGCCGCCTTCCCGCTGGTGATGGATCTCAGCATCGACGGCCAGGACAGCTATATGAACCTGCTGTTCCAAAACGGCAATCACATCGTGCCGAAAGACGGCCAACCCACCGACATCGCCAACGACAAATCCATCTGGGTCTACCAGCAGCTGCAGGGCATGATGAAAGACGGCCTGATGCCGAGCGCCCAGCAAATGAGCGAAGTCAAAACCGAGAACATCTTCCAGTCCAACCGCGCCGCGATGGTCTATGCCGGTTCCTGGCTGGCGGCGCCGTTCGCCAACAACCCGCTGATCAACGATCACATCGGCGTGGTGATGATGCCGAAAATTGAACGCCAGTCCGGCGTAGCGCACAGCCTGGCCTTCGCCATGTCGGCCAAAAGCGCCCACAAGCAGGCCGCCTGGAAATATATCACCTTCATGAGCAGCGAAGCCTCGCAGGCGGAGCTGGCCAAGGTGGTGATCCCGGCCAACAAGACGGCGGCCAAGGTCTGGGCGCAGCAGATCCAGAAAGTCGACGTCTCGCCTTATATCCAGACCCTTGAAGTGACCCAGGCTTACCCCACCGCCGGCACCAATACGCCGAAATGGCAGAACATGTGGATCGCCAGCCTGAAGAAAATCTTTATGGGCGCGGACGCCAAGCAGGAAATGGACAAGTCGGTCAAGAAGATCGCGCGCGTCATGGATCAGTAATCGCCCCGCCGCGGCGCGCTACCCCGAGTGTGCGCCGCGGTGGACCCACGCTGAAAGTGATAGGTGAGGAATGGCAACATGTCGCTGGCAGAAACGGCTACGGTCACCCTGAAATCATCCCGGCGCACCGCCCGCCCCGCGCTCAATCGGCTCGAACGCGCCGAACGCTTCTGGGGCTGGGTGATGATCCTGCCGCTGCTGTTGGGGGTCACGGTGTTTTACCTAATCCCCTTTTTGCAGAACATTTTTTACAGCTTTACCGATCTGAACCAGTTCATGCGCTGGAGCAGCATCAGCGTCGATAACTATCTCAACCTGTTCGAAGACGACGACTTCTACACCGCCGCCGCCAACACCCTGTTCTACGTGGTGGTGTGCGTACCGATCAGCCTGAGCCTGTCGCTGCTGTTGGCGATCGGCCTCAACCAGAACATCCGCGGCAAAGGCCTGCTGCGCACCCTGCTGTTCCTGCCGGCGGTCACCATGCCCGCGGCGGTGGCCATGGTGTGGCAATGGCTGTTCAACAAGGATTTCGGCCTGATCAACCAGGCGCTGGGCCTGCTGCACATTGCGCCGGTCGCCTGGCTGTCCGATCCGGACGTGGTGCGCATCAGCGTGTCCATCATCATCATCTGGTCGTCGCTGGCGCTGAAGATCATCATTTTGCTGGCCGGGCTGCAGAGTATTCCGCGCCAGCTGTACGAGGCGGCGGATATCGACGGCATCGGCACCCTGCGGCGCTTCTTCTGCATCACGCTGCCGATGATGGTGCCGACGCTGTTCTTCGTGTCGGTGATGAGCTTTATCGAGATCCTGCAAATCTTCGACGTGGTGTTCCTGATGTTCGACCGCGCGCTGGTGGAAAACGACGTGATGACCGTCACCAACCTGTTCTACAAGTACGCGTTTTACCTGCAGGAAAAAGGCTACGCCTCCGCCATCACCGTGGTGCTGTTCGCCGTCACGCTGGTGATCACCCTGATTCAAATGGCGATCGGCAAGCGCCTGAAAGTCAGCTGAGGAGCTGCACATGAACGCAAGCAATAAAACGCTGGTGTACCTGTTTATGGGGCTGGCGGCGCTGGCCTCGGTCGTGCCCTTTATCTGGATGCTGGTGACCTCGCTGAAAACCCAGGCCGAGAGCATCCAGATCCCGCTGACGCTGCTGCCGGCGCACCCCAGCCTGCAGGCCTACGGCCGGGTGATGCACGAAATCCCGTTCGCCGGTTTTTATCTCAACTCGCTGCTGGCGACCTTCTTCACCGTCACCCTGCAGATGGCGATCGCCACCCTGGCCGCCTATGGCTTCTCGCGCCTGCATTTTCGCGGCCGCGACGCGGTGTTCCTGGTGTGCGTGTCGATCCTGATGGTGCCCGGCCAGGCGTTTCTGATCCCGCAATTTCTGGTGGTACAGAAGCTGGGGCTGGTCAACAGCATCACCGGGCTGGTGCTGCCGGGCATTTTCAGCGTCTACGCCACCTTCCTGCTGCGCCAGTTCTTTCTGGCGGTGCCGAAGGAGATGGAGGAAGCGGCGCTGATCGACGGTTACAGCTACTTCGCCATCTTCTGGCGCATCATGCTGCCGCTGATCCGGCCGGGTATTATCGCCTGCGTCATCATCAACGGCCTGTGGAGCTGGAACAACCTGATGTGGCCGCTGATCGTCAATACCACCACCGAGAAGCTGACGCTGCCGGTTGGCCTCGCCTCGCTCTCCAGCCGCGCCGGGGTGGAATACCCGTTGCTGATGGCCGGGGCGCTGATGGCGGTGATCCCGATGCTGATGCTGTTCATTATTTTCCAACGCTATTTCATCCAGGGCATCGCCAGCGCCGGGGTGAAAGGCTAACGCGCAGACAAGGTAAATGACATGGCCGGAATTCAGTTAAACAGCGTTAAAAAAGTCTACCCCAACGGTTTCCACGCGCTGCACGGCGTCAATCTGGATATTGAGGACGGGGAATTTATGGTGTTCGTCGGCCCGTCCGGCTGCGCCAAATCCACCCTGCTGCGGATGATCGCCGGGCTGGAGAGCGTCAGCGAGGGGCAGATCCTGATCCACGATCGCTGCGTCAACGACAGCATGCCGAAGGATCGCGGCGTCGCCATGGTGTTCCAGAACTATGCGCTGTACCCGCACATGACGGTGTACAAGAACATGGCGTTCGGCCTGATCGGCAAAGAGAGCAAGGCCGAGATCGACCGCCGGGTGCGCGACGCGGCGGAAAAGCTGGAGATCACCAACCTGCTGCAGCGCAAGCCGGGCCAGCTCTCGGGCGGCCAGTGCCAGCGGGTGGCGGTCGGCCGCGCCATCGTGCGCAAACCCAAAGTGTTCCTGTTCGATGAGCCGCTGTCCAACCTCGACGCCAAGCTGCGAGTGTCGATGCGCGTGCAGCTGATCGAACTGCACAATCAGCTGAAGCAGGAAGGCGCCGCCGCCACCATGGTGTACGTCACCCACGATCAGGTCGAAGCGATGACCATGGGCGATCGCATTTGCGTGATGAACCGCGGCGCCATCATGCAGGTGGATAAACCGATCAACCTGTACCACCACCCCGCCAACCGTTTCGTCGCCGAGTTTATCGGCAGCCCGTCGATGAACCTGCACGATCTGGCGATCGTGCGCGACGGCCAAACGGTGCGGCTGCGCATCGGCCTGCAGCACCCGCTCGAGCTGCCGCCGGCGCTGCAGCGGCAGTTGACGGACTATCCGCATGCGCGGGTGTGCCTCGGTATCCGGCCGGAGTCCCTGCGGCTGTGCGCGCCCGGCAGCGCCAACTGCTTCCCGGCGCAGATCGTCACCATCGAGCGCATGGGCAACGAAGAGCTGCTGCACTGTGAACTGGCCGACCTGCGCTTCGTGCTGCGCATGGCGTCGCTGCCGGACTGGGAGCCGCGCCTCGGCGAAAGCGTTCATCTGGCATTCGATCTGACGCGCGCACATTTGTTCGACGAGCTCAGCGGCCAAAACCTCAAATAACAACAGCGGAGTATCAGCAATGTCGTCAACACAACCCAACAACGTTGCCCAGCGCCCGGTGCAGGTGCTGGTGGTCGGCGCCGGCGCGCGCGGTGAAATCTACTCGCGCTATGCGCTGGCGCACCCCGATTTGATGCAGGTGGTGGCGGTGGCGGAACCGCGCGACGCCTACCGCGAACAGTTCGTGGCACAGCACGCCATCGCGTCGGAAAACGTCTTCACCGACTGGCGCCAGGCCGCCGATGCCGGCAAGCTGGCCGACGCGGTGCTGATCTGCACTCAGGATCAGATGCACCTGGAACCGGCGCTGGCCTTCGCCCGCCAGGGCTACGCCATGCTGCTGGAAAAGCCGCTGTCGCCGGACGCCGACGAGTGCCGCGCCATCGTCGCCGAGGTGGTGCGCCAAAAGCTGATCTTCTCGGTCGGCCACGTGCTGCGCTACACCCGCTATACCCAAAAGCTCAAACAGCTGCTGCGCGACGGCGCGATCGGCGACATCGTCAGCCTGCAACACCTGGAGCCGGTCGGCTACTGGCATCAGGCGCACTCCTTCGTGCGCGGCAACTGGCGCAACGATCGGCAGGCCGCCTTTATGCTGCTGCAGAAATCCTGCCACGACATCGATTGGATCCGCTACGTGATGGAGCAGCCCTGCGAACAGGTCAGCTCCTTCGGCAACCTGCGCCACTTCCGCCGGGAAAACCAACCGGCCGGCGCGGCGGACAACTGCCTGGATTGCGCGGTGGAGGCGTCCTGCCCCTATTCCGCCAAACGCATCTATCTGGGCGACGACCACAAGGCCACGCCCGGCTTTCTGCGCGTGTTGACGCCAGAACCTGACCAGACGACGCTGCGGGCGGCGCTGCGCGACGGGCCCTATGGCCGCTGCGTTTACCGCTGCGACAATAACGTGGTCGATCATCAGGTGGTCAACATGCAGTTCGCCGGCGGCCGCACCGCGTCGTTCACCATGACGGCCTTTACCCGCCACGAAGATCGCCACACCCGCATCTTCGGCAGCCGCGGCTGCCTGGAAGGCGACGGCCGCCATATCCGCATCACCTCGTTCCTCGACGACGGCGAAACGCATTACGACACCGACGCCGGCCAGGATCTGCACGCCATGGCCGGCCACGGCGGCGGCGACTACTACCTGATGCAGCACTTTATCGCGGCCATTCGCACCAACGATCCGAGCCAGGTGTTGGCCGGCCCGGCGGAAGCGCTGGAGAGCCACCTGATGGTGTTCGCCGCCGAACGCGCGCGCCGCGAAGCGGCGGTGATCGCCCTGAACGGAGCCTGACCATGAGCACGAGAGAGATGCGTTACGGCTTCGACATCGGCGGCACCAAGATCGAAATGGCCGCTTATGATCGCCGGCTCAATCAGGTGCTGCTTCAGCGCGTGCGCACCCCAACCGGCGATTATGGCGAGTTCGTGGCCTGCATCGCCGGGCTGGTCGAGCAGGCGGACCGCGAGCTACATACGCGCGGCAGCATCGGCATCGGCCTGCCGGGGATCACCGATCCCGTCAGCCGCCTCCAGCTGGCGGTCAACGTGCCCTGCCTGACCGGGCATTGCCTGGCGGATGATTTGACGCAGGCGCTGGCGCGGCCGATCGCCATCGAGAACGACTGCCGCTGTTTCGCGCTGTCGGAAGCCAGCACGCCGCAAACCGCCCATTTGCCGCTGGTGTTCGGCGCCATCATCGGCACCGGCGCCGGCGGTGGCCTGGTAGTGAACCGGCAATTGCACAAGGGGCGCAACGGGCTGGCGGGCGAATGGGGCCATATGCCGATCTCCGCCCAGCTGGCGCAGCGTTACGATCTGCCGCTGTTCGGCTGCAACTGCGGGCTGACCGGCTGCTTTGAACGCTACGTCTCCGGCAGCGGGCTGCTGGCGCTGAGCCGCCACTTTGCCCATCCGGCCGCCGACGTGCCGGCGCTGGTCGCCAGCTATCGCGCGGGGGATACGCTCGCACAGTGGCTGATGACCGTCTACGTCGACATTCTGGCCAGCGCGCTGGCCGGTTTGCAGCTGCTGCTGGACGTCGATGCCTTCGTGCTGGGCGGTGGGTTGTCGAACGTCGGCGAGCTGTATCGGCTGCTGCCGGCGGCGATGCGGCACTGGCTGCTGCCGGGCGTGGAACCGGCAGCGGTATTCCCGCCGGTGCACGGTGACAGCAGCGGCGTGCGTGGCGCGGCGCTATTACAGGCGGCGGCATAAAAAAACAGTGAAAGCCCGGCGGCTGCCGAATGATCGCTGCGGCTTTCGCCGCCGCAGGGCCGAATAAAGCCATCGCGAGAATTGTCGACTGAAAAATAACGAATTTGCCGTTTTCACTTTGTGTTAATACCGCTTTCGGTTACCGCTAAATCGAAAGCAAAATTAAATATAACCAACTGATAGATATAGATATTTTTAAATTAATCGATTGCATTTCAGTGTTTCGTTTGCTGTAATTCGCCACGAACAACTGAAAGCGCTCCGGTCGGTATCGCTGCGGCTTATTAAGCCGCGGTCGGGCACGGCTACAGGTAAATCAGGAGTCTGCGTTAATGATCAATACCGCAAAACGCCGGGAATTAATTATCGACCAGCTGTGCCGCGAAGGCTCGGTGCGCGTGGAACAGCTCAGCCAGCAGTTTTCGGTGTCCAGCGTCACCATCCGCAGCGATCTGCGCCAGCTGGAAAAACACGGCTGCGCGGTGCGCGCTTACGGCGGCGCCATGTTGAACAAACAGTTCGCCTTCGATCGCCCGCTGCAAGACAAGGGCCGCATCAACCGCGACGTAAAACACGCCATTGCCTGCGCGGCGGCGGCGCTGATTGAAGACGGCGACGCCGTCATCCTCGACTCCGGCTCCACCACCAGCCAGATGGCGCCGCAGCTGGCGGGGAAAAAGGATCTGGTGGTGATGACCAATGCATTGAACATCGCCTTCGAGCTGGCCAACAACGAGCAGATCGATCTGATGGTGGTCGGCGGCAGCGTGCGCCGCAAGGCCTGGTCGCTGTACGGCCCCGCCGCCGAACAGCAGCTGCGTCAGTACCGGTTCGACAAGCTGTTTCTCGGCGTCGACGGTTTCGATCTGGCGGGCGGCATCACCACGCCGGATCCGGGCGAAGCGCAGCTGAACCGCGTGATGTGCGAGGTGGCGCGCGAAGTGATCGCCATCGCCGACGCCAGCAAATTCGGCCGCACCAGCTTTTGCATGATCCGCGAAATCGGCCAGCTCCACCGCCTGGTCACCGACAGCCGCATTCCGGAACACTATCTGCAGGCGCTGCACCATTTAGGGATCGACGTGATTATCGCCGACCGTTAACCGAGGCTTTTAAGGAGTTGTCATCATGAACGCGTATTTCTCTTACGAGGCGGATTGGCTGAAGCAGCGCAACGCCTGGCACACCGCCGCAGAGATTTGGCAGCAGCCGGATCTGTGGGCGGCGCTGCACCGGCAACTGCAGGATCAACAGGCGCAGTGGCAGCCGTTCCTGGCGCCGCTGTTGGCCAATCCTCGGCTGCAAATCGTGCTGTGCGGCGCCGGCAGCTCGGCGTTCGCCGGCCGCGCCCTGGCGCCCTGGCTGCGCGAACGAACCGGCCGCGACGTGGCGGCCTACGGCACCACCGATATCGTCGCCAACCCGCGGCAGTACCTCGATCCTGAGCGGCCGACGCTGCTGGTCTCCTTCGCCCGCTCGGGCAACAGCCCGGAGAGCGTGGCGACGGTGGAGCTGGCCGACCAACTGCTGCCGGAAAGCTACCACCTGATGCTGGTCTGCAACCCGGACAGCAAGCTGGCGCAGTATGCGCATCGGCGCGACAACGTCTGTTCGCTGGTGATGCCGCAAGGCTCCAACGATCAGAGCTTCGCCATGACCTCCAGCTTCAGCTGCATGATGCTGAGCGCCGCGCTGCTGCTCGGCCCGCTTTCGCTCGAGGCCGCCCAGGCGCCGCTGAACGCCATGGTGCAGCGCTGCCGCGCACTGCGCGAAACGCTGCAGCCACAGGTAAAGGCGCTGGCCGCCAGCGGTTTCCGCCGTTATATCACCCTCGGCGGCAGCTGCTTTACCGGCCTGGCGGAAGAGGCCTCGCTCAAGATGCTGGAGCTGACCGCCGGGCGCATCGTGACGCGCTACGACTCGCCGCTCGGCCTGCGCCACGGCCCGAAATTTATGGTCGACGGCCAAACATTGGTGGTGGTGATGTTCTCCCACGACGACTACGCCCGCCAGTATGACCGCGATCTGTGGAACGAGCTGCAGCGCGACGGGTTGGCGATGCAATTGGTCGGTTTGACCGGCGATCTCCAGACGCCGTCCGATGCCCTGCTGCCTATGCACCAAGCCACGGATGATATCTGGCTGCTGTTCCCGTATCTGCTGTTCACCCAGATGCTGGCCTTCGAGAGTTCGCTGGCGCTGGGGCTGACCCCAGACAACCCTTGCCCAACCGGCGAGGTTAACCGGGTGGTGAAAGGCGTGACGATTTACCGTTTCCCTTCCCCCGTGCTGTAAGGAGATCCCATGTATCTGATAGCCAACCGAGAAATGCTGCTCAAGGCGCAGCGCCAGGGTTACGCCGTCCCGGCGTTTAACGTCCACAATCTGGAAACCGTGCAGGTGGTGGCGGAAACCGCCGCCGAGCTGCGCTCGCCGGTGATCATGGCCGGCACGCCCGGCACCTTCAGCTACGCCGGCACCGACTACCTGATCGGCATTTGCCAATCGGCCGCGCACCGCTACGATTTGCCGCTGGCGCTGCATCTGGATCATCACGAGGAGCTGGACGACATCGAGCACAAGGTGAAAAGCGGCATCCGCTCGGTGATGATCGACGGTTCCCATCTGCCGTTCGAGCAGAACATCGCCAAAGTGGCTGCCGCAGTGGCCCTGTGCCACCGCTATGGCGCCAGCGTGGAGGCCGAGCTGGGCCGCCTGGGCGGGCAGGAAGACGATCTGATCGTCGATACGGCGGACAGTTTCTATACCGACCCGGTGGCGGCACGCGAGTTCGTCGCCGCCACCGGCATCGATTCGCTGGCGGTGGCGATCGGTTCCGCCCACGGGCTGTATCACGGCGAGCCGAAGCTGGACTTCGAGCGCCTGGCGCTGATCCGCGAACAGGTGGACGTGCCCCTGGTACTGCACGGCGCCTCCGGCATTCCGGAGGTGATGGTCAAACGCGCGATCTCGCTCGGTGTCTGCAAGGTCAACGTCGCCACCGAACTGAAAATCGCCTTCGCCGATGCGGTGAAAAGCTACTTTTCACAGCACCCGGATGCCAACGACCCGCGCAAATATATCGTCCCCGGCAAGCTGGCGATGAAAGAAGTGGTGGCGGAAAAGATCCGCATCTGCGGCAGCAGCGGCATGCTGTAACCCCGCGCTCGCCCCCGGTTTCGTGGCTGCACCACGGGGGCGAAAACATCCCGCCATTTCCCGCTTTCCTGAGAGAACGATCACAGCCTTTTACCCTGCCCGCGCCGGAAACCATTAACCGGTCTTCACTATGATCCAAATCATGGTTTTACTCACCCTACCTCCCTATTATCAAATTCATTGGATGCAGGCAGTAGGATTTTTGCCCATTCGTTTTTATTTCGCCAGGCGAAATAGCTTATTTGATGAAAACAAGCGTGCTTGTTTTTTAATTGGCAGCATTTTTACTCTGAGAGGAACAGCGTATGAACCATTACTTAGCCGTATTAAGCGCATTGGTCATTCTGCCCTTCGCTCTGCAAGCAAAACCGCTTTCCGGCAGCCCGGTCGCCTCCGGCGTCGTGCGCTTCACCGGCGCCATTACCACCCCGGCCTGCACCATCACACATCAGGATGAACAGCTTATCTCCAACTGCTACGGTAAAGTGACGGAATATCAGAACGGGTATATTTCCTCTTCGTTAAAAGAAATGCCAAAAGAATTAGTCTCTGCCGTCACCAGCGAAATGGTGAATAACGATCCCCATTTAAAGCGCGTGACCATCAGCTATAAGTAACGCCAACGCGTTAATGTCTGATGAAATAATAAACAAGACACAACTTGTCTTGATGACTTATAAATTTATTTTATAAATTTAACGTGCAATGACTCCCCGGCTTACCCTGAGCCGGCTATTTGGGCAACCCTGCGGTTGCCCATCAGCATGTCCGAAATCCGCCATCGCTTCCCCCGCTTTCATGCGATAATCGCCATACCAAACCGAGGAGTGATCCAGATGCAGACTTTTTTGATTGATCGTACCGCCACGCCGGTGGGAGAACTGGTGCTGATTGCCGATGAACAGGGGCGCCTGCGGGCGATTGACTGGACCGATCACGAAGCGCGCCTGATGAAGCTGCTGAATACCCACTACCGCGCCGATCGCTTCACCCTGCGTGAGCAGCGCGATCCCAGCGGGCTGACCGACGCGATGCAACGCTATTTCGCCGGGGAACTGGGCATTATCGATCGGCTGCCGGTGATGACCGCCGGCACCGAGTTCCAACGCACCGTGTGGCAACAGCTGCGCCAAATCCCGTGCGGCGAGATCCTGACCTACGGCCAACTGGCGCAACGTATCGGCCGCCCGACCGCCTCACGCGCGGTCGGCATGGCCAACGGTTCGAATCCGATCAGCATCGTGGTGCCCTGCCACCGGGTGATCGGTTCGCAGGGCGCGCTGACCGGCTATGCCGGCGGCGTGCAGCGCAAGCAGTGGCTGCTGCAGCACGAAGGTTACCTGCCGCAGGATCTGCTCTCGCGCTAGCGCGGCACATAGTCCGGCGGGACGCCCTCCGCCGGGGCGGCGGGATAGAAGTCCGGCGGCACCGGAGATGAGGTGGCCTCACCATAACCGTAGGCCACCGGCACCTTGTTACCTTTGGCGTACATGCACTGCGTATACACGGTATCATAGCGGTCTTGCAGGTCATCGCTGCTGCGCCAGGCCGAGTTATTGGCCATCGCGCTGCCGACCAGCAACCCGCCACCCGCGCCGATCAGCGCGCCGGGGCCGGCATGACCGGATGCGGCGCCAATCAACGCCCCTGCCGCCGCGCCGACGGCCGTTCCCGCCACCGCCGTTCCCGTCGCCGAATTGGCCGCCGTTTGCGCGCCGCTGCCAAGGCTGTTTTGCGCATAGCCGCGGCACATGGCCTCATCGCGATTGAATTGTTCGTAACTTTTCCCCGTGCCGGGCAGCGCGGTGACCCCGGGCCCGGAAGGCGCAGAGACGCAGCCGGCCAACAGCCCGGCCAGCGCCACTATCGGGAAAGCAAAAGAGTGTCTCATCACGCACCGCCTTTAATCACCGGGAGAACGGACCGTCTGGCACCACCTTCATCCAACCGTCAGGACAACGCGGCACCTGGGGGTAATAGCCCGCCGGGCGGCGGCAGTAGTAGGCATAGCTCGGCGGCTTTTCGATATAGGTCTGCGGCGGCGGCGGCGTGACATACACCACCGGCGGCGGCGGGTAATAGAGCGGCGGCGGCCCCCAGGGCACGCCGATCACCACGCGCGGCCCGCCGTAATAATAGCCGTGCCGGTAGTAGCCGTGGCCGTAATAGCCGTGGGCGAAGGCGGCGGCGCTGGCCGTCATCAACACCGCGGCGGCCGCCATCAACAGTATGCGCTTTTTCATCATCCACTCCCGAACAGGATCGTTCACCTGCCTTTCTGACCTTCAGCTTAACGCCGATGCGGCGCGGCTTTGCGGTGAGGATTCGGATGAATGCGACAAGCTTTCGCCAGTAAATGTGTCAAAGGATGATTGATTCACGCCGCTAAAACCTGTCAATGCGAGCCGCGCAGACCACCCGCGCCGATTGCCCTGCCTTATGCCGCCGGAATGGCGACCGCACGTTGCGCATAAGTGCCAAATAAATCTAGCGACTTCAGCGCGATACAGAATAATCGGCGGCATGTGTGCGCAAAATTCGCACACAATACCCCTATTCATGCTAATGCCACCCTTATCAGCTGCAGCAAAAGATGTTAAAATTGACTCATATCAATTATTGAATGAGCGTAATCTATGATCCCGGAAAAACGCGTGATTCGTCGTATCCAGTCTGGTGGTTGTGCGATCCATTGCCAGGACTGCAGCATCAGCCAGCTGTGCATTCCTTTCACCCTTAATGCCCACGAGCTGGACCAGCTCGACAACATTATCGAGAGGAAAAAGCCCATCCAGAAAGGCCAGACCCTGTTCAAGGCCGGCGACGAGCTGAAATCGCTGTACGCGATCCGTTCCGGGACCATCAAAAGCTACACCATCACCGAGCAAGGCGACGAGCAGATCACCGGTTTCCACCTGGCGGGTGACCTGGTGGGCTTCGACGCCATCGGCGGTCTGAAGCACCCAAGCTTCGCTCAGGCGCTGGAAACCTCGATGGTGTGCGAGATCCCATTCGAAACCCTCGACGATCTGTCCGGCAAAATGCCTAATCTGCGTCAGCAGATCATGCGACTGATGAGCGGCGAGATCAAAGGCGACCAGGACATGATCCTGCTGCTGTCGAAGAAAAATGCCGAAGAGCGCCTGGCGGCGTTCGTTTACAACCTGTCGCGCCGCTTCGCGGAGCGTGGCTTCTCGCCGCGCGAGTTCCGGTTGACCATGACCCGCGGCGACATCGGCAACTACCTCGGCCTGACGGTGGAAACCATCAGCCGCCTGCTGGGCCGCTTCCAGAAAAGCGAAATCCTCAGCGTGAAAGGCAAATACATCACCATCGAAAACGCCGACGCCCTGTCGGTGCTGGCCGGTACGCCACGCATCAACGTGACCGTCAACGCCTGATTCCCCTGCCGGATCAACATTTCACCGAAATTGTTGATCCGGCACGCTTCTGTTGTTGTTCTGTTTTTCAATGTTGGGTTACTCTGTAAATTAACAGACTGTTGATTTCAGCTGTAAGGAGGCCCTATGGCGAAGTATCAGAATCTTCTGGTGGCTATTGACCCCAATCAGGACGATCAGCCGGCATTGCGCCGCGCCGTGTACCTGGTGAAACGGAACGGCGGGCGCATCAAAGCCTTCCTGCCCATTTATGACTTCTCTTACGAAATGACGACCCTGCTCTCCCCGGACGAAAGAACGGCGATGCGGCAAGGTGTGATCAGCCAACGCGCCGCCTGGATCAACGAGCAGTGCCGTTTCTATCTCAACGACGGCGTGCCGATCGAAATCAAAGTGGTCTGGCATAACCGCCCCTTCGAAGCCATCATTCAGGAAGTGCTTTCCGGCCAGCATGATCTGCTGCTGAAAATGGCGCACCAGCACGACCGGCTGGAGTCGGTGATCTTCACCCCCACCGACTGGCACCTGCTGCGCAAATGCCCTTGCCCGGTGTGGATGGTAAAAGACCAACCCTGGCCAGAAGGCGGCAAAGCGCTGGTGGCGGTCAACCTGGCCAGCGAAGAACCCTATCACGACCCGCTCAATATCAAACTGGTGCAAGAAACCGTCGAACTGGCGCAGAACGTCAACCAGACCGAGGTTCACCTGGTCGGCGCCTATCCCGTTACCCCGATCAACATCGCCATCGAGCTGCCCGACTTCGATCCGAGCGTCTACAACGACGCCATCCGCGGCCAGCATCTGATCGCCATGAAGGCGCTGCGGCAGAAATTCTGCATTAAGGAAGAGTTCACCCACGTGGAAAAAGGCCTGCCGGAAGAGGTGATCCCCGATCTGGCCGAACACCTGCAGGCCGGCGTGGTGGTTCTGGGCACCCTGGGCCGCACCGGCATTTCGGCGGCCTTTATCGGCAACACCGCGGAACATGTGATCGACCATCTGAAATGCGATCTGCTGGTGATTAAGCCGGAGAACTTCAACTGCCCGATCGAGGCGGATGAAGACGATGAGCACGACGACGAAGATTAGCCTTCACGCATAAAAAAATGGGCCGCTAATAAGCGGCCCGTTTTTTTGGTTGCTCAACTACTTCTGCAATGCCCGCAGAATCGCTTCCACGCTGTCTTTGGCGTCGCCGAACAGCATCTGGGTATTCTCCTTGAAGAACAGCGGGTTCTGCACGCCGGCGTAGCCGGTGTTCATCGAGCGTTTGAACGCGATCACGTTCTGCGCTTTCCACACTTCCAATACCGGCATGCCGGCGATCGGGCTGCGCGGGTCTTCCAGCGCCGCCGGATTCACCGTGTCGTTGGCGCCAATCACCAGCACGGTGTCGGTATCCGGGAAATCGTCGTTGATTTCATCCATCTCCAGCACCACGTCGTACGGCACCTTCGCCTCCGCCAGCAGCACGTTCATGTGGCCCGGCAAACGCCCCGCGACCGGGTGAATGCCAAAGCGCACCTTCACGCCGCGCGCCCGCAGTTTCTCGGTGATTTCCGCCACCGGATATTGCGCCTGCGCCACCGCCATGCCGTAACCCGGCGTGATGATCACCGAGGTGGAGTTCTTCAGCTGCTCGGCCACCTCTTCCGCCGTGGTTTCACGGTATTCGCCCATCTCTTCGGCATCGCCGGTAGACGAACCGTCACTGCCGAAACCGCCGGCGATCACGCTGATAAACGAGCGGTTCATTGCCTTACACATAATGTAAGACAGGATCGCACCCGAAGAGCCCACCAGCGCGCCGGTGACGATCAGCAGATCGTTGCTCAGCATGAAGCCCGCCGCGGCCGCCGCCCACCCCGAGTAGGAGTTGAGCATCGACACCACCACCGGCATGTCGGCGCCGCCGATCGAGGCCACCAGATGCCAGCCGAACGCCAGTGCGATCGCCGTCATCAACAGCAGCGTCACCACCTGCCAGCCCACGCTGTCGGTACGCACGAACGCCACCAGCAGCAGGAACGAGATCACCAACGCCGCCAGATTCAGCTTGTGGCGGTTCGGCAGCATCAGCGGTTTGGAAGAGATGATGCCGCGCAGCTTGCCGAAGGCGACGATCGAACCGGTGAAGGTTACCGCGCCGATAAAGATGCCGAGGAACACTTCGGTCAGATGGATATTCGCCATCACCGGCTCCATCGGCGCGCCGTGATCCAGGTAGCTGTTGAAGCCGACCAGCACCGCTGCCAGGCCAACGAAGCTATGCAGCACCGCCACCAGCTCCGGCATTTCGGTCATCTCGACCTTCTTGGCCAGATAGACGCCGATCGAGCCGCCGATGATCATGGCGATGATGATCCAGCCGACGTTGCCGGAATCCGGCCCCAGAATGGTGGCGATCAGCGCGATCGCCATACCGGCGACGCCGAACAGGTTGCCCTGCTTCGACGTTTCATGGCGCGACAGGCCCGCCAGGCTGAAAATAAACAAAATAGCGGCAACAATGTATGCAGCTGTAACCAATCCTCCAGACATTTGTTACCCCTTAGTTCTTGCGGAACATCTTCAGCATGCGCTGAGTGACGGTGAACCCACCGAAAATATTGATGCTGGCGATCAGCACGGCGATAAAGGAGAGGAAACTCACCCAGCCGCCATGGCCGATCTGCAACAGCGCACCGACCACGATAATTCCTGAGATCGCGTTGGTGACCGACATCAACGGGGTATGCAGCGCATGGCTGACGTTCCAGACCACGTAGTAACCGACCACGCAGGCCAGCGCGAACACGGTAAAGTGCGACAGGAACTCTTTCGGCGCCGCATCCGCCAGCCAGCCGAACAGCAGGATCGCCAGGGCCATCAGGCCGTACTTCAGCCACGGCGAGGTCGGTTTGGCTTCGGGTTTGGCCACCGGTGCGGCGGCGGGTGCCGCTTTCGGCTGGGCGGAGACCTGAATCGGCGGCGCCGGCCAGGTGATTTCACCGCTGCGCACCACGGTAACGCCGCGGATCACCGTATCGTCGAAATCGATGTCAATCTCGCCGTTTTTCTCCTTCGACAGCAGCTTCAGCAGGTTGACCAGGTTGGTGCCGTAAAGCTGCGAAGATTGCGTCGGCAAGCGGCTCGGCAGGTCAGTATAGCCGATGATTTTCACGCCGTTGTCGGTCACGGTAATGGTGTCGGCCACCGTCAGTTCGCAGTTGCCGCCGGTTTGCGCCGCCAGATCGACGATCACGCTGCCCGGTTTCATCGACGCCACCATCTCTTTGGTGATCAGCTTCGGCGCCGGTTTGCCCGGGATCAACGCGGTAGTGACGATGATATCGACCTCCGCGGCCTGCGCGGCGAACAGCGCCATCTCGGCCTTGATAAAGGCTTCGGACATCACTTTGGCGTAGCCGTCGCCGCTGCCCGCTTCCTCTTCAAAATCCAGCTCGAGGAATTCCGCGCCCATGCTCTGCACCTGCTCTTTCACTTCCGGGCGGGTGTCGAAGGCGCGCACGATGGCGCCGAGGCTGCCCGCGGCGCCGATCGCTGCCAGGCCGGCCACGCCGGCACCGATGATCATCACCTTGGCCGGCGGCACTTTGCCGGCGGCGGTGATCTGGCCGGTGAAGAAGCGGCCAAACTCATGCGCCGCTTCGACGATCGCGCGGTAGCCGGCGATGTTAGCCATCGAGCTCAGCGCATCCATCGACTGGGCGCGCGAGATGCGCGGTACCGAGTCCATCGCCAGCGCGGTGACGTTGCGCGCCGCCAGCTTGGCCATCAATTCGGGGTTTTGCGCCGGCCAGATAAAGCTGACCAGCGTGCTGCCTTCGCGCATCAAGGCGATCTCGTCGTCTTGCGGCGCGTTGACTTTCAGGATCAGATCCGACTGCCACACTTCGCTTTCGTCGACCAGCGCCGCACCGGCGGCTTCGTAGGCGACGTCCTCAAAACTGGCCAGTTTGCCCGCCCCGCGTTCAATCGCGACGGTAAAACCCAGCTTCAGCAGTTGTTCCACCGTTTTCGGCGTGGCTGCGACCCGGGCTTCATTGGCCAACCGCTCTCTTGGTACACCAATACGCATAATGTTCCCTTCTCACCTGTCTTGGATGATGTTTATTATTTTCCTGCCCATAGCATGACGCCAGCGGCGAGCGAGGCGTTAACTTGCCCGCACTGATTTCAGACGCCAACTATAACCTACTGAAAATAAGGTCGATGATCCATAATTGCTTACGCATTCAGCTCTGTTTTTACATAAAAACGCCGCGCGTGATATGACAAATCGCAATTTACCGTGAAAAAACCCATACAGAACAGCGCATTCTGCGTGACAAGAGGTTTACGCTCGGCGTAACGATTTATGGCCACTCGCGGCGAAAAAGCATAAAAGTTATCATTTTGTGAATAATTAACATTAATGACACCAGAGCCTTTATTATGGAAACTTATGACGATGGCGCCATCCGTGCGGCCCGCGTCAACGTCGGCGATTTGTCGCACGGGATAACATAAAATGCTGAGACAGTTTTCAGAATTACATGTAATAATCGACGGCTGAATTACACTTAAACAGTTCAGTACGTTATAAACGTTAATGCGCTAGGCGAAAGGATTTTTTATGAAGCTGAAGACCACGATCATCGCGTCAGCCTTGTTATCACTCACCGCGCTGTCTGCTCATGCGGCGCAAGAGTTAACTCCTGAGAAAGCAGCGGCGCTGAAGCCGTTTGATCGCATCACGATTACCGGCCGCTTCAATGCCATCAATGAAGCCGTCGACGCCGTATCCCGCCGTGCAGACAAACTGGGTGCCGATTCCTTCTATATCCAGGACAGCAACAACAGCAACAACGGCGGCAACTGGCGCGTCACCGCAGACCTTTATCATAAAGATGCGCCAGAAGTGAGCAAAACACCAAAATACCGCGTATTTAACGGCGTGAACGAACTGCCTAAAGATGAAGCCTATCTGCTGGAGCCTTACGATACCGTGAGCGTCAGCGGTTTCTACCGCAGCCAGCCGGACATCAACGACGCCATCTCCAAAGAAGCGAAGAAAAAAGGCGCTGCATCCTTCTTCATCGTGCGCCAGGTTGACGCCAACTCCGGCGGTAACCAGTTCGTCACCGCCTACATCTATAAGGCCGATGCGCCAAAACGCCGCGTGCAGAGCCCGGATGCCATTCCGGCCGATTCTGACGCCGGCCGCGCCGCACTGGCCGCCGGTGGCGCCGCTGCCGCGAAAGTCGAAATTCCTGGCGTCGCGTCTTCCGGTTCGCCAAGCCGCGACGTGGGCCGTTTCTTCGAAACCCAGTCCTCTACCGGCCAGCGCTATACCGTCACGCTGCCTAACGGCACCAAGATCCAGGAAGTGAACAACGTGACCGCCGCGCAGATGGTACCGTTCGATTCCGTCACCTTCACCGGCCACTTCAACAGCATGACCGATGTCTCCACCGAAGTGGCGAAACGCGCGGCCGAGAAAGGCGCCAAGTACTACCACGTCACCCGCCAGTGGCAGAACAAGAGCGGCGGCAACCTGACCGTCAGCGCCGATCTGTTCAAATAAAACCCGCTTTTCGGTTTACCATCGGGCAGCCCTTGAGCTGCCCGTTTTTATTGCCGCTTTTTTCATCGCACGTTGAATAGTTTTTTGTAAATTCCGCATATTCAATCATTGCATCTCTAATCATCCCTCCGTAAAATTTGCGCCAATTTTTAGGGCTATTGTCTATTCGCGCAGTGGTTGTTAATACATTGTTGCCGCCAAGCAGTTCCCTTCCAGTTGTTTATTCTGCGTTCAGGATCCGTCATTGGAAAAAAAACTCGGTCTTACCGCGCTAACCGCTTTGGTGCTCAGCTCGATGCTGGGCGCCGGCGTGTTCAGTCTGCCGCAAAACATGGCGCAGGTCGCCAGCCCCGCCGCGCTGCTGCTGGGCTGGGGGATCACCGGCGTCGGCATTCTGTTTTTGGCCTTCGCCATGCTGCTGCTTACGCGTTTGCGTCCGGATCTGGACGGCGGCATCTTCACCTACGCCAAGGAAGGGTTCGGCGAGCTGGTGGGCTTCTGCTCCGCCTGGGGTTACTGGCTGTGCGCCGTGATCGCCAACGTCTCGTACCTGGTGATCGTGTTCGCGGCGCTGAGTATCTTCACCGATCGCGGCGGCAGCGTCATTCTCGGTGACGGCAATACCTGGCAGGCGCTGATCGCCGAATCCGCCCTGCTGTGGATCGTGCATGCGCTGGTGCTGCGCGGCGTGCAAACCGCGGCCAGCATCAATCTGGCGGCCACCCTGGCCAAGCTGCTGCCGCTGGGGATGTTCGCCGTTCTGGCGGCGATCGCCTTTAAAATGGACGTGTTCACGCTGGATTTCAAAGGCATCGCCCTCGGCAAGCCGGTGTGGGAACAGGTCAAGGACACCATGCTGATCACTCTGTGGGTGTTTATCGGCGTGGAAGGCGCCGTGGTGGTTTCCGCCCGCGCCCGCAATAAGAAAGACGTGGGCCGCGCCACCATGCTGGCGGTGCTGTCGGCGCTGGCGGTGTATCTGATGGTCACGTTGCTGTCGCTGGGCGTGGTGCCGCGCAGCGAACTGGCCGAAATGCGCAACCCGTCGATGGCGGTGCTGATGGTGGAACTGATCGGCCCGTGGGGAGACGTGCTTATCGCCGCCGGCCTGATCATTTCCGTGTGCGGCGCCTACCTGAGCTGGACCATCATGGCGGCCGAAGTGCCGCTGCTGGCCGCGCAGCACGGCGCGTTTCCGCGCGTGTTCGGCAAGCAGAACCGCCATCACGCCCCGTCCTCTTCGCTGTGGCTGACCAACATTGCAGTGCAGCTGGCGCTGGTGCTGATCTGGCTGACCGGCAGCAACTACAACTCGCTGTTGACCATCGCTTCAGAAATGATCCTGGTGCCTTACTTCCTGGTCGGCGCGTTTCTGTTCAAGGTGGCTTACCGCCGCCGCGACAAGCGCCTGATCTTCGCCGCGACCGGCGCCTGCGTCTATGGTTTGTGGCTGCTGTACGCGTCCGGGCTGATGCACCTGCTGATGTCGGTGCTGCTGTATGCGCCAGGGCTGTTGGTGTTCATGTATGCCCGCCGCGGCCACCGGGATATCAATCTGCTGAATCGCCTGGAAAAGAGCAGCATCTTCTTGCTGCTGGTGGCCACGCTGCCTGCCGGCTGGTTTATGTTGCACTAACATCGTCGGCCAATGCGGCTGCCCTGCAGCCGCATTTCGTTTCGCCGCTTCCCTCTTTTTTACCTCTCTCCCTGTTGTTGATCGGTCAATTGCCACGCTTGCGATCTTAAATGCAATTAATTATCATTATCATTTATAGCATCACCGGCAGGACACAGGTGAGGCCCCCGATGGCAAACATCAGGAGGTCTTGTTAAGACAGGCTGAAAATGGAAGGAATTTCATGGCTGAAAAACTGCTGCACGCACTCCCCCTGTTTGCCGCCTGGGAAGCGCTGATCGCCGAAGGCAACACGGCGTTCAATCAGCAACGCGATCGCCTGGCAATGACGCACTATCAACAGGCGCTGGAAGTCGCTCAGGCGATCCTCGCCGAGAAACCCTGGCTAAATGCGGACTATACCGCCAGATTTGAAGCGCTGAATCTTTTCGAGTCAGCCCTTGCCGCGCTGATCGTCACGTTCAACAACATGACCCATCTGCGCCTGCGGCAAAAGCCTCTGCGCGGCGTTGAGCCGCACGTGCATCAGGCCCGGCTCGCCATCGAGCAGGTGATGGAAGATACCTCGCTGTGCGAACAGATGCAGCAGGTCGCAGAACGGCACCTGCTGCGTTTCCGAATAGAGACGCTGCAGGTGCTGCGCGAACACCGGCTGCCGGAAACCAGCGTCTGCGCACCCACGGTAAACCATTCCGCCACCGTGCATTAACAACGACACCACGACCTGAGGGGTAATCTGCCAATGAATGAATTGAATGACGACATGAAGAAAATGCTGGCCAAACAGCTGCCTGTACAGGCAACCAGCAGCCCGAACGGCGTGCCCGATATCGGCCCCAAACGTTCTCTGCGCCTCTATGATGACCGTACGCTGATTTACAACGAAAATACCGGTGGCCAGACGCTGCAAAATATCAGGGAGGGATCGAAAATGGCCGTCGTGGTCATCGACCGCGAGGCGCTGGACGGTTACCGCTTCGTCGGCACCCCGGAACTGTTCCTGGCGGGCAAGCCGTTTGACGACGCGTTGGCATTTGCAGAAAAAAATGGAATGAAGCCGCCGAAATACGCGGTGCTCATTCATATAGACAGTATTTATACCCTGCGCTCCGGCCCCAATGCCGGGACCCGGCTTTAAAGGCAGGCCGCTACGCAGCGCGGAATTTCACGTTCATGGTTAGGCCATCGCGGTCAGTCAATTGCCTAACCATGAACGGGCGGCCGGTCGATGCAACCGGTCAGCTTTTAGGAGGAATGGTGACGGTCATACGCTCACCCACCAGGGCAATCGCGATGCCTTCCGCGCACTCTTTCTGAATGGCCGCCAGCTGTTGAGTCTCCAGTGCATAGGGCAGCTGAATATCAAACACCGTCAGGCCCTGCTGCTGCGCCAGGTCAATCAGGCGCACGATATTGGTTTCATCGCTGACCTGCGTTGACACCACCTGCAGCGCCAGCTCTTTCAACTGCTCTTTGCGCGTTTGTGACGTGGTCACGCGCGATTTCAACACCATGCCGAAGATCGGCATCACACCATAAATAGCATCAACAAAGCGCCAGTGCTTCCTGCACGATGCGGACAGAAAATCCATGTAGTCGAAACAGATTTTCTCACTGCGCGCGATGGATGCAAGGTGATTGCTGTTCATCCCCTCATTCCTCTCATGGCCAGTGTTAACCCGTGGTCTTTCAAGCCGCCGCCGGGCGACAACCTGAAATGCATTGGGGATCTTACATCCAGAAATGGATAATCATGCGAAGCTTTAACGACTTTCCGCCGTATAATGGCATAATTCCCCTATTGTTTGCCAGTCTGTCCAGGAGCTTTAATCAATGGAACACCCCAACTCTGCCCCGGTGCTGATTACCGGCGGCGCGCGGCGCATCGGGCTGGCGCTCGCCAAAGCGTTTCTCGAGCGCGGCGTTCCCGTCATCATCGCCTATCGCAGCGAATATCCGGCGATGGCCGAGTTGAAAACCTTGGGCGCCTGCTGCATTCAGGGCGACTTTTCCACGCACGAAGGCATCTACCTTTTCGCCGACCGGGTGCGGCAGGTGGCACCCAAACTGCGCGCGGTGATCCACAACGCCAGCGCCTGGCAGGCCGAGTCGCCGGAGGTGCCGCCGGAGCAGGTAATGGCGGCGATGCTGCAGATTCACGTCTATACGCCCTATTTGCTCAATCAACTGCTCGAATCCTGCCTGACCGGCCAGGGCCAGGCCGGTGCCGACATCATCCATCTGACCGACTACGTGGTGGAAAAAGGCAGCGACAAACACATCGCCTATGCCGCCAGCAAGGCCGCACTGGACAATATGACCCGTTCGTTTGCCCGCAAACTGGCGCCGGAGGTCAAGGTCAATGCCATCGCGCCGGCGCTGATCATCTTCAATGCGGGCGACGATGAAGCCTATCGCCAGCAGGCGTTGGCGAAGTCGCTGATGAAGGTCGCGCCGGGCGAGAGCGAAGTGGTCAACCTGGTGAACTACCTGCTGGAGAGCCGCTACGTGACCGGCCGCACCCACGGCGTCGACGGCGGGCGGCCGCTACGCTGACGCAAAGATCCGCATGGCGCATCCTCGCGGGCCGCGCTATGCTGAAATCCGCTTTTCTTATTAAAACACGGGCATATGCATAAAATTGTTTTTGTGGAAGACGATCCTGAAGTCGGCAAACTGATCGCCGCCTATCTGGGCAAACACGACATCGAGGTGCTGATCGAGCCGCGCGGCGACAGCGCGCAGGCGCGCATCGAGCGCGAGCAACCCGATTTGGTGCTGCTGGACATCATGCTGCCCGGCAAAGACGGCATGACGCTGTGCCGCGATCTGCGCCCCACCTTCCCCGGCCCGATTGTGCTGCTCACCTCGCTCGACAGCGACATGAACCATATCCTGTCGCTGGAGATGGGCGCCAACGACTATATCCTGAAAACCACGCCGCCGGCGGTGTTGCTGGCGCGCCTGCGTTTGCACCTGCGCCAACACAGCCAGCAGCCGAAAGAAGAGTCGGTTCAGCCGCTCACCCAGCACAACGCGCTGCATTTCGGGCTGTTGTGCATCGATCCGGTCAACCGGCAGGTCACGCTGGGCGAAGAAACCGTCACCCTGTCCACCTCGGATTTCGATTTGCTGTGGGAACTGGCGACCCACGCCGGGCAGATCATGGATCGCGAGGCGCTGCTGCAAAACCTGCGCGGCGTGAGCTATGACGGAATGGACCGCAGCATCGACGTGGCGATCTCCCGCCTGCGCCGCAAGCTGTACGACAACGCGCTGGAGCCGTTCCGTATCAAGACCGTGCGCAATAAAGGTTATCTGTTCGCCCCGAACGCCTGGGCATCGGTGCAACAATGAGAAAACTTTTCGTCCAGTTCTTCCTGTTGCTGTTCGTCTGTTTTCTGGTGATGGCGATGCTGGTCGGCCTGGTGTACAAAGTGACCGCCGAGCGCGCTGGCCGCCAGTCGATGGACGACCTGATGAAAAGTTCGCTGTACCTGATGCGCAGCGAGCTGCGCGAAATCCCGCTGAAGGATTGGAACAAGACCATCGCCACGCTGGATCTCAACCTGTCGTTCAAGCTGCATATCGAGCCGCTCGGCAAACAGGCGCTGAGCGAGGATCTGAAAAAACGGCTGCGGCTGGGGGAAATCATCGCCCTCGACGATCAGTACACCTTTATGCAGCGCATTCCGCGCAGCCACTACGTGTTGGTGGTCGGCCCCATTCCTTATCTGTTCTATCTGCATCAGATGCGCCTGCTGGATCTGGTGTTGCTGGTGTTTATCGGCATGTCGCTGGCGCTGCCGGTGTTTCTGTGGATGCGGCCGCACTGGCAAGACCTGCTCAAGCTGGAAAACGCCGCCCAGCGGCTCGGCGCCGGGCATCTGGATGAACGTACCCACTTCGATCCCACCTCCAGCCTGAGCCGGCTCGGCGTGGCGTTCAACCAGATGGCCGACAACGTCAACACCCTGATCGCCAGCAAGAAACAGCTGATCGACGGCATCGCCCACGAGCTGCGCACGCCGCTGGTGCGCCTGCGTTACCGGCTCGAAATGAGCGATAACCTGTCCGAAAGCGAGCAGCAGGCGCTGAACCGCGATATCGGCCAGCTGGAGTCGCTGATCGACGAGCTGCTGACCTATGCCCGTCTGGACCGTCCGCAGGTTGCGTTAAACATTGAACCCATCGATCTGCCAAAGTGGCTCGAGGACAAGGTCGATGATATCCGTCTTATTCATCAGGAACGCGACATCCAGCTCGATATCCCGCACGTCGGCGACTTCGGCGGCGTCGATCTGCGCCTGATGGAGCGCGTGCTCGACAACCTGGTCAACAACGCGCTGCGCTATTCCGAACAGCGTCTGCGCGTGGGGCTGTGGTTTGACGGCGACCTCGCCTGCTTGCAGGTCGAGGATGACGGGCCGGGCATCCCGCCGGAAGAGCGCGAACGGGTGTTTGAACCTTTCGTCCGTCTCGACCCCAGCCGCGATCGCGCTACCGGCGGCTGCGGGTTGGGGCTGGCCATCGTCCATTCCATCGCCGTCGCCTACCAGGGACAGGTGTTCGTCGAAGGCAGTTCGCTCGGCGGCGCCAGCTTCCGTTTCTGCTGGCCGGTGAAGCCGACATTCAGTTTAAAAGCCGATCTGGCGTAATACCGCCGGACCTTCTCATTGGAGCCGAATAATAATGACATCTGCACATTCCAACACGTCTGCTTACGATCACCTGCGCGCCCTGTTCAGCCGGCTGTCGCGTTTCGGCCACCTGTCCGCCATCGCCGGTTGGGACATGCAAACCATGATGCCACCGGGCGGCAGCAAGGCGCGCTCCGAAGCGCTGGCCGAGCTGAGCGTGCTGCAGCACCAAATTTTAACGGCACAAAGCACCGGCGAGCTGTTGGATCGCGCACAGCAAGAGACGCTGGACGAACTCGATCGCGCCAACCTGCGCGAAATGCGCCGCCAATATGAAGACGCCGTGCTGCTGCCGGCGTCGCTGGTCGAAGCCAAGTCGCTCGCCGGCGCGCGTTGCGAACACGCCTGGCGCGCCCAGCGCCCGGCCAACGATTGGGACGGTTTCGTCGAGAATCTGCGCGAGGTGGTCAAACTCAGTCGGGAAGAGGCGCAGATCCGCGCACAGGCAGCCGGCACCAGCCGTTACGACGCCCTGCTCAACCTGTATGAACCGGGCATGCGCAGCAGCGATCTCGACCGCATCTTCGGCGATCTGAAAACCTGGCTGCCGGATCTGCTGCAGCGCGTGGTGGCCAAACAGGCCAATGAGCCTTGCCAGACGCCGCAGGGCCCGTTCAATGTGGACACCCAGCGCCAGCTGAGCCTCAGCGTGATGAAACTGCTCGGTTTCAACTTCGACAACGGCCGCGTCGACGTCAGCGCCCACCCGTTCTGCGGCGGCGTGCCGGAAGATGTGCGCATCACCACCCGTTACAACGAGAAAGAGTTTTTGACCGCGCTGCTCGGCATCGTGCATGAAACCGGTCACGCCCGCTACGAGCAGAACCTGCCGCGCGATCTGCTCGGCCAGCCGGTCGCCCTGGCCCGTTCCACCGCTATCCACGAATCGCAGAGCCTGCTGTTCGAAATGCAGCTGGCGCGCGGCAATGAATTCCTGAAAATCTTGCGTCCGCTGGTTACCGCGCAGTTTGGCGAACAGCCGGCGCTGGAAGAAGCCAACTTCATTCGCCTCAACCAGCGCGTTAAACCGGGCCTGATCCGCGTCGACGCCGACGAGGTGAGCTATCCTGCCCACGTCATCCTGCGCTACGAAATTGAAAAAGCGCTGATCGAAGGCGATATCGAAGTGGAAGACATTCCGGCACTGTGGAATGAGAAGATGCATGCTTACCTCGGCCTCGACACCATCGGCAACTACCGCAACGGCTGCATGCAGGATATTCACTGGACCGACGGCGCTTTCGGCTACTTCCCGACGTACACGCTCGGCGCGATGTACGCCGCGCAGCTGTTCCACAGCGTGCGTCAGGCCCTGCCTTCTCTCGGCGAGGACATCGCCGCCGGCAACCTGCAGCCGCTGTTCCACTGGCTGCAGCACAACATCTGGCGCCACGGCAGCCGTTTCCCGACCGAGACGCTGATCGCCAACGCAACCGGCGAAGCGCTCAACCCACGCTATTTCCGTCAGCATTTGGAAAACCGCTACCTGTAATCTCCGCTGGCGCGGCCCTGCCGCGCCCTTTTCCCGCCTGTATGACCGGATAATGCTTCATAACGCACGTTCTGTGCCGACATCGCCTTGGCCACAGAGTGGCGGGTGGCCTCCCTCCATTTGTATGTTGTAACTAAAATAGCAAAAAACGCCGGCGTTCCGGCCTCTCATCCCAGCGCATGACGGGCGATCATCGCCGCCAGCTGCGGCCTCAACGGGGACGGCAGGTCATGCCCCATGCCCGGCATAATATGTAATCTGGCGTTGGCGACCGCGCGGGCGATCGCCACCCCGCCCGCCTTGCGCACCAGCCGATCGCGATCGCCGTGAATGACCAGCGTCGGCACGGCAATGCGCCGGCTGTAGCGACGCAGATCGCCGCTGCCGAGCAACGCGGAAAGTTGCCGCTGCATGCCTTCCGGATCCACGCCCCGCTTTAACAGCCGATGCACCAACGCATCCAGCTCCGCCTCCTCCGGTGGGTAAAACCGGGTGCCGAGCGCGCGCAGGAAGGCTTTCATCCCCTCGCGGCGTTGCTGCAGCGTCAGATCGGCCGCAGGCCGGCGCACCAACAGCCACAGCAGCGAAGGTGCCGGCGGCGGCAACAGCGGTTGATTGGTGCTGGAGAACAAGATGCACAACGAGGCGACACGCTGCGGATAGTCGGCGGCCAGCACCTGCGCGATCATGCCACCCATCGAGGCGCCCAAGACGTGGGCCTGTGGGATACGCAGGTGATCGAGCAGATGCGTCGCGTCCGCCGCCATGTCCGCCAGGGTATAAGGCACCGGCGTTTGCCAACCGAGCTGGGCGCGCAGCATCAGCAGCCACAACGGTTGCGTGCGTTGCGCCTGCGTTTTGCCGGAAAGGCCAACGTCGCGGTTGTCATAACGGATCACCCGAAATCCCTTGGCCACCAGGGCGCGGCAGAAATCGTCAGGCCACAGCAGCAGCTGTGCACCGATGCCCATGATGAGCAGCAGCGGCGGGTGCGCCTCATCGCCCCAGTCCTCATAGGCCAGCGGCACCTCGCCCTGTTCAGTCACGCCACAGCGAATCGTTATCTCTTTCATTTTAAATCCCTTTTATCGCCCCTGGCGGTCATTATAGCAGCAATCCCCCTTGCCGCCGCCGCCCTGTACATTAGGTTACAAGCCGAAACCAATCACTCACGGAAAGCCGGGCGCCGTTTGCCTACTATCATCTCAACGGCCCCGCAGTGGGGTTGATACCCAAAAGTCATATTGAGGATTCTGCGATGAAAAAAGTATTAGCTCTGGTTGTTGCCGCTGCAATGGGTCTGTCTTCCGTGGCTTTCGCTGCCGAGGCTGCCACCACCGCACCTGCGGCTACCGCAACCACCGCCACCGCTGCGCCGGCTAAAGCTCAGGTGAAACACCACGGCAAGAAAGCCCCGGTTCAGAAAGCTCAGGCGGCCAAAAAGCATCACAAAAAAGCCGGTAAGAAAGCCCCGGCTCAAAAAGCCCAGGCGGCTAAAAAGCACCACAAGAAAGCCAGCCACAAAAAAGCGTAATGACGTGAGGGTCCCCTCACCGCTTCAGGCTTGACGTGTACGACACCCGGTTCGCCGGGTGTTTTTTCATCGGGGGGTTCTCATTGATGCTGCGCCGCTACCTGTTCGAGATCGTTCTGACCGCCCTGATCCTTTGTGGACTGATCGCCGTCTTTTTTTACCTGTAGCCTGCCGCGTCGCCGGCGGGAAATTATTGAAAAATCAATTATTGCCCATCCACATGGCTGCTAAATCAGTCTATAGTTAGCATTCAGTGTGTTTATGGATGATCCGTATTTGTCAGGCAAGAGATCTATGCGCATATCCGTTTTACTGTTGCTGTGCTCACTCCCGCTCATCGCTGCTCAGGCGGCACGCGCCGACGGCCCGTCCAAGGCCGAGCAAACGCGTCTGTTTTTCGGCAAAGATGAACGAATCAAGGTCACGGATACCGCCGCCCAGCCGTGGCAGGCCATCGGCCAGGTCGAAACCGCCAGCGGCAATCTGTGCACCGCCACGCTGATCTCCCCGCACCTGGCGTTGACCGCCGGCCACTGCGTACTGGCGCCGCCCGGACAACTGGATAAAGCCATCGCGCTGCGTTTCGTGGCAGGCGATAAATCCTGGCAGTATCAAACCGGCAATATCGAGACCCTGGTCGACAGCAAACTGGGCAAAAAGCTGAAGCCGGACGGTGATGGCTGGATCGTGCCGCCCGCCGCCGCCGCCTATGACTTTGCGCTGATCCGTCTGAAAGACAAAAAGCCGCTGCCGATCGCACCGTTGCCGCTGTGGCAAGGCGACAGCAAGGCGCTGACCCAGGCCCTGAAACAGGCCAAACGGCTGATTACTCAGGCGGGTTACCCGGAAGATCATCTGGATGACCTTTACAGCCACCAAAACTGCAAGGTGACCGGCTGGGCCCAGCAAGGCGTACTGTCGCACCAATGTGATACCCTGCCCGGCGACAGCGGTTCACCGCTGCTGTTGAAAACCGCCGACGGCTGGCAGCTGATCGCCATCCAAAGTTCGGCGCCGGCGGCGAAAGATCGCTATCGCGCCGATAACCGCGCCCTGGCGGTGCCCGGCATCCGCGAAGCGCTGGACGCCCTGGCCGCAGGCAAGTAATCCTCTCTCAGCGGCGCATTATGCGCCGTTGTGCTTTTCAGCCCCCTTGCATATAGCGCCGCGGCGTGGTGCCGGTGAACTGACGGAAAAAGGCGATAAACGCGCTGTCGCTGGAAAACCCCAACCGCTGCGCCACCGCGCTGACCGACGGCAACGTCGCCAGCAGTTCGATCGCGCGCATCAACCGCCACTGCTGGCACCACTGCTGATAGCTCAGGCCGGTTTCCCGCACAAACAGCCGCGTCAACGTTTTGGCGTGCAGATTCAAGCGCTGCGCCAACGCCGCCAACCCCGGCAATTCGTCACTCTCCGGCAGCGTGGCCAGCCAGGCGGCAAGACGCCTATCCTGCGGCAGCCGCAGCTGGGTATTCTCGCGCTGCGCCTCGCTCAGCTCATTGATCAGTACCGCCAGCAAATCGCGCGCCTGGGGCTGCGCCAACGCAGAGTCCAGCGGCCAGTGCGCGATGCGCTCGACGATCGCCGCCAACAGCGGGTTCACCGCCAGCACCGCAGCCTGTGGCGGCATGGCGGCGGTCAGCGCCGGATCGAAATACAGCGAGCGATACGCGACGCGGCCGCGCAGCTGCACCCGATGCGCAATGCCGCCCGGTATCCAGACGCCGCGCGTCGGCGGCAGAATCAGCCACTGCTGCGCCAACGTGACCGTCATGCACCCCTGCGGCGCATACAGCAGCTGCGAGCGCTGATGCCAATGCAGCCCGGAGTCGTGCTCCGCCAGTTCGGCCGCAATGCCGAGCACCGGTGCCGGCAGCCGATCCGGGTCGAACGGGTGATGCTGTTGAATCAGCGCCATCAGATTGTCCTATATCCGTTGTTTTTTGTCCTAATGATTGTAATCGAACAAAGCGTCGCTCCCTATACTGGCCGCATTAACTTTTAGGGAGAATGTGCATCATGCAACGCTTATCTTTACCGCTGCTCGTCACCGCCATCATGACGCCGCAGATCCTGGAAACGCTGTACAGCCCGGCGCTTACCGCCATCCGCAGCGATTTCGGCATCAGCGCCGCGCAGGCCGGGCAGACGTTATCCATCTATTTCTTCGCCTTCGCCCTCGGCGTCGCCTTTTGGGGAGCCTTCTGCGATCGGTTCGGCCGCCGTCCGGCGATGCTGGCCGGCCTGGCGCTCTATTTGGTCGGCGCCGGCATCGCGCTGCTGAGCGGCAGCTTCACGCTGTTGCTGGTCGCCCGTGCGCTGATCGCCTTCGGTGCCGCGGTCGGTTCAATCGTCACGCAAACCATGCTGCGTGACGTCTATCAAGGCCCGGCGCTGGGGCGCATGTTCGCGCTGGTCGGCATCGCGCTTTCCATCAGCCCGCTGCTGGGAATGTTTGCCGGCGGCGCGCTGGTCGCCTGGGGCGGCAGCGCGGCGATCTTCATCGCACAGGCGGCCTGGGCGCTGGCGCTGCTGCTGTGGAGCTACGGCACATTGCCGGAAACGCAGCAGCGGCAGACCGCAACGGCCGCCGCACCGGGCATTGCCCTGACGACGATGCTGCGCGATCGGCATATCTGGTGTTCGGCACTGCTGGTCGCCAGCTTCAATATCATGGTGTTCAGCTACTTCAGCCTGGCGCCGTTCATGTTCGAAAGGCTTGGGTTGAGTAGCCAGCAGTTTGGCTACTCGGGCGTGATGCTGGCGCTGGGCAGCCTGGCGGGAGCGCTGTTGAACCGCCACCTGCTAGCGCGCGGCGTCAGCGCCAAGCGTCAGATCCTGCTGGGCGGGTTGCTGGCGATGGCCAGCGGCGTGGCATTGTTCTGGTGGCAACACAGCCTCTGGATGCTGCTTCCCTGCGCGCTGGTGATGCTGGCGTTCGGGTTGGCTATCCCGAATGTGCTGAGCCAGGCGCTGACCCGCTACCGGGAGCAACTCGGCACCGCCGGCGCGTTATTCGGGCTGCTGTACTATCTGCTGATCGGCCTGGGGTTGACGATCGCGGCACGCGGGCAGGATTTGGCCGCCACGCTGCTGCTGTGCGGCCTGTTGAGCCTGTGGTGTGTCGGCCGCTTGCCGGCCGGCGCACCTGAGCTTAGCCCGAAAGCTGCTCGATAGTTTGCAAAATACGCTTGTCGGAGATCGGGTAAGGCGTGCCCAATTGCTGCGCGAACAGGCTGACGCGCAGCTCTTCGATCATCCAGCGCACCGCTTTTACCTCTTCCTCCTGCTGTCGCTTCGGCGGCAGCTTGTTCAGCCACTGCTGCCACGCCAGCTGCACCTGCTCCACCCGCAACATCTGCGCGCGATCGCGATGCGGATCGATAGCCAGTTTTTCCAACCGACGCTCGATCGCCTGCAGGTAACGCAGCGTGTCCGGCAGGCGTTTCCAGCCGTTGCCGGTCACGAAACCGCGGTAGACCAACCCGCCGAGTTGGGTCTTGATGTCCGACAGCGCCAGCGCCAACGACATGTCCACCCGGCCTTTCAGCCGTTTGTTGATGTTGAAGACCGCCGTCAAGATCTGCTCAACCTGCTTGGCCACCTCGACGACCGTGTCGTTCAGCTCGGCGCGGATCTGCTCCTGCAGGCGGGCAAAGCCTTCCTCTTGCCAGACCGGGCCGCCGTGTTCGGCGATCAGCTTGTCGATGCCACACGAAATGCAGTCGTCGATCAGCTCCAGCACCTTACCGTACGGGTTGAAATAGAGCCCCAGCTTGGCCTTGTTCGGCAGCTTTTCATGCAGGTATTTGATCGGCGAAGGAATATTCAGCAACAGCAGGCGGCGCGTGCCCTGCCACATCGCCTGTTGCTGCTCGCTTTCGCTGTCGAACAGGCGGATCGCCACGCTGTCCTTTTCATCCACCAGCGCCGGGTAAGCCTTCATCGAATAGCCGCCGCGCTTCTGCTCGTAAAACGCCGGCAGTTGGCCAAAGCTCCAGACATGCAGATTGCTCTGCTCCAGCCCGTCGTCGGCCACCGCCGACAGCGTCTCCTGCACCTTCTCTTTCAGCTGCAGGCGCAACGCGGCCAGGTCTTTGCCTTCGCGCAGCGTCTGGTTTTTCTCGCCCACCACGCGGAAGGTCATCTTCAGGTGATCGGGCACCTGATCCCACTGCCAATCATCACGTGACACGGTCACGCCGGTCATGCGGCGCAGCTCGCGCTCCAGCGCGTCCAGCAGCGGCAATTCCAGCGCAGTGACGCGGCCAAGGAACGCCTCGGCGTAGTTCGGTGCCGGCACGAAGTTGCGGCGCACCGGCTTCGGCAGCGATTTGATCAGCGCAATCACCAGCTCGCGGCGGATGCCGGGGATCTGCCATTCGAAGCCCTGCTCCTCCACCTGGTTGAGGATTGGCAACGGAATGTGCACCGTCACGCCGTCGGCGTCGGTGCCCGGCTCGAACTGGTAGCTCAGCCGCAGCTTGAGGTTGCCCTGATGCCAGAAATTCGGGTAGTCGAGCGCGCTGATCTTGTTGGCGCCGTCCTTGATCAGCATCTCTTTTTCGAAGTTCAGCAGGTCCGGCTGCTGTTTGGCCGCGTTCTTCCACCAGCTGTCGAAATGACGGCCGGAAACCACGTCGTTGGGGATGCGGCGATCGTAGAAGCCGAACAGCGTTTCGTCGTCTACCAAAATGTCGCGGCGGCGCGATTTATGCTCCAGCTCTTCCACTTCGGCGCGGAGCTTTTGGTTTTCGCGGAAGAAGGCGTGGCGCGTCTGCCAGTCGCCCTCCACCAGCGCATGGCGGATAAACAGCTCGCGGCACAGCAGCGGATCGATGGCGCCGTAATTGACCTGGCGCGCCGCGACGATCGGCAGACCGAACAGCGTGACCTTTTCGCTGGCCATCACCGCCCCCTGCGATTTCGACCAGTGCGGCTCGCTGTAGCTGTGTTTCACCAGGTGCTGAGCCAGCGGCTCAATCCATTCCGGTTCAATGCGCGCGGCGATGCGCCCCCACAGGCGGCTGGTTTCCACCAGTTCGGCCACCATGGTCCACTTCGGCGGCTTCTTGAACAGGCCGGAGCCGGGGAAGATCGAGAAACGGGCGTTGCGCGCGCCGGTAAATTCCTGCTTGTCCGCATCCTTCTGGCCAATGTGCGACAGCAAGCCGGTCAGCAACGCGGTGTGCACGCTGCGATAGTCGGAAGGCGTGCTGTTGATCGGCAGCCCCAGCTCTTTCGCCACCTGGCGCAGCTGGGTATAGATATCCTGCCACTCGCGCACCCGCAGGTAGTTGAGGAAATCGTTGCGGCACAGCCGGCGGAACTGGCTGGAAGAGTTCGCTTTTTGCTGCTCCTGCAGATAATCCCACAGGTTGACGAACGCCAGGAAGTCCGAGTCTTTATCGGCAAAGCGGCGGTGTTTTTCATCCGAGGCCTGCTGCTTGTCCATCGGGCGCTCACGCGGATCCTGAATCGACAGCGCGGCGGTGATGATCATTACCTCGCGTACGCTGCCGCTCTTCTGCGCCTCCAGCACCATGCGCGCCAAACGCGGGTCGATAGGCAACTGCGCCAGCTGGCGGCCCTGCGGCGTCAGCTGATAGTGGCCGTTATCGGCGGTGGCGATCGCCCCCAGCTCTTCCAGCAGGCGCACGCCATCCTGAATATTACGCTTGTCCGGCGCCTCGACGAACGGAAACGCGGCGATGTCGCCCAGCCCCAGCGAGGTCATCTGCAGAATGACCGACGCCAGGTTGGTGCGCAGAATTTCCGGATCGGTAAACGCCGGCCGCGAGAGGAAATCCTGCTCGGAGTACAGACGGATGCACACCCCTTCCGATACGCGACCGCAGCGCCCTTTACGCTGGTTGGCGGAGGCCTGCGACACCGGTTCGATCGGCAAGCGCTGCACCTTGGTGCGGAAACTGTAGCGGCTGATGCGCGCGGTGCCCGGATCGATGACGTACTTGATGCCCGGCACCGTCAGCGAGGTTTCCGCCACGTTGGTGGCCAGCACGATGCGCCGGCCGTGGTGCGACTGGAATACCCGGTTCTGCTCGCTGTTCGACAGGCGCGCATACAGCGGCAGCACCTCGGTATGCGGCAGATTGAGGCGGTTCAGGGCGTCGGCGGTATCGCGGATCTCGCGCTCGCCGCTCATGAAGATCAGAATGTCGCCCGGCCCTTCGCGCCCAAGCTCGTCCACCGCATCGAAAATCGCCTGCAGCTGGTCGCGATCGGTATCGTCGCCGTCGTCGACCACCGGGCGGTAGCGTACCTCCACCGGGTAGGTGCGGCCGGAAACCTCGATGATCGGCGCATTGTTGAAATGGCGCGAGAAGCGCTGCGGATCGATGGTCGCCGAAGTGATAATCACCTTGAGATCCGGGCGCTTCGGCAACAGTTCGCGCAGGTAGCCGAGAATAAAGTCGATGTTGAGGCTGCGTTCGTGCGCTTCATCGATGATCAGCGTGTCGTACTGCATCAGCAGGCGGTCCTGCTGAATTTCCGCCAGCAAGATACCGTCGGTCATCAGCTTGACCAGAGTATTTTCCCCCACCTGATCGTTGAAGCGCACCTTGTAGCCGACGCTGCCGCCGAGCGGGGTTTCCAGCTCGTCGGCGATGCGGTTGGCAACGGTGCGCGCCGCCAGGCGGCGCGGCTGGGTATGGCCGATCAGCCCTTTCACCCCGCGTCCCAGTTCCAGACAGATCTTCGGCAGCTGGGTGGTTTTCCCCGAGCCGGTTTCCCCGGCGACGATCACCACCTGGTGATCGCGAATGGCGTTTAAAATGTCCTGCTTTTTTTGGCTGACCGGCAGGCTTTCCGGATAGGTAATGCGCGGGCAAGACGCGGCGCGCGCCTGCACTTTTTGCCGCGCCGCCGCGATGTCGCTTTCTACTTCGGCGGCAACCGCCAGCTGGGCATCGGGATTTTTGATTTTTCGTGCGCCCTGCAGGCGACGACGCAGGCGTTGTTGATCGCGGAGCATCAGCTCACCCAGTTGGGCCGGCAGTGCCTCGAGCGGAGATTTCACGTTCGGTGTTCCTTGTTTCTTCGCCGCCAAGGCAGGCTTAGCAACGGTTTGGTGTTTTTTTAGCGATTTTTTTACTTTAGCCGCACAGCCTATCACAAACGGCTTTCTCCCCCTACTTCCGCGAGTAAAGCGTCGCCATGTCATTCAATAAAATCGAACGAAGATCTCGAAATATTGCGCTATCACTGTTGGGGGAATGTGAATAGCATGTACTTCATGCAAGGGACGCTGAGTCCTGATGTCACTGTCACAACGTAAGGAATTATCGATGAGCAAAGTATTGGTTCTGAAATCAAGCATCCTGGCGACCTACTCTCAGTCTAACCAACTGGCCGATTTCTTCGTAGAGCAATGGAGCAACGCCCACAGCGGCGACACCATCACCGTACGCGATCTGGCCGCGCAGCCAATCCCGGTGCTGGATGGTGAGCTGGTCGGCGCGCTGCGTCCTTCCGATGCTCCGTTGACCCCGCGTCAACAAGAAGCGCTGGCCCTGTCGGACGAGCTGATCGCCGAGCTGCAGGCCAATGACGTCATCGTGATTGCCGCGCCGATGTACAACTTTAACATCCCGACCCAGCTGAAAAACTATTTCGATCTGGTTGCCCGCGCCGGCGTAACCTTCCGCTACACCGAAAACGGTCCGGAAGGCCTGGTGAAAAACAAACGCGCCGTGATCCTGACCAGCCGCGGCGGCATCCACAAAGGCACTCCAACCGACCTGGTAGAACCTTACCTGCGTCTGTTCTTGGGCTTCATCGGCATCACCGATGTGGAGTTCGTCTTCGCGGAAGGCATCGCCTACGGCCCGGAAGTGGCGACCAAAGCCCAGGAAGACGCCAAGGCGGCCCTGTCTCAGGTGGTTGCTGCCTAAGACCCTGCGCAGGGGCGCCACGCCCCTGCCGGACAAGACGCACGTCCTGTCAAACCTGCACTACCCTCATAATAATCATCTATCCGTATCTCTTGGCGCGCCAGACGGCGCGCTTTTTTTTATTTCTGCAGCCACTGGCCGTTGATGCCGCGCACATACTCACCGCTCTGCGCCCGCGTCACTAGCTTCTGCCCGGCCATGCGCGCCACTTCGTCAACGGCGATGTGGTTGCCGTCCGCCACTTCCTGATACTTCTCGGCGCGGCCGGCGTTGATGCGCTTCACCAGCGCCAGCGTTTCCGCGTCCTGCTTCACCGGCGCAATGTAGCCGCTCAGGGTTTCGCCTACCCGCCCTTGCTGCTTCGCCTCATCCAGCGTCAGCGCCATCACCACGCCGCTGAACAACCAGGCGGCGCCGGCCAGCCACAAATAACGTTTTTTCATGTCGGCTCCTAGAACAGACCGCTTTGGGTTTTCAGCAGGTTCTCGACGTCCTTATCCACCTTGATATGAATTTCATGCTCGATCTTGACGTTCATATTGATGGTGATCGGATCCTTCGGCGTCGCCACCTCGATGCGCGGCACGCAGCCGCTCAGCAGCGAAACGCACAGCAGCGCTGCCAGCGCCGGCACACTCATGATTTTCATTGTTGTTCCCCAGGTTGTGAGAGGGCCTGCTCCAGCCACTCCTGTAAATTGTCGCCGAAGCGCAAACTGCGCCACAGCTGAAACACATTTTCCTGATGGCGATAGTTCAGGATCACCTCGCGCTTGGCGCTCTTCTGCGGGTTGATGCCGTCGATGCGCGCGCTCAGCGTCAGCTCGCCCAGGTTATCGAGATCGACCCGGGCGTGCGAACGGTTGATTTCCATATAGCGCAGCCAGTCGATCGCCGCGCCGGTCGCCAGGTTGTTGCTGCCGATGGCGTCGGCCATGTCTTTGTCCAGCCGCAGCGTCAGCGTGCCGGCGTTGGCGATCCAGCCGTTCTGCACCAGCCATTTCGGGTGGTTCAGGAACAGCGGCAGCTCGCCGTCGACGCGGCCGGACATGGCGAACTGCTTCGGTTTCAGGGCGGTGAACAGCGCGCTGAGATCGACCTTGTCCAGCTTCAGCACCGCGGCGTCATGCTGCGGCAACCGCAGCGCCGACAGGCTGATATGCCCGTTGAGCATGTCCACGCCGACGTTGCTCAACGTCAGCGGCTGCCTTTCGCTGTAGGGATAAGTGCCCTGCAGATCGGCGGAAATGTTCTGCATCTCGAACAGGTTGGTGAAGGACTTGATGCGCAGCGATACCGGCTGTTTGGCACCCAGCAGCCACTGATGCTGCTTGAACCGGTACGACAGGATGAAATCCAGACCGCTCATTTCGCCGTCCTTTAGCCACATGCCGCCGTTTTTCACCACCCAGTGGCCGCCGGCTTCGAAGCCCTGCTCGCGGGCGGCGGAAAACGCCGACTGCGCATAAAACTCGCCGTCGCGCAGCGTGAGATTGAGATCCGGCGCGAGCAGCGGCTGGAAGACCTTCAGCGACTGTTTCGGCCACCAGCCTTCGCCCCGCAGGCGTTCGCCGTCCCAGCGGCCGCGCAGCGCGATCGGCCCGATCTGCTGCGCCTGCAGTTTGCCTTGCAGCTGGAAACTGTCCGGCGAACGGCCGTTCAGCTGCAGCGCCAGCACCGGCGCCGGCAGATGGCCGCCGTCGCTGAAGCTGACCTTATCCGCCGCCAGCTGCAGCTCGCCGTTGAACTGCGGGTTTTGTTCATCGCGCCGCCAGCGCAGCGGTTGGTTGAGGCTCAGGCGCGGCGCGGCGACCGTCACCAGACCGTACTTTAATTTGTCGAAGCCGGTGGAGAGTTTGTCGAGCACCAGCTCGCTGTCCTGCCAGCGGCCGCTGCCGGCAACGTCCCAGGCGGCCTGCAGCGGCGGCAACCGGCCATTGCCCCAGTAGCGCCACTGCCAGTCACCCTTGTCCGGCCAGAAATCCTGCGCCTGGCCGTCCAGGTGCAGCTTGAAACGCCCCCAATAACTGTCGCTGGCGCTCAAAATCGCCTGCAGGCGGCCGGTGATACCGGCGGCGGTCACCTTCACGCCCGCCAGCGGTAAACGCGCCTCCTCCAGCTTCATTTCCGGCGTCACCTTGCCCCACAGGCGCAGGAGCGACCCCGGCTGCAGCACCAGCGTCGGATTAAGAATGCTGCCGCCAATCACGCCCGGGATCGACGCGGTGGTGGAGAAATCGGCCAGATTGGCCTGGCCGGTCAGTTGGAAGCGCAGATCGCTGTCGGTCAACCCTACCTTGCCCGGCCCGAGGGTGAGCACCGCATTGCCCTTGCCGTTGTGGCCGGCGGTGATCACGTTCAGCCGCGCGCTGATCTCCGTTTCATCCCACCCTTTGCTCCAGTCGTGCAGCGCGATGTTCAGGCCGCCGCTCAACGGCTGCCCGCTGTACGGCCAACGCCACTCGCCCTGCTTGATGCTGAGCCGCTGCGGCGCGACTTCCCACGGCAACACCGCCAGCGGGCGATCGTCGCCTTTTTCGCTCACCGTCAACACGCCCTGCTGCTGTTGCCAGCGCATGTCCAGCAACACCGGCTTTTCCAGATAGGCGGTCTGCATTTCCCCCTGCAACGCCCCCTGCGTCGGCAGGCTGGCCAAATCCAGCGGAATGGTTATCTTGCCGGCGAGGTGTAGCGGTTGCGCGCTGTTGGGCGGGACAATGGTCAGACTTTGCAACGTCAGCTGCTGTTTTTCATCCAGCTGCGCCTCGGCGCTGAGATTCGGCCCCTGATAATGCAGGCGTTGCCCGTCAGGGCCGGAGGAAAGCTGCAGCTTGCCGGCATAGCGCTGCCAGGGAATGAGCGTCAGGTCACTAAGGGTGAGATCCAGCGACGGCAGCTCCCGCTGCAGCTGATCGAGCGCCAGCGGCGCGCTGTTGGCGTCGCCGCCCGGCAGTTTTGACAAACAGGCGCTGTCGACGCTGACCTTATCGCTCGACAGCTGCCAGCGGCCCTGGTGATAAGCCAGCCGCGTCGGCCCGACGTTGGCCAGCAGGCAATCTTGCGCGGTGAAACGCGCCCCCGCCAACGCCAGGCCGCCCTGGCGCCAGTGCAAATTGCCCTGCAATTCCAGCCGGCTCCCCGCCGGTAACCAATGCGATAGCACTCCCGGCAGCCAGCGCGGCAGGGTTTGCCACAACGCCAACACCAGAATTGCACAGCCCGCCACCGTCCCTATGAATACTTTCAATCGCCTGGTCATTAAATGATTGCTTGTTCCTGAGTTAGGCATTCGTTAAGTCTATGCCTGAATTGACAATAATGATGGCACGAATTTGACATAGGGTGAAGCTGAGTGCGGTTCCAGAAGCGATTTGCACCTTTTTGGCGCAAACGTGTGCGGGGTTGTAGATTTTCGTTACATATACATCACATAAATAGGACAGTTTTCAGACTTTTGTTATTGTCGTTACCGTTGATGATTAATAGTCTTGCAACCATTCTAATAAAAGTTTAGCTGCTAGCTAACTGTGTACTAGAGAAGCCATTCCCCACACCCCCGTGGGGATTTTTTTGCCGCCTGCCGCCACCGTCGCCTTCCCTCCACCGTATCACGCCTCCGCAACTGCCCGGCAGCGGCCATATCGCCCGCGTCGAAAATGGCTAACCAATTGTCGAATTTACTAAAATCTGTTAAATTGATCACAAAATCACGGTGGAGAAACCACGATGAAATTGGCGATATACAGTACTAAACAGTATGACCGTAAATATCTCGAACTGGTGAATCAGCAGTTTGGCTACGAGCTGGAATTCTTCGACTTTTTACTCAGTAAAAAAACCGCCAAAACGGCCGCCGGTTGCAAGGCGGTGTGCCTCTTCGTTAACGACGACGGCAGCCGTGAAGTGCTCGAAGAACTGGCGGCGCTGGGCGTCGAAATTCTCGCCCTGCGCTGCGCCGGTTTTAATAACGTCGATCTGGACGCCGCCCAAGAACTGGGCATCAAGGTGGTGCGCGTGCCGGCCTATTCGCCGGAGGCCGTGGCAGAGCACGCGGTAGGCATGATGATGTGCCTGAACCGCCGTATTCACCGCGCCTATCAACGCACCCGCGACGCCAACTTCTCGCTGGAAGGGCTGATCGGCTTTAACATGCACAACCGCACCGCCGGGGTGATCGGCACCGGTAAAATCGGCGTGGCGACGATGCGCATTCTGAAAGGCTTTGGCATGAAGCTGCTGGCCTACGATCCCTTCCCGAGCGAACAGGCGCTGGAACTGGGCGCGGAGTATGTCGATCTGAAAACGCTGTACGCGCAGTCCGACGTGATCACCCTGCACTGCCCGCTGACGCCGGAAAACCACCATCTGCTGAATGCCGATGCCTTCGCGATGATGAAAAACGGCGTGATGGTGATCAACACCAGCCGTGGCGCGCTGATCGACTCCACCGCCGCCATCGACGCGCTGAAGCAGCAGAAAATCGGCGCGCTGGGGATGGACGTTTACGAGAACGAACGCGATCTGTTCTTCGAAGACAAGTCGAACGACGTGATTCAGGACGACGTGTTCCGCCGCCTCTCGGCCTGCCACAACGTGCTGTTTACCGGCCATCAGGCCTTCCTGACCGAAGAGGCGCTGACCAGCATTTCGCAAACCACGCTGCAGAACATCAGCCAGCTGGAACGCGGCGAAGCCTGCCCGAACCAGTTGAACGCCTGAGCGTAACCTCGGGGCGCCCTTGCGGCGCCCTGTTTATTTGAGAGAACGCGATGAGAAAAACCACGGTAGCCGCCCTTGCGGCGCTGGCCTTAGCGGGGTGCAGCATGAAACCACACACGGCCGTCACGCCAGGCGATCTGTTACATCACAACTTTGTGTTGCAGAGCGTGGATGGCGAAACGGCGAAATCACCGGCGGGTGGCGGCCTGCTCAATCTGGAGTTCGGTGAGAGCCTGCATGTCTCCGGCACGATGTGCAACCGCTTCTTCGGCCAGGGGCAATTACGCGACGGCGTGCTGACGGTGAAACCGCTGGCCACGACGCGCAGGCTGTGCCCTGATGAACAGCGCAACCGCTGGGATCGGGTGATCGGCACCGTGCTGGAAAACGGCGCCGAAGTGACGCTAAACGCCCAGCAGCTGACGCTCAACGGCAGCGGCCACACGCTTATCTATACCCTGCGCGATTGGGTGTATTGATCCTGCACGCTGAGCCTGGCGCCGCGGGCTTACCCGGCGCAGCTGCCCAGGCCCAGCGTGCGTTCTTCGCACTGCTTGCCGTTCGGCATTTGGCACATGCGCAGCGCTTCACCGTTCAGGTTGTGCGCGATGGTGGTGACGCCGCCGACCGCCGCGCAACCGGCGCTGGTCTGCAACGTATTGATTCTGGCACTGTTGCCCTGCTGTACTGGCTCTTCGTTATTGCTGCTGCAGGCGGCTAAAAGCAGCACGGCGCTGGCAAGCAGCCATTTTGATGTCGTCATTATCCCACTCCTGAACCCGGAACTGCGCTGTGTAAAATCGCCATTGCTGATAACGCGCGTCACTTGGCGGACACGTTTCGCTATCTTTGATGCAAACTTGTTTAATCTAGCTCGATATATAAATAATGAAAATATATTCCAGCCATTATTTGTCGTTTTTTTGCGCCGACCGGACATTTATTTTGTTTGCAGAATATTTCCACACCGGCGCGCGGTGCCAAACGTGACGGCGCCACCCGCTACCCGGCCCTGGCCGCACGCAGAAAGTGATAACGTCACTGCTGCCGACGGGGAGATTTCTCCCGCAATATCGATATTCATTATCTTCGCGTGCTTTCAGTATGACGGCGCATTTTTTGCTACCGGAGAGGAGGATATTTGCGTCTATGCTGGCGGCGCTAAGTAATTAGCATTCCACTATTTTCAGTGAATGATGGCTGAATTCTTCAACCGGCGCGACTTGCTGTCACGCCGGCCTTTTTTCACATTAAAATAACACTCAGTGCACCGAAGCTTTGGACAGTAAATTAATCACCAGCACGCCGGCAATAATTAATCCCATACCGACGATCGCCGGCCAATCCAATTTTTGCTGATAAACGAATACCGCCGCGACCGACACCAGCACGATGCCCATGCCCGACCAGATCGCATAGACGATGCCCAGCGGCATGCTCTTGACCACCATCGACAGCCCCCAAAATGCCACGCCGTAGCCCAGCACCACCAGCACCGACGGCCACAGGCGGGTAAAGCCTTCGGAGGCTTTCAACATGGTGGTGGCGATCACTTCCGCGACTATCGCCATCGTCAAATACATAAATGCGCTCATGGTTTTCTTCTGTCAGTTTGCCGATACGCAATTATGACGCGCCGGAAATAAATTGTCTTTAAACGGTGAAAACAATTTATTGCCGCCGGCACCCAATCGGCGAGGAAATACGCCTTTGACGATTTATCACCCGCCACACAAACACGATAAAGCCATGTTCAAACCCTCTGTTAGACTTTTTTCCATTACTGCGAAAGTGCGCTTTCGCGGCTTTGTGAGCAATGAAAAGGTAACGTCGATGATAACTACAGATGGTAATAATGCAGTCGCTTCCGTGGCCTATCGCACCAACGAAGTGATTGCCATCTACCCTATCACGCCGAGTTCCACCATGGCGGAACAGGCGGATGCCTGGTCCGGCGATGGCCGGCAAAACATCTGGGGCGACATCCCCCGGGTGGTGGAAATGCAGTCGGAAGGCGGCGCGATCGCCACCGTGCACGGCGCCTTGCAAACCGGCGCGCTGTCAACCTCGTTCACTTCATCGCAGGGCCTGCTGCTGATGATCCCGACGCTGTACAAGCTGGCCGGCGAGCTGACGCCGTTCGTGCTGCACGTCGCCGCGCGCACCGTGGCCACGCACGCGCTGTCTATCTTCGGCGACCATTCGGACGTAATGGCGGTGCGCCAGACCGGCTGCGCCATGCTGTGTGCCGGCAACGTGCAGGAGGCGCAGGACTTCGCGCTGATCTCTCAGACCGCCACCCTCAACGCACGCGTGCCGTTTATCCATTTCTTCGACGGCTTCCGCACCTCGCACGAAATCAACAAGATCGTGCCGCTCAGCGACGATACGCTGCGGCAAATGCTGCCGCAGGCGGCGATCGACGCTCACCGCAGCCGGGCGCTGTCGCCGGATCATCCGGTGGTGCGCGGCACTTCGGCCAACCCGGACACCTATTTCCAATCGCGCGAAGCCACCAACCCGTGGTATGACGCCACCGGCCAGCACGTGATCGACGCCATGGCGGCCTTCGCCGCCCTTACCGGCCGCCACTATCGGCCGTTCGACTATTACGGCCACCCGCAGGCCGAGCGCGTAGTGGTGGTGATGGGGTCCGCCGCCGGCACCTGCGAAGAGGTGATTGACACCCTGCTGGCCCGCGGCGAGAAAGTCGGCGTGCTGAAGGTGCGCCTGTTCCGGCCGTTCTCCGCCCAGTATCTGCTCAGCGCGCTGCCGGACAGCGTGCGCAGCGTCGCGGTGCTCGATCGCACCAAAGAGCCGGGCGCGCTGGCCGAACCGCTGTATCTGGACGTGATGACCGCGCTGGCGGAAGCCTACAGCCGGGGTGAGCGCGCCACGCTGCCGCGGGTGATCGGCGGCCGTTACGGCCTGTCGTCGAAAGAGTTCGGCCCGGACTGCGCGCTGGCGGTGTTCCGCGAGCTGGCCCAGCCGCAGCCGCGTCCGCGCTTTACCGTCGGCATCTTCGATGATGTCACCGGGCTTTCACTGCCGCTGAGCGACGAAATCCTGCCACAGCGCGCCTCGCTGGAAGCCCTGTTCTACGGTTTGGGCAGCGACGGCTCGGTCTCGGCCACCAAGAACAACATCAAGATCATCGGCAACGCCACGCCGCTGTATGCCCAGGGCTATTTCGTCTACGACTCCAAAAAGGCCGGCGGCCTGACGGTGTCGCACCTGCGCGTCAGCGAGCAGCCGATCAACTCGGCCTACCTGGTCAGCCGCGCGGACTTCGTCGGCTGCCACCAGCTGCAATTTATCGATAAGTACCAAATGGTTGAACGCCTGAAGCCCGGCGGCACCTTCCTGCTCAATACCCCTTACGGCGCCGACGAGGTCTGGTCGCGCCTGCCGCAGGAGGTTCAGGCGCTGTTGCACCAACGCCAGGCGCGTTTCTATATCATCAACGCCGCCAAGCTGGCGCGCGAATGCCGGCTCGGCGCGCGCATCAACACCGTAATGCAGATGGCGTTTTTCCACCTGACGCAGATCCTGCCGAGCGACGTGGCACTGCAACAGCTGCAGGACGCCATCGCCCGCAGCTACAGCAGCAAGGGCCAGGAGATCGTCGAGCGCAACTGGCAGGCGCTGGGTGCCACCCGCGCCGCGCTGACCGAGATCCCGCTGCAGCTGGTCGACGCCAGCAGCCCGATGCGCCCGCCGGTGGTCTCGGACGCCGCGCCGGACTTCGTCAAAACCGTCACCGCCGCGATGCTGGCCGGGCTGGGCGATGCGCTGCCGGTTTCCGCCTTCCCGCCGGACGGCACCTGGCCGGTGGGCACCACCCAGTGGGAAAAGCGCAACATCGCCGAAGAAATCCCGGTCTGGCAGCCCGACCTGTGCACCCAGTGCAACCACTGCGTCGCCGCCTGCCCGCACTCCGCCATTCGCGCCAAAGTGGTTCAGCCGGCGGAGATGGCACACGCCCCCGCTTCCCTGCAGTCTCTGGATGTCAAAGCGCGCGATATGCGCGGCCAGAAATACGTGCTGCAGGTAGCCCCGGAAGATTGCACCGGCTGTAACCTGTGCGTCGAGGTCTGCCCGGCGAAAGATCGCCAGAACCCGGAGATCAAGGCCATCAACATGGCTTCGCGCCTCGATAATCTGACGGCTGAGAAAGACAACTACGACTTCTTCCTGCAGCTGCCGGAAATCGATCCGGCGCAGCTGGAGCGCATCGACATTCGTACCTCGCAGCTGATCACGCCGCTGTTCGAGTATTCCGGCGCCTGTTCCGGCTGCGGCGAAACGCCGTACATCAAGCTGTTGACCCAGCTCTATGGCGACCGTTTGCTGATCGCCAACGCTACCGGCTGTTCGTCGATCTACGGCGGCAACCTGCCGACCACGCCTTACACCACCAACGCCGAAGGGCGCGGGCCGGCGTGGGCCAACTCGCTGTTCGAAGACAACGCCGAATTTGGCCTGGGCTTCCGTCTGACGGTCGATCAACATCGCGCACGGGTGCTGCGCCTGCTGAATTCGCTGGCGCCGCAGCTGCCGGAGCAGTTGGTCAATGCCTTGCAGATGGACGACGTGGCGCCGGAGCCGCGCCGTAAGCAGATCGCCGAACTGCGCACGCTGTTGGCGAGTCTCGAAGGCGAAGACGCGCGCCAGCTGGCGGCCGACGCCGACTACCTGGTGGAAAAATCCATCTGGCTAATCGGCGGTGACGGCTGGGCCTACGACATCGGCTTCGGCGGTTTGGATCACGTGCTCAGCCTGACGGAAAACGTCAACGTGCTGGTGCTCGACACCCAATGTTACTCCAACACCGGCGGCCAGCAGTCGAAGGCCACGCCGCTCGGTGCGGTGACCAAGTTCGGTGAACACGGCAAGCGCAAGGCGCGCAAGGATTTGGGCGTCAGCATGATGATGTACGGCCATGTCTACGTCGCGCAGATCTCGCTGGGAGCGCAGCTTAACCAAACGGTGAAAGCGATTCAGGAGGCCGAAGCCTATCCGGGCCCGTCGCTGATCATCGCCTACAGCCCGTGCGAAGAGCACGGCTACGATCTGGCGCTCAGCCACGATCAGATGAAACAGCTGACCGCCACCGGCTTCTGGCCGCTGTACCGCTTCGATCCGCGCCGCAGCGCCGAGGGCAAGGCCGCATTGGCGCTGGACTCCCGGCCGCCGAGCAGCAGCCTGTCGGAAACGCTGCTGAAAGAACAGCGCTTCCGCCGCCTGAACTCGCAGCAGCCGGAAGTGGCCAGCGCGCTGTATCAGGCCGCCGAGAAAGAGCTGAAGGAGAAATACGACTTCCTCAGCCTGCTGGCCGGCAAGGCGGAAAAATCCGCCACTGAGTAATCCCCTTCAGGGCGCGAGCGATTCGCGCCCTGTTTTTCACATGCCGTTTGAATCAGCGGTGGCCCTCAATGCTCAAGGGCCTCACACTTAACGAGCCGCGCTTTTTTCTTTTATCCATTGCGCCATGACGCGTGTCGAGAATGGCTTATCCGTTCTAATCTCCGCTAAAGCACAAACCTTGTCTTTGAACGTGGCGCCCAGCGAAAATAGTTTCCCGTCATAGTAACAATAAAGTGCATCTCCCTTATCCTTGCCATCAAGACGCTCTTTTTGCTCTCGCGGTACCAGTACGACGGTTTCGGTCGGTTCGCTCAAACCAACAGGCATCGTGTCAAACGCCAGTGCGTTTTCTGCGTAAGCAAAAAACGATGCGCAAAGTCCAACAACAGTGATTCCTTTCATGCTCTCTGTGCCTCTCGGTGTAAGTTCTGACTGAGATGAGACCCGCACCGTGAAACAACGTTCCCTCGAAGCCGTCGTTCAAATGACGGCGAATGCTGTGAGCCGAAAAACCTGCTGGCATTCATCGCCACAATCCGTACCATACAGGCCTCGCGTCGGGCGCGTGGAAGCTGGATGATGAATAATGATCAAAATTGGCCGGTTGAATGGTAAACTCGCGGTCTACAACGCCATGCCCCTAGTGCCCCCCATTGAGAATGAGCACGATTTAAATGTCAGAAAAGCAATCCGTTAGCCAAAAAGAGCAGTACAACCTGAATAAATTGCAAAAGCGCCTGCGCCGCAACGTGGGCGAAGCGATCGCCGATTTCAATATGATTGAAGAAGGCGACCGCATCATGGTCTGCCTGTCCGGCGGTAAAGACAGCTACACCATGCTTGAGATCCTGCGCAACCTGCAGCAGAGCGCGCCGATTAACTTCTCGTTAATCGCGGTGAACCTCGATCAGAAACAGCCCGGCTTCCCGGAGCATATTCTCCCCGCCTACCTGGAAAGCCTGGGGGTGGAGTACAAGATCGTCGAAGAGAACACCTACAGCATCGTCAAAGACAAGATTCCGGAAGGCAAAACCACCTGTTCACTGTGCTCGCGCCTGCGTCGCGGCATTTTGTACCGCACCGCCACCGAACTGGGTGCCACCAAGATCGCGCTGGGCCACCACCGCGACGACATTTTGCAAACGCTGTTCCTCAACATGTTCTACGGCGGCAAAATGAAAGGCATGCCGCCCAAGCTGATGAGCGACGACGGCAAACACGTGGTCATCCGCCCGCTGGCCTATTGCCGCGAGAAAGACATCGAGCGTTTCTCTATCGCCAAAGCCTTCCCGATCATTCCGTGCAACCTGTGCGGCTCGCAGCCTAATTTGCAGCGCCAGGTGATCGGCGACATGCTGCGCGACTGGGACAAGCGTTACCCTGGCCGATTGGAAACCATGTTCAGCGCCATGCAAAACGTGGTGCCTTCGCACCTGAGCGATATCAATCTGTTCGATTTCAAAGGCATTCACCACGGTAGCGCCGTGGTAGACGGCGGCGATTTGGCCTTCGATCGCGAAGACATCCCGATGCAACCGGTCGGTTGGCAGCCGGAAGACTCAGACGACGCGGTGCCAGCGCCAGAGCGGTTGAACGTGCTGGAAATCAAATAAGCCCCTCTCGCCGCTTGCCCTCTGCAAGCGGCGACATTCCCCGCTCTCGACGATCTCGATCCTGTTCACAGTTTGCGCAAAACTTACTGGGCAGTGCCGCTTTTACCCTATACTGTTTATTTATACAGTCAATTGGAGAGAGCGCAATGAATATTACCCCCTGCCTGTCCCACGTCTCGCTAGGCTCCAACGATTTCGAGGCCGCCGCGGCCTTTTACGATCGTGCGCTGGCCGCCTTGGGTTGCCGACGCGTGTTGGAACATCCCGGCGCCATCGGTTACGGTCGCGACTACCCGGAGTTTTGGCTGCAGGTGCCGATTGACGGCCGGCCTGCCGCGCCCGGCAACGGAACGCACGTCGGCTTTTTCGCGACCAGCAAGCAACAGGTGGATGAATTCCATCGGCAGGCGCTGCTGGCCGGCGCCGTCGATGAAGGCGCGCCCGGTTCGCGGCCGCACTACGGTGAGGCTTACTACGGCTGCTTTGTTCGGGATTTGGATGGGCACAAGATTGAAGCCAGCTTCTGGGATGAAAGCGCGGCCTGAAGCAGAGTAAAAGCCGAATAAAAAAATGCCGGTGATTAAACCGGCATTGTACGAATCAAATGTGCTATGCAGTAATTCAAAAATAAGAAAGTAAGACAATTATGGAGCGCAACGCCCATCGCTTGACGTTGCATTCACCTGCGAGAGAGATCATGCCCCATTTCCCCCGGCTAAATGTTGATATTGCTCAATGTTAACCGGGTTTTCGTCATTTTTGCCTACAGCCAGCGGCTGCGCTTCAACCACCAAGCGACGCCAAGCACCAACCCGACCAGCATCAGGCAAAATGCCGCAAAACCGAGGGGATTACCGCCGCCCGGAATGCCGCCAAGGTTGACCCCGAACAACCCGGTCAGGAAGGTGGTCGGCAGAAATACCATCGCCAACAATGACATGGTGTAAGTGCGGCGGTTCATCGCGTCGGCCATCACCGTGGTGATTTCATCGGACAAGATGGCGGTGCGCGCGATGCTGCCGTCCAGATCGTCCAATCCCCGCCCCAGGCGATCGGCGATGTCCTGCATGCGGCGGCGATCGTCGTCGCTCATCCATGGCAGGCGATCGCTGGCCAGCCGAGCGAAGACGTCGCGCTGCGGCGCCATGTAACGGCGCAGCACGATCAGCTGTTTACGGATCAACGCCAGCTGGCCGCGCTCCGGCACCTGCTGCTCCAGCAAGGCGTCCTCCAGATCGATAATCTTGTCGTGCAGATCCTCGATAAATTCACTGGTGTGATCGGTCAACGCATCGGAAATCTCCACCAGCCAGTTGCCGCTGTTGGTCGGCCCGGCGCCGCTCTGCAGATCGTTCACCACCTGATCGATGGAGTACACCTTGCGGTGCCGGGTGGAGATAATCAGTTTATCGGTGATGTACACGCGGATGGTCACCAGTTGATCCGGCCGGGAGTTGGCGTTGAAGTTAATGCTGCGCAGGGTGATCATGGTGCCTTCACCCTGGCGGCTGACGCGCGGCCGCGAGCTTTCGCCTGAGAGCGCCTCGCGCACCGAATCCGGCAGCAGCGGCGTGGTGCTCAGCCATTCGGCGCTGGCCGGGTGCGCATAATCGAGATGCAGCCAGCACGGCGCGTCGCAGGTGATCTTGTCATCCTGCTCGATCGGCGTGACGCCGCCCTTACCGTCCAGCTGATAAGCGTAAACCGCATCGGCGACCTGCAGCTCGCTCCCCTCAATCACATCCATTCATTTATCCCCTCAGTCTTGCTTATGTTGCTGAGTCTAGCGTTAACACCTTGGAGATCAAAGGCCAAGCTGTAACGCCAGTTTTCACGCCGGACAAAAAGCGTGCTCTATACTTCAGGCGAAGCCACATTTGCGAACGGGTGAGGAACGACGATGGCGGGAAGTAGTGAATCAGGCGCAAGACATTTTGCATTGAACCTGGCTGTGCTGCGGTGCCTGTTCTGTACTATGGCGGCGCTGCTGCTGTTCGCCAGCCAACCGCTGCGCGCGGAGCCGGCGCTGGAACGCATGTCTACCCCTTTACGGGTCACGACGGCCGGCGGCAATTTTTCTTACTATGTCGCCCAGAAGCACAGCGCCCAGCCGCATAACGCACTGGTGGTGATGCACGGTCATCCACGCGACGCCGTTAAAACGCTGCAAGCGGCGATCGACGCCGCGCAGGCGGCAGGAGCGGGAGACGATGCCTTACTGGCCGCCCCGCTGTTCCAGGTGCCGGAAAAACTCGCCGTCCACTGCCATTCCGCCGGTCTGCCCCAGCCGCAAGACGGCGACGCCCTGTGGCGCTGCGGTTCCTGGATCGAGGGCGGTTTGGATAATGCCGGGAAGACCGGTTCGTTCAACGCCATGGATAACCTGCTGGCCGATATGAAACGGCGCTGGCCGTCGCTGCAGACGATCACCCTGGCCGGTTTCTCTGCCGGCGCCCAGTTCGTGCAACATTATGTCGGCTTTGCCCATCTGCCAGGCGGGGTGCGGCTGCGCTATGTGGTGGCCGATCCCGGCAGCTGGCTCTATTTTGATAATCTGCGCCCCCAGCCAACATATGGGGGAAGCTGCGGCAGTGAAACAGCCTGCCGCTTCCGTTGGCAAACGCTGAACGCCGGCCAGTGCCCACAGGCCAACCGGTGGAAATACGGCCTGGAATCGCTTCCCGCTCACCTGCAGCGCACTGCCGATGCGGCCCGCGGGCGCTATGCCGCTGCGGATATCTCCTACCTGGCCGCCGCCGGTGATACCGGCACCGCGCCGGGCGCCTACTATCGGATACTCGACAAATCCTGCGCCGCCCAGCTGCAGGGCCCCTATCGATTGCAACGTGCCCTGGCCTATGCCGACTATGACCGGCGTTACCTGGTGCCGGATAAGCCGCATCGGTTAACGATCGTTCCCGGCTGCGGGCACAACGTCGCCTGCGTCTTTCCCGCCCCGGCGGCCAGGCAGGCGCTTTTCCCCATTAATGCAGACTAATAATAACGGCAATGAAATAAACCATTGCCGATAAATCAGGCAATATCGCCGATAAAGCGCTGGCAAAGCCGTTATTATTATGACTTAACATATTGCTATCAATTTTAATTCAAAATGATAATAATAAATCAACACAAAGCTGTTTCAGCGCAAATTTTAGGGGCATATACTTTTCTCACTACGAGGAGGTAGTTATGTTACGCGACCATTTAAAAATAAACGCCAGCGATACGCTGGAAAAAATCAGTAATATCCATTTGCAAAACCAGGGCCAGGAAGAGATCAGTGAGTTTGTGGTGAAGAACGCCGCCGGCCTGCAGATTGGCAAGGTCTCCGTCCACGATCGTTTCAGCACCCGACGCTCGTACCCCACCAGCTACCGCATCACCCAGACCGACATGAGCGGCCGTGTGGTGGTGGATGCCATGCGGGACTGTCTATAAGCGTAACCTCTCTCTGAAATAACGAAATAATCATATGATGATGGCAACCCTGTTTATTATTAAACGGGGTTTATCGCGTGGGAAAATTAATTATCGCCTTCGTTGCATCGTCGATAAAATAAAGCCCCCGCATTAGGCGGGGGCGATAAATAAATCGATTCAGTGTTTGATGATATACATCGTCTGGCTGTAGGCCACGTCTTCCGGGTTGGTGATCGGGTAGCCTTTTACCCACGGTTTGATCAGGCGGCCGTTGGTGTACTGGTAAATCGGCGCGATCGGCGCCTGGTCGGCAATGATCTGCTCCATCTTGTTGTAATCGGCGGTCACCGCCGCCGGATTGGTTTCCCGCCCCGCCTGCGCCAGCAGCTTGTCGTAGTCCGCGTTCTTGAACTTGGCGATGTTGCCGCTGTGGGTCGAGGTCAGCAGTGACAGGAAGGTCGACGCTTCGTTATAGTCACCCACCCAGGAGGCGCGGATCACGTCGAAATTGCCGGTGTTGCGGCTGTCGATATAGGTTTTCCACTCCTGGTTTTGCAGCTTGACGTCAATGCCGAGCTTCTTCTTCCACATCGAGGCCACGGCGATGGCGATCTTCTGGTGGCTTTCCGAGGTGTTATACAGCAACGTCAGCTTCAGCGGGTTGTTCGGGCCGTAGCCGGCCGCCTGCAGCAACGCCTTGGCCTGCGCGTCCAGCTCCGCCTGCGATTGCTGTTGCAGCAAACTCGCCTCCGGTTTGAACCCGGCGGTCACGTCCGGCGTGAAATGATAGGCTGGTTTTTCGCCGGTACCCAGCACTTTTTCCGCGATAATCTTGCGATCGATGGCGTAGGACAAGGCCTGGCGCACCCGCACGTCGTTGGTCGGCGCGCGCTGGGTGTTGAACGCGTAGTAATAGGTGCCGAGCTGATCCGGTGTGTACACCTGCCCCGGAATGTCTTTCAGCAGCTTCTGATACATGTTTTTCGGGAAGGATTCGGTGATATCGATGTCACCTGCCAGGTAACGCTTGGTGGCGTTGGATTCCTGGTTGATGGGTACGAAGGTCACTTTGGTCAGCACGGTATGCGCATGATCCCAGTAATGATCGTTAGGCGTCAGCACCAGCTTCTCGTTCACCACCCGCTCCTGCAGTTTGAACGCGCCGTTGCCCACCAGATTGCCGACCTTGGTCCAGTCGTTGCCGTATTTTTCCACCACCGCCTTATTCACCGGGAACAGGCTGAAGTTGGCCGTCAGGCTGACGAAATAAGGCACCGGCTTGTCCAGCTGCACTTTGAGGGTATAGTCGTCCGGCGCCGACACCCCCAAGCGATCGGCCGGCAATTTGCCGCTGATGATCTGCTCGGCGTTCTGGATCCCCGCCAACTGCGCGAACCAGGCGAACGGTGACAGGTTTTTCGGCTCTACCAGCCGCTGCCAGCTGTAGACGAAATCCTTCGCCGTGACAGGGTCACCGTTTGACCACCGCGCGTCTTTACGCAGATGGAAAATGTAAGTCTGGTTGTCGTTGGTCTGCCAGCGCGTGGCGACGCCGGGGATCACTTTCCCGTTTGCGTCCTGATTGACCAGCCCTTCGAACAAATCGCGCGCCAGCTGGGCCTCCGGCAGGCCAACCGCTTTAATCGGATCGAGCGAGGCCGGTTCGTCTTTAATGTGGCGCACGATTTCCTGTTTGGCCGCCAGCGCGGTGCCCGGGGGAACCTGCGCCGCCATGGCGCTGCTCATACAGGCGCCGATCGCCGCCGCGCAAAGCGCCAAACGAAAACCTCGTTGCATTTTTCTTCCCGTCATTATGATGTTCCCCCCGTTAACCATCTGAATTTTTTATCATATAGCACAAGATCCGTCCGGCCTAGCGCTCACGGCCGAGAAGTTGCAAAAAGTGCGATTCAGGCGATAAAAAAACCCGTGCGGCGCAGGGCGGCACGGGCGGTGTTTGCAGCAGCGACCGTCAGTCGTACAGGTGGATGCTGTTGATGCGGTAGCTGAACTCTTCGCCTTCTTCTTCATCGAACACGGTGAAAAAGCCTTTCTCGGCCAGCGGACGGGCCGAAATATCGGTTTTTTGCAGCTGGCGCGCGTCGGCGTCGTCGTAGCCGTAATCAAGGTAGAAGACATCTTTCTGGTAATCGATATGCAGGGTGAACGGATAATTCGATTCGTCCCCGCGCCCGTCGTCGTTTTTCACCACGCCGAACCACTCCCCCTGACGGATCTGGTTTTCAGCGTCCACGCCGCACAGCAGCGTGATGGTGTCATTTTCATTTTCGCTATAGCTGGCGATGATTCTGGCTACTGGCATGTTAAATCCTCTTGCGGGTGATTGGCTTAGCACTGCCGTTAGTATAACAACAGCGTCAGGCCAGGTGCGGTTTAATTGGCGTTTTCGCCGCCGCCGCGTCACAGATCGCGCAAACGCCGCACAATTGCGATGGGAAAGATGCCTCAAAGCGTAATACACTGAATAAAATGACAATGACTCTCGGCCTTTTACTCAGGGACAACACCATGACCGAACATCGACCGCGCAGTGAACGTGGCCAGTTGGCCGTCGCAGGAGAGAACTACGGCAGCTCGCTGCTGGGCGCGCCGCTGCTCTATTTCCCGGCGGCGGTCAGCGGCCCGGAGACCGGCCTTATCATCGCCGGCACCCACGGCGATGAGAGCGCCGCCATCGTGACCCTGTCCTGCGCGCTGCGCAGCATCGCCCCCGAGCGGCTGCGGCACCACGTGGTGCTGGCGGTCAACCCCGACGGCTGCCAACTGGGGCTGCGCGCCAATGCCAACGGCGTCGATCTGAACCGCAACTTCCCGGCCGCCAACTGGCGCTCCGGCGACACCGTCTACCGCTGGAACAGCGCGGCGCCGGTGCGCGACGTCAAGCTCTCCACCGGCGGGCGCCCCGGTTCCGAACCTGAAACTCAGGCGCTGTGTCACCTGATCCATCGCCTGAAGCCGCACTGGGTGGTGTCGTTCCATGAGCCGCTGGCCTGCATCGAAGATCCCGCCAGCTCGCGGCTCGGCGTTTGGCTGGCGCACAAGTTCGAGCTGCCGCTGGTGACCAGCGTCGGTTATGAAACGCCCGGTTCGTTTGGCAGCTGGTGCGCGGATCTGTCGCTGCCGTGCATCACCGCCGAATTCCCGCCGATCTCCGCCGATGCCGCCAGCGAGCGCTACATCGACGCGATGACCGAGCTGCTGACCTACCCGAATTAATCCCTACGGGGCGATATCGACGATCGCCCCGCATTCGAACGCCAGGCCCGGTTCGACGTCCCGCGCCAGCCAGGTCGGGCCGTCCAGATCGACGAAGCGCGCCGCCGGCGCCAGCGGCAAGGCGGCGGATATCGCCCGCGACGTACACAACATGCAGCCGAGCATGATGGCGAACCCTTGTTCGCGCGCGGCCTGCGCCAGCGCCAACGCCTCGGTCAAGCCGCCGGTTTTGTCCAGTTTGATGTTGACCATCTGATAGCGCTGCGCCAGCCGAGGTAGATCGGCCCGGGTGTGGCAGCTTTCATCGGCGCAGATCGGCAGCGGATGAATAAAGTGCTCCAGCGCGGCATCGTCACCGGCCGGCAGCGGCTGCTCCAGCATCGCCACGCCGAGATCGGCCAGCAGCTGGCAGCGCGCCGCCAGCCCTTCCGCCTGCCAGGATTCATTGGCGTCGACGATCAGCGTCGCCTGGGGTACCGCAGCGCGGATCGCGACCAATCGTTCGCTGATATAGTGATCGTCGAGTTTGATCTTCAGCAGCGTAGCGCCCTGCTGCTCCAGTTCACGCGCGGCGAAGGCCATCGCTTCCGGCGTGCCGATGCTGACGGTCTGCGCCATACGGATATGCGCCGGGGCCGTCACGCCGCTGAGATGCCACAGGCTCTGCCCGTGAAGGCGGCACTCGAGATCCCACAGCGCCGAATCCAGCGCGTTGCGGGCGGCGCCCGCCGGCATCTGCACCCGCAGCTGTTCGCGGGTCATGCCTTGTGCGATCGCCGGCGCCATCTCCGCCAACTGCGCCATCACCGACTCCTCGCTTTCGCCGTAGCGCGGGTACGGCGTGCACTCACCGATGCCGCGCACGTCCTGCTGTTCGATTTCGACCACCACCACCCGGGCTTCGGTGCGGCTGCCGCGCGCAATCACGAAGGCGGTATGCAGCGGCCAGGCTTCCGGGTAAAAACGCATGTCTCTCATAACGGCTCCTGAGCGAAAACTGCGCATTCAGCCAGGCTGATGCGCCGGTGATGTTTTATAGAACAGCCTAATATATACAACTATTTAGCAAACTTTGATATCCAATCCGCCCCGGTTGTCATAAACTGGCGTCAGGGTGTGAACCTGATGTTAAATGCCGTTGCCGGTGCGCCGTTTCATCAGGTTCATACCCTTTGTATAAACACCTGTAAAAGGAATCTAGCAATGACTCAGACAGTACATTTTCAAGGCAATCCGGTCAGCGTAGCGGGCAAACTGCCACAGCAGGGCGAACAGGCCAAGGCCTTCTCACTGGTTGCCAAAGACCTGTCAGACGTAGCGCTGAGCAGCTTCGCGGGTAAACGCAAAGTCCTGAACATCTTCCCAAGCATCGATACCGGCGTCTGCGCGACTTCGGTGCGTAAATTCAACCAGCTGGCCAGCGGCCTGGATAACACCGTGGTGCTGTGCATCTCCGCCGATCTGCCGTTCGCGCAGTCTCGCTTCTGCGGCGCGGAAGGCCTGAGCAATGTGGTCACCCTGTCCACCCTGCGCGGCGCCGAGTTCAAGCAGGCGTACGGCGTCGAAATCGCCGAAGGCCCGTTGGCAGGCCTGACCGCGCGTGCGGTCGTGGTGCTGGATGGCCAGGACAACGTGCTGTACAGCGAGCTGGTGAACGAAATCACCACCGAGCCGGACTACGACGCAGCGCTGGCTGCGCTGAAATAACAAAGCCGGCGAACGCCGGCTTTGGAAACCCGTTAAAGGCGCCGCAAGGCGCCTTTCTTATTCCTCGCCCTCGGCGCCGCCTTTACGGCTGCTCAGGCCATACTCGCGCAGCTTGTTGGCGATGGCGGTATGGGAAACGCCCAGGCGCTTCGCCAGCTTGCGGGTGCTGGGATAGGTGCGATACAGGCGCGTCAGCACCGAGCGCTCGAAACGCTTGCTGATGTCGTCCAGCGAGCCGTCCAGCACCTCGTCGCCCAGCGACATCTCCACCTCGAACTCCGGCAACACGATATCCTGCGGCCGCAGCTCATAGCCTTCGGTTTGCGTCAGCGCACGGTAGATGGCGTTTTTAAGCTGGCGCACGTTGCCCGGCCAGCCGTACTTGCTGAGGAAGCCGCCCAGATCGCTCGCCAGCTTGGGCCGCGCCACACCCTGCTCATCGGCGAAGCGCGCCACGAACAGCTCAGTCAGCGGCATGATGTCCTGCGGACGCTCGCGCAGCGGCGGGATGGTGATGGTCAGCACGTTGAGGCGGTAATAGAGGTCTTCGCGGAATTCACCGCGCTGCACCAGCTCGGTGAGGTTTTTCTGGGTGGCGCAGATCACGCGCACGTCGACGTGCACCTCATGCTCTTCGCCAACGCGACGGAAGGTGCCGTCGTTGAGGAAACGCAGCAGTTTGGTCTGCATGCGCGGCGACATTTCGCCGATCTCATCCAGCAGCACCGAACCGCCGTTGGCCTGCTCGAAGAAGCCTTTCTTGCCTTCCAGCGCGTTGGGATAAGCGCCCGGCGCATGGCCGAACAGCTCGCTCTCCACCACGTCATCCGGCAGTGCAGCGCAGTTCAGCGCCAGGAATGGCTGTTTGCCGCGCGGGCTGCGCAAATGGCAGGCGCGGGCCAAAATATCCTTGCCGGTACCGGTATCGCCGACGATCAGGAGCGGCGCATCGAGCATCGCCAACTTGCGCGCCTGCTCCAGCACGTGGCGCATCTTGGCGCTTACCGCGACGATGTGGTCGAATTCGGTATCGTCGTTCACCGACAGATTTTGCAGCTGGCGGCCCATGCGCGCGGTGGACTTCAGCATCACCACCGCGCCGACCGCGGCCGGCTGCTGCTGTTCGTCTTCCAGATAGATGGGCGTGATGTCCATCAGGAAGTCCTGGCTGCGAATCACCACTCGCTCGGAGTGCGGCGCCGTATGCTCGCTCTCCAGCCAGCGGCTGAAGTTATAGCCGCCGATCAGCGCTCCGGCGGTCTGGTTGCGGATCTTGTCTTCGTTCAGGCTGAACAGCGCCTGTGCCGCCGGGTTGGCCAGCTCGACCTTGCCCTTCATATCGATAGAGAACACCGGTTCCGGCATCGATTCCAGCAGCGCACGCAGCGCGCGATGCTCGCGTTCGGAAGGCATAAAGCTGACGGTGCGCACGTCGGTTACGCCGGCGATGCGGCGGATCTCCGCCATCAGCGCGCGGAAAGTATCGAAATCCAGCTGGGAGAAATTGAGGTAAATGCGGCCGATGGGATCGATCTCGATGCCACGTAAGTCAATGCTGCGCGATACCAAAAGATCGAGTAATTCTCGAGTGAGACCGAGGCGGTCTTCGCAAAATACTTCCAAACGCATCAGTGTTGGCCTTATCTCTGCAGGTGCGGGGATCGTTGACGATGATGATACTCCCTCGCACCGGGCGGTAGAAGCGATCTGTCAGCAAAAGTTGACAGAACTCTGATTTATTGCCGTGGTTGCTGATTTTAAACGCAAGCGGATAACAGTATCGGCGTCATTTTAGCCTACAAACAGAGAGTTATCACAACCAGAATTAATTTTGCAGAGATTTATCACGCACTCACAGGGGGATCGACTGTCGTCAAGTCTCGATTACGTTCGGCGTCGGCGCCGTTGAGAAAACGGCGCTCCTGAGAGCGCCGTCGTGGGGTCATTTGGCCTTGCCGTCGCTCTTTTTCAGCGTGTCTTTCAACTGGCCGATCAGCTGGCTGCGGAAATCGCCAAGCTTCGGCTTTTCCCCTTCCAGCCACGGCAGCGGGCGGCACAGTTCCATCGCCTTGATGCCCAGCCGCGCGGTCAACAACCCGGCGCCGATGCCCTGCGCCGCGCGCGCCGACAGCCGCGCCGCCAGATCCTGCGACATCCAGTCCATGCCCACTTCGCGCACCAGCTCGGAAGCGCCGGCGAAGGCGATGTTCAACAGCACCAGCCGGAACAGACGAATGCGGCTGAAGTAGCCCAGCTCGATGCCGTAAAGCGCGGCGATGCGGTTGATCAAACGGATGTTGCGCCAGGCGATAAACGCCATATCCACCAGCGCCAACGGGCTGACGGCGATCATCAGCGTCGACTCTGCGGCCGAGCGACTGATTTCGCGCCGCGCCTGGTTATCGAGCACCGGCTGCACCAGTTTGGCGTACAACTCCACCACTTCACGATCGTTTTGCGTTTCATGCAGCGACGCCTGCCAGCGCTGTAGCGCCGGATGCCCCTGATCCAGCCCGGCCTGACGCGCCAGCTTCTCGCAGAATTCGCGCCCTTGCCCCAGCCCGTGGCTATGCAACAGCTCGCGCGCCACGTCGCGCTCTTCCGCGCGCTGGCGCAGCCGATACAAACGCCGCCACTCGGTGACCACCGAACCGACGCCGGCGAACACGATAAGGCCGCCGGCCACGCCGCCGCCCATGGCGATCCAGTCCTGCTGCACCCAGGCGGTATGCACCCACTGCACGCCCTGCGCCACCACGCTGACGCCGAACAGCGCCAGGCCGGCGGTGACCATTTTGCGCCACAGGCTGCGTTTAGGTTTCAGCGCGGCATTGATGATGCCTTCGGCGCGCCCTTCTTCCTCTTCCTGCTGCAGCTCCGGCGCCGCCGGGAAAAAGCTTTCTGCCTGTTCGGCATCGAAAGCGACGCCGGCGCGCAACGCCGGCTCCTGCGGCGGCTGCAGCGGCTCGTCAAAATCGATACGCGGTTTGATCGGCTCGCTCATCGCAATTTGTCTCCCAATAAAAACTCCATCACCGCATCCAGACGAATGTGCGGCAACGGGGTGTCCACGCTCATGGCGCGCGGACGGAACTCATCGAAGTGGAACCCCTGGCTCTGCCAGAACGCCGGCCCCGGCAGGCGGGCGGGCACTTCGCCGGGGAACACCGTCAGCGGCGCGCCGTCGCTCAGGCGGTTGCCCTTCAGCGCCGGAATGCGTTGCCCCTGATGATCGACGATGCCGCTCTCGGTCGCCTGCACCGAGGCCAGGCCGACGCAATCCATGCTGATGCCCTCGAACGCCGCGTTCTGCCACGCCTCTTGCACCAGCTGTTGCAGCAGCGACACCAGATTGGCGTGCTGATCGGCGGTGATATGGTCCGCCTTGGTGGCGGCGAACATCAGTTTGTCGATGGTCGGCGAGAACAAGCGGCGAAACAGCGTGCGCTTTCCGTAATGGAAGCTCTGCATCAGTTGGGTCAACGCCAGACGCATGTCGTTGAACGCCTGCGGGCCGCTGTTGAGCGGCTGCAGGCAGTCGACCAGCACGATTTGCCGATCGAAACGGACGAAGTGTTCTTTGTAGAAGTTTTTGACGATCGACTGGCAGTAGTAGTTGAAGCGAGCGCGCAACATGCCGATGTTGGTGTGTTTGTCGGCCTGCGCCAGCTTCGATTCGCCGATCGCGGCCACATCGGGCCATGGGAAAAACTGCAGCGCCGGCGCGCCGGCCATATCGCCCGGCAACACGAAACGCCCCGGTTGAATGAAGTGCAGCCCTTCGCTTTTGCAGCGTAGCAGGTAATCGGTGTAGGCCTGAGCGATCGCCGCCAGGCGGTTTTCATCGGCCGGGGCCAGCGGATCGCAGGCCTTGCACAGCTCAAGCCAGGGCTTGGCCCATTCGGCGCGTTCGCCCTGCAGCAGCCCGGTCATCTGGCGCGACCAGGCCAGGTAGTCCTGCTCGAGCATCGGCAGATCCAGCAACCATTCGCCGGGATAATCGACGATCTCCAGGTACAGCGTGGAGGTGTCTTTAAAGTGGCGCAGCAGCGAGTCGTTGGAGCGGTAACGCAGCGCCAGACGAATTTCGCTGACGCCGCGCGTCGGCGTCGGCCAGGCCGGCGGCGTGCCGTACAGCTGCGCCAGCCCTTCGTCATAGGTGAAACGCTGGATGCCGAGATCGCGCTGCGGGATGCGTTTGACGCCCAGCAGGCGCTCTTCACGCACCGGTGAAAACAGCGGCATGCGCGCGCCGCTGTGCACATGCAACAGTTGGTTGACGAAGGCGGTGATAAAGGCGGTTTTGCCGCTGCGGCTCAGGCCGGTCACCGCCAGGCGCAGATGGCGATCCATTCCGCGGTTGACCAGCGAGGTTAACTCATTTTGCAGTCGTTTCATTGCTCTCCTTGACGTAACGCCCGAATGCCTTGTTCAGGCCTTTACGGAACAGCGGTTCCAGCACCAGCGCCAGCACGAAGCGCACCGGTTTGCGGCCGACGGTCTTCAACAGCCAGCCGGCGGCGCCCGCCGGGCCATAGTTCAATAACGCTATGATGATGACTTTAGCCAATGTCTTCAACATTGCCGCCGCTCCTCGTTTAAATCCACCCGTTTTGGCGGTGTTTGCGACATCGATTTTATTCATGACAATGCCCTCCGGCACAAGACGATTAAGGTTACATTTATGGGATAACGGCGGCGAAGATACCCGGCCTGTGCAGGCCGGGTATCGCAAGAAGGGTTACAGCTTGCGGAAACGGCTCTGTACGCCGAAGGTATCGGACGTCACGTAGCGCTCGACCTGACGCAGCTGCTGCTCGCCGCTGCCCAGCTCATACTCCAGCTGATCGAGCAGCTGGCGCGGCGTCTTCTGATGCTCGCCTTCGAAACGGCTGGCCGGCGCTTCATCCAACACGAACACCAGCGCGATATAGGCCACCAGCGTGAAGAAGAACAGCCCGAAGAACAGCGACAGCACCACCATCACGCGGATCAGGCGCACCGGCACGTCGAAATAGTGGGCCAAACCGGCGCAGACGCCTTTCACCATGCCTTCTTCGGGAACGCGATAAAGCTTTTTACTGCCCAGCGTCGTGCTCATCAGGACTGTCTCCAGTTCGGGTGTTCCGTATCGAGGATCTCTTCCAACGCCTGAATGCGTTCACGCATGCGTTTGGCGTCTTCCGCCAGCTGCGCCAGGCGCTGCATTTCTTGCTGACTCAGCTGGATGCCGGTCTGTTGCCGATTGCTGTAATGCAGCCAAAGCCAAATCGGCGCGACAAACAGCACGAAAATTGTCAGCGGAATGGCAAGTAATAAAGCACTCATTGTTATTCCTTCTTATCGGGTCCTGGATAGGCGGCCACCTCCGGCGTGTGGCCGCGGTTCGCCTTACTCTGAGCGGTTCATCTTGGCTTTCAGCGCCGCCAGTTGCTCACTGATGGCGTCGTCGGCCTTCAGTTCGGCAAACTCTTGGTCCAGCGACTTCTTTTTACCGATGCTGATGCTTTCCGCCTCGGCTTCCATGTGGTCGATACGGCGCTCGAACTGTTCGAAACGCGCCATCGCCTCATCCAGCTTGCCGCTGTCGAGCTGGCGGCGCACGTCACGGGAAGAAGACGCGGCCTGATGACGCAGCGCCAGCGCCTGCTGCCGCGCGCGGGTTTCGGTCAGCTTGTTTTCCAGCTCGCCGATTTCGCTCTTCATGCGCGCCAGCGTTTCTTCTACGGTCGCCACTTCCTGCGTCAGCGTGGCGATCAGATCGGCCACCTTTTGTTTTTCGATCAGCGCCGCACGGGCCAAGTCTTCTTTATCTTTGCGCAGCGCCAGTTCAGCTTTTTCCTGCCAGTCGCTTACCTGGTTTTCACCCTGCTCGATGCGACGCAGCAGCTGCTTTTTCTCCGCCAGCGCGCGCGCCGACGTAGAGCGAACTTCAACCAGCGTGTCTTCCATCTCTTGGATCATCAACCGCACCAGCTTCTGCGGATCTTCCGCCTTGTCCAGCAGGGTGTTGATGTTGGCGTTCACGATGTCGGCAAAACGAGAAAAAATACCCATAATTCACTTCCTCTTGGTTCTGATGGCGTCTGAAGCGCCGCGTTAAGTCGTACAGCTTGCCCAAAGATATAATCAAAACCCGTGCCAACTTTTATGTTATTGAAAAGTAACGAATATTATTTTTTGACTCTCTGCGCGCTTGCTGTAGAGTGATTATTTTCACCAAACATTGGCGAATTTCATCATGAACGAACAGCCAGAGAATTTGTTGGGCGAGGCAAACGCCTTTGTCGAAGTCTTGGAGCAAGTCTCCCAGGTCGCCAAGCTGAACAAGCCGGTGCTGGTGATCGGCGAGCGCGGCACCGGCAAGGAGCTGATCGCTCACCGTCTGCACTACCTCTCCAACCGCTGGCAAGGGCCGTTCATCTCGCTTAACTGCGCGGCGCTGAATGAAAACCTGCTGGATTCCGAGCTGTTCGGCCATGAGGCCGGCGCGTTTACCGGCGCGCAAAAGCGCCATCTGGGGCGCTTCGAGCGCGCCGACGGCGGCACGCTGTTTCTCGATGAGCTGGCGACCGCGCCGATGCTGGTGCAGGAGAAATTGCTGCGGGTGATCGAATACGGCCAGTTGGAGCGCGTGGGCGGCAGCCAGCCGCTGCGTGTGGATGTGCGCCTGGTGTGCGCCACCAATGACGATCTGCCGGCGCTGGCGGCGGCGGGCAAATTCCGCGCCGATCTGCTGGATCGGCTGGCGTTCGACGTGGTGCAGCTGCCGCCGCTGCGCCAACGGCGACCCGATATCATGCTGCTGGCCGAGCATTTCGCCATTCAAATGTGCCGCGAGCTGGCGCTGCCGCTGTTTCCCGGCTTTACCGAGCATGCCAGGCGAACGTTGCTCGAGTATGGCTGGCCGGGCAACGTGCGCGAACTGAAAAACGTGGTGGAGCGCTCGGTTTATCGCCACGGCGACAGCGACAGCCCGCTGGACGACATCGTCATCAACCCGTTTGCGCCACGCGAGGCCACGCCGGTCGCGCCCGTTCCTGAAGACGCCGGCGCGTTACCACCGCTACCGCTGGATTTGAAACACTGGCAGCTCGAGCAGGAAAAGGCATTGATCGAAGCGGCGCTGCAGCAGGGGCGCTTCAATCAGCGCAAGGCGGCGCAGCTGCTGGGGCTCACCTATCACCAGCTGCGCGGCATGCTGAAAAAGCATGCGCTGCTACAAAACGGCGAAGCGGACGAGGAATAACAACGTGGAGATGGGGTGCCGGTCTTTCCCGGCCGTCAGCTATTAACCCCAGGTTGAGAGATGTGGCCTGAGAACAGCCGCCTGGAGATGTCGGTCTTTCCCGACGGTCACTTCACTGCGCGGGAATGTCCCGCCGATGAATCACCTTCTTGCAAGATCACTGCGGTATTTTTCCTGCCCGGTAAATGACGCCGAGCGACAACGCGACGCAGACCAGAAAGGCATAACGCAGACCGAAAGTTTCGGATAAGAACCCGATTAACGGCGGCCCGATTAGCGTGCCCAGAAAGCCGATGGTCAGCACCGCCGCAATGGCGGCGCTTGGTGCCATGGAAGAAGACCTTGCAGCCGCCCCCGCAACCAGCGGAATTATGGCGCAAATACCCAGGCCAACCAGGAAAAAACCGATTATCGATGTCACCAACCCCGGTAACCAGGTCGTTAGCGTCATGCCGATGAACGCCAGCATACCGCCCCACTGTAACGTTCTTCTCACTCCTATCCGATCAACGAACCGGTTCAACATGAGCCTGCCGATCGTCATGGCCGCCATAAATACCGTAAAACCCAGGCCGATGTATTTTCGATCGACCGAGACGACATCCTGAAAATAAACGACGCTCCAGTCGTACATGATGCCCTCACAAGCCATCGAGCAGAAAACGATCAGGCCATAGTTGAACAACGATCGGTCAGGAATGGCAAAAGCACGCCCGGTCTGTTCCAGCTCCGGTTTGTCGAACAACGCACGCCGGCACAGCAAGGCGGACATCAACGCCACCGCCGCTATTCCTACAAAGTGCAGCGGCAAGGCGACATCCCGGCCGATCATTAATGCCCCGATCCCTGCGCCGACAAACCCGGCCACGCCCCATATGCCGTGAAAGAAGGGCAACCTGGTTTTACCGCTGACCGCCTCGGCGATGCTGGCCTGCATATTGTTCGAGACATTGACCGCGCTATAAGCGAACCCGGAGAAAAACAGCAACGCCGCCAGTTGAGGGACCGTCGCGGCGAAGGGCACCAGAAGCAAAAGCATGGCGTTGATCAGTATGGCCGCGACGCCGACCACCCTGCTGCCAAGTTTGGCGATCGCCCATCCCGATATCGGCAGAGACAAGACCACCCCGGCCGACATGGCGAACAGTACGCTGCCAAATACGCCGTCAGACAACGCAAGCCCTCCTTTGATCGTCGCCATCCTTGAACTCAAACTACCGAAACACAGCCCAAGCATGAAAAACATGCTGGATATCGCCAAGTTTTTTTCTTTCATCATCGACATCATGGGCGCCCCCTTATCCGATTAGCGGCCTGGTCAGGCGAAAGCATCAATGCCGGTCAGCGATGCCGAAAGCGCCCACAAACGCTGCGCCTGTTCCGGGTCGATCGCGTATTCCTTCACGCCGACCAGCGCCTGGCTGTCGTGCGGGGCGATGCCGGCAATATCACCATCCTCGCAGTAAAGGCCCCCCAAACCTTGCAATTGCGGTGAAGTGGCGGCCCACACCTGAGTAGCGGCCCCCTGCTGAGGCGTTTTAAGAGCGTCGGGATCGGCCGGATTGCCGTCTTCGTCCATCCAGCCCAGGGCTATCATCTCTGCTCTCGATATGTGCCGCTGCAGCGGCGTGGCAATACTGCCAGGATGAAGGCTAAATGCGCGGATCCCCCGCGAGCGGCCCAGAAGATCCAACCTGACGGCGAACAGGGCATTCGCCGTCTTCGACTGACCGTACGCCAGCCACTTGTCGTAACCGCGTTCGAACTGCACATCTTCCCAACGGATCGCCGAATGGTGATGCCCGGCGGAGGAGACGGTGACCACCCGCCCTCCATCGGCAATGGCCGGCCACAGCAAGTTGGTCAGCGCATAGTGGCCGAGGTGGTTGGTGGCGAACTGCCTTTCCCAACCTTGCCCCACCCGCGCCTCCGGGCATGCCATCACTCCGGCGTTGTTGATGACAATATCCGCCCGTAGGCTCGATGCGGAAAAGTCAGCGGCGAAGCGGCGCACGCTGTTCAAATCGGCGAGATCGAGTTCGGCGATCTCGACGCCGGCGCTCTGTCCTAACACCTCTTTGGCTGCCGCCGGTGCCCGGCAAGCAACGATGACACGTGCGCCGGCACCGGCCAGCGCCAGCGTCGTCTCCAGACCGAGACCTGAATGACCACCGGTGACGATAGCCTGCGAGCCTGACAGATCCAGGCCTGCGAGCACCTCGCCGGCGGTCGTTTTGGGCCCAAATCCTGACTTGATGGGGGTTTGTTGGGTAATCACAGGCATTCTCCTCACGGTTAACAGTGACCGGCCAAACGCAGCCAGCGCGTCGATGAGAAGAAGTATGAAATTCCGTCACGTGACTGTGAATGCATGAAACCCCGAACTTCTGTCGAGATCGTCCAGGTTACGCGGCGCAAAGAGAAGAGAAGTGGATCATGGCGGCTCGCCAAGCGAGGTTTCCGGTCTTAGACAGGCAAAAAAAAAGCCAGCACCCGAGCTGGCTTAAAAAACACTGGAAGCAATGTGAGCAATGTCGTGCCTTCCACATCAGAGCCGCAAACTGTGGCCTTCCGTGAACTGCCAGGCGATGATAATAGTTATCAGTATCGTCTGTAAAGCACTTTGTTGAGAATTTTTCTCATTACCACACGAAGATTGCGCAATTACCACTCAGGGAACGGGTCTGCCATGTCCAGCCAATAGCCCACGCCGGCGGCCATTTCATCGTCGCTCAGCAGGCAGTCGTCCAGCATACGCACGATCGTCGCCTGCTGCAAATGCTGGCCGATAAACACCAGTTCCTGGCGCATATCGCCGAACGGCTCCACCCATTTTTCCTGAATGTGCGCCCGCGCTTCGGGATCCTGCGGCCAATTATCTTGCGGAATGGCGCGCCAAAAGGTGCCCGCGAGGCCGTAGTGGGCGATGCCCCCTGCCTGGCTCCACTGCCCGGCCTGCCGCGGCCGCGTCGCCAGCCAGAAAAAGCCTTTCGAGCGCAGCAACTTGCCGCCGCCCCAATCGCCGTTGATCACGCGGTAAAACTTGTCCGGCGCAAACGGCCGCCGCGCCTGGTAGACGAAGCTGCTGATGCCGTAGTTTTCCGTTTCCGGCACGTGTTCGCCGCGCAGCTCTTTCAGCCAGCCGGGCGCCTGCTGCGCCTTTTCAAAGCTGAAGCTGCCGGTATTCAGCACCGCCTCCAGCGGCAGTTTGCCCGGCGCGATCGGCACAATGCGGGCATCGGGGTTCAGGCTGGCCAGCAGCGCCATCACTTCGCCCTGCTGGGCTGGCGTCAACAGATCGGTCTTGCTGACCAGGATCACGTCGCAGAACTCAATTTGCTCAATCAGCAGATCCGCCACGCTGCGCAGATCGTCCTCGCCCAGGCTTTGGCCGGCCTCCTGCAGGCTTTGCGCCTGCTGGTACTGCTGGATGAAATTCACCCCGTCGACCACCGTCACCAGGGTATCCAGCCGGGCGAACTGCGACAGGCTTTCGCCCTTTTCGTCCTCAAAGGTAAAGGTTTCCGCCACCGGCAGCGGCTCGGAGATGCCGCTCGATTCGATCAGCAGGTAATCGAAACGCCCGTCCTGCGCCAGCTCACGCACCGATACCAGCAGGTCTTCGCGCAGCGTGCAGCAAATGCAGCCGTTGCTCATCTCCACCAGCTTCTCTTCCTGGCGATCAAGATGCACGGCATTTTCCACCAGCGCGGCGTCGATGTTCACCTCACTCATATCGTTGACGATCACCGCCACGCGCATGCCCTGCCGGTTGTTCAGAATGTGGTTCAGCACCGTGGTTTTGCCGGCGCCGAGAAAGCCGGAAAGCACGGTCACGGGAAGTTGTTTCATGGGAGCCTCATTAAAATTCATTGCGTAATGCCTGGTAACCGCGCACCAGCTCGACGTTGGTGGCGGCCACTTCTTCCGAAAACTGCAGCGCGCCGCGATCGACCTGGCGATAGCGCGACAGGTCGCTGTCCGGCCCTACGCGCTCGGTCGAGGGGATATAGCGGTTTTCCGGCAGCGTCACGCCGTCCACCACCGCGTTGTAACGCACCACGCAGCCGGACTGGATGTGGCAGTTGAACAGCACGCTGTTGAAACCGATAAACACCCGATCGTCGATGCGACACGGACCGTGGACGATGGCGCGGTGGGCAATCGAGCTGTAACGGCCAATGGTGACCGCCGCCCCGCTCTTGGAGTGGATCACCACGCCGTCCTGAATATTGGAGTGCGAGCCGATGACGATCGGCTCCATGTCGCCGGCGGCGTTCAACTCGTCGGCGCGGATCACCGCATAAGGGCCGACGTAAACGAAATCTTCGACGATCACCCGGCCGCAAATAATGGCGGTGGGATCGATGTAGGCCAGCGGCGAGACCTGCGGCAGATGGCCGCTGGGATTTTTACGCAACATGATTTTCTCCCCGCCAGCTCAACTCCGCCACCGCATTGTGGGCATGCAGGCTCTCCTGATGCTCGACGCGCAGCGAGAAGGCGCGGTAATCGCACTGGCTGCGCAGCATGCGATACAGACGGCGCGCCGCATCTTCGCAAAACATCAGGTTCTGACCGTTGGCCAGCGCGAAGGCCTGCTCGTCGCGGCGTTTCACCAGCGTTTGTACCGGCGTGCCCAGCGCGTGTTCGATGCGGTCGATCAATTTCACCGGTTCGAACGCCCGTTCATTCTCGGGCGTCACGGTGACCCAGGCCCAGCTGCGCTGGCTGTGAGGGGTGGCCGGCATTCCCTGCTCCAACAGCCACTCGCTCACCTGGCGTTGGCTGATCCGCTCCGCCGCCTGTTCAAAATCAAACTGAAACTGTTGCTGCGCCAACTGACGGCTGAGCGCCGCCGAACTCGGGCAGGTAGAGGAGTAAGGCACACCGACGGTCAGCGCCAGCGTCAGCGTGTTCGTCAGGGTCGCCTCGATGCGCAGCGGGTAAGCCTTCCAGCCGCGCTGCGGCGACAGCAACGCCGGGCGAGACAACAGCAGCTCGCCGCCGATCGCCAGTTTGGCGCGATCGCTGTGTTCCGGCTGCGAATCCAGAAAGGCCTGCAGCGTTCGGCCGATGCGCTGCGGCGTCAGCTCGCCCTGCGTCAATTCATCCAGCGCCAGATACAGGCGCGACATGTGAATACCGCGTTCGCCCGCCGCTTCGGCGCGCAGGTTGATGCCGGCGTCGACTTTGGCCATCAGTGGCTTGCCGGCCAGCTCCAGCGGCAGTGCGATCCCTTGCATCCCGACCCAATCGAGCCCGACATCACTCATTTCGCCGCGCCATGCCTGAGCGTCCGGCAGCGAACGGCGTGGTGGAAGTGCAACTTCGTTCATACATCCCCTTGCGTTATTGTGACTTTGCCGGGGAACGGTATCATGATTTTGTTATGTTATAACATATCAAATGAGATTTTTTTCACGCCGTTGGGCGACCTGATTAATCAAGTAGCAGAAAACTCAGCGATTTTGCTCAATGGATTGGGCTGCCGGTCAGAGTGCGATACACTAACGCTATTGCTGATTAACCCATGAGCCCCTATGCGTGGTTTACCCCTTTGGATAGTGTCGTTGTGCTTTACCGGCTCCGCCTTGGCCGCGACAACACCGCCCGCGCCCGCCGCGGCGCCGCTGCCGGACATTCGCCAGAGCGGCTTTGTCTATTGCGTCAGCGGCATACTGAATACCTTTAACCCGCAAATGGCCAGCAGCGGCCTGACGGTGGATACCCTGGCCGCCCAGCTGTACGATCGTCTGCTGGATGTCGATCCCTACACCTACCGGCTGATCCCCGAGCTGGCGCAAAGCTGGGAAGTGTTGGACAACGGCGCCACCTACCGTTTCCATCTGCGCAAGGACGTGCCGTTCCAGACCACCGCCTGGTTCACGCCCACCCGCAAGATGAACGCCGACGACGTGGTGTTCAGCTTCGCGCGCGTATTTGACCAAAAACACCCGTATCACGACGTCAACGGCGGCGAATACCCCTATTTCGACAGCCTGCAGTTCGGTGATTCGGTGCAGAGCGTGAGAAAGCTCGACGACTACACGGTGGAGATCCGCCTGCAGTCGCCGGACGCCTCGTTCCTGTGGCACCTGGCGACCCACTACGCGCCGGTGCTGTCCGCTGAATACGCCGACACGCTGACGCGCGAAGGCCACCAGGAGCTGATCGACCGCGAGCCGGTCGGCAGCGGCCCGTTCCTGCTCAATGAATACCGCTCGGGGCAATATATTCGCCTGGCGCGCAACGCCGCCTACTGGAAAGGCTTGCCGCGCATGCCGCAGGTGGTGATCGATCTGGGCGCAGGCGGCACCGGCCGCCTTTCCAAGCTGCTGACCGGCGAATGCGACGTGCTGGCCTATCCGGCGGCCAGCCAGCTGTCTATCCTGCGCGACGATCCGCGCCTGCGCCTGACGCTACGCCCGGGGATGAACATCGCCTACCTGGCGTTCAACACCCGCAAACCGCCGCTCGACAACCTCAACGTGCGCCAGGCGATCTCGCTGGCGATCAACAACCAGCGGTTGATGCAGTCGATCTATTACGGCACGGCGGAAACCGCCGCCTCAATCCTGCCGCGCGCCTCCTGGGCCTATGACAACGACGCGCACGTCACCGAGTACGATCCGGCCAAATCACGCGAAATGCTGCGGCAGGCCGGCGTCGGCCAACTGAACCTGAAGCTGTGGGTGCCGACCGCCTCGCAATCTTACAACCCGAGCCCGCTGAAAACCGCCGAGCTGATCCAGGCCGATCTCGGCCAGGTGGGCATCAACGTCACCATCGTGCCGGTAGAGGGGCGCTTCCAGGAGGCGCGCCTGATGGAGATGAACCACGATCTGACCCTGACCGGCTGGGCCACCGACAGCAACGACCCGGACAGCTTCTTCCGGCCGCTGCTGAGCTGCGCGGCAATCCGTTCGCAAACCAACTATGCTCACTGGTGTGACCCGGGCTTCGACGAGGTGTTGCAGAACGCGCTGTTGTCGCAGCAGCTGTCTCAGCGCATCGACAACTACCGCAAGGCGCAGAAGATCCTCGAGCAGCAACTGCCGGTGCTGCCGCTGGCCTCTTCCCTGCGGCTGCAGGCCTACCGCTACGACATCAAGGGATTGGTGCTGAGCCCGTTCGGCAACGCCTCGTTCGCCGGGGTGTACCGTGAATCCGCGCCGGAGGTGAAAAAGTGATTATCTTTACCCTGCGCCGCATTCTGCTGCTGCTGATCACGCTGTTCTTCCTGACGCTGGTCAGCTTCAGCCTGAGCTATTTCACGCCGCGCGCGCCGCTGAACGGCGCCGCCCTGCTGGACGCCTATCAGTTCTACTTCGTCAGCCTGCTGCACTGGGACTTCGGCGTCTCCAGCATCAACGGCCAGGCGATCAGCGAACAGCTGCGCGAAGTGTTCCCGGCTACCATGGAACTGTGCCTGCTGGCCTTCGCCCTGGCGCTGTTTATCGGCATTCCGCTGGGCATCATCGCCGGCGTGCTGCGCGGCAAATGGCAGGACACCGCCATCAGCACCTTCGCGCTGCTGGGCTTTTCGATGCCGGTGTTCTGGCTGGCGCTGCTGCTGATGCTGTTCTTCTCGCTGCACCTGGGCTGGCTGCCGGTTTCCGGCCGTTTCGACCTGCTGTATCAGGTGAAGCCGATCACCGGGTTCGCGCTGATTGACGCCTGGCTGTCGGACTCGCCATACCGCGCCGAGATGATCGGCAGCGCCCTGCGCCACATGATCCTGCCGATCGCCGCGCTGGCGGTGGCGCCCACCACCGAAGTGGTGCGCCTGATGCGCATCAGCACCGACGACGTGCTGAGCCAAAACTACATCAAGGCCGCCGCCACCCGCGGCCTGTCGCGCTTCACCATCATTCGCCGCCACGTGTTGCACAATGCGCTGCCGCCGATCGTGCCCAAGCTGGGGCTGCAGTTCTCCACCATGCTCACGCTGGCGATGATCACCGAAGTGGTGTTCAGCTGGCCGGGCCTCGGCCGGTGGCTGATCAACGCCATTCGCCAGCAGGACTATGCGGCGATCTCCGCCGGCGTCATGGTGGTCGGCACGCTGGTGATCACCATTAACGTCCTGGCCGACATTCTGGGTGCGGCAACCAACCCGCTGAAACATAAGGAATGGTATGCCCTTCGATAACGTATACCGCGAGAAAAAGATGCCGAGCCCGCTGCGCTACACCTGGCGGATTTTCTACGGCGACGCGCTGGCGATGATCGGTTTTTACGGCGTGATCGCCCTGCTGCTGCTGTCGCTGTTCGGTAGCCTGCTGGCGCCCTACGCGCTGGATCAGCAGTTCCTCGGTTATCAGCTGCTGCCGCCTTCCTGGTCGCGCTATGGCAACGTGTCGTTCTTTCTCGGCACCGACGATCTCGGGCGCGACATCCTCAGCCGGCTACTGACCGGCACCGCTGCCACCTTCGGCTCGGCGCTGGCGGTGACGCTGGCTGCGGCGTTCTGCGGGGTGATCCTCGGCGTGTTCGCCGGCGTCACTCACGGGCTGCGCTCGGCGGTGCTCAACCACATTCTCGATACCCTGCTGTCCATTCCCTCGCTGCTGCTGGCGATCGTGGTGGTGGCGTTTATCGGCCCCAAACTTGAACACGCCATGCTGGCGGTATGGCTCGCCTTGCTGCCGCGCATGGTGCGCACCATCTACAGCGCGGTGCACGACGAGCTGGATAAAGAATACGTGGTGGCGGCGCGGCTCGACGGCGCTTCCACGCTGCAGATCCTGTGGTACGCAGTGATGCCGAACATTGCGGCGGTGCTGGTGACCGAGTTCACCCGCGCGCTGTCGATGGCCATTTTGGATATCGCCGCGCTTGGCTTCCTCGATCTCGGCGCGCAGCTGCCTTCGCCGGAATGGGGAGCGATGCTCGGCGATTCGCTCGAGCTGGTGTACGTCGCGCCCTGGACGGTGATGCTGCCCGGCGCGGCCATCCTCGTCAGCGTGCTGCTGGTTAACCTGTTAGGCGACGGTATGCGCCGCGCAATCAATGCCGGGGTGGAATAATGCCGTTACTCGATATCCGCAATCTAACGATTGAATTTATGACCGCCGAAGGGCCGGTCAAGGCGGTCGATCGCGTCAGCATGACGCTGACCGAGGGCGAGGTGCGCGGCCTGGTGGGCGAATCGGGCTCCGGCAAGAGCCTGATCGCCAAAGCCATCTGCGGCGTAACCAAAGACAACTGGCGCGTCACCGCCGACCGTTTCCGCTTCGACGACATCGATCTGCTGCAGCTGAGCCCGCGCGAGCGGCGCAGGCTGGTGGGCCACAACGTCTCGATGATTTTCCAGGAGCCGCAGTCCTGTCTGGATCCTTCCGAAAGCATCGGCCGCCAGCTGGCGCAGGCCATTCCGGGCTGGACCTACAAGGGCCGCTGGTGGCAGCGCTTCAACTGGCGCAAACGCCGCGCCATCGAACTGCTGCACCGCGTCGGCATTAAGGATCACGACGACATCATGGGCAGCTTCCCGTACGAGCTGACCGAAGGTGAGTGCCAGAAAGTGATGATCGCCATCGCGCTGGCCAACCAGCCGCGCCTGCTGATCGCCGATGAGCCGACCAACGCCATGGAGCCGACCACCCAGGCGCAGATTTTCCGCCTGTTGGCGCGCCTCAATCAGAACAACAACACCACCATCCTGCTGATCAGCCACGATTTGCAGATGATGAGCAAGTGGGCCGACCGGGTGAACGTGCTGTACTGCGGGCAAACGGTGGAAAGCGCCCAGTGCGAAGAGCTGCTGGCGGCGCCGCACCACCCTTACACCCAGGCGCTGATCCGCGCTATGCCGGACTTCGGCCGCTCGCTGCCGCACAAGAGCCGGTTGAACACGCTGCCGGGTGCCATTCCTTCGCTGGAACACCTGCCGATCGGCTGCCGTCTGGGGCCGCGCTGCCCTTACGCACAGAAGAAGTGCATCGAAACACCGCGCCTGCGCCCGGTCAAAAACCACTTCTTTGCCTGCCACTTCCCGCTGAACATGGAGGAGCAATAACATGGAAACGCTGTTGGAAGTGCGCAACCTGAGCAAAACCTACCGCTACCGCACCGGGCTGTTCCGCCGCCAGCACGTCGAGGCGGTGAAATCGGTCAGCTTTACCCTGCGCGAAGGCCAGACGCTGGCGGTAATCGGCGAGAACGGCTCCGGCAAATCCACGCTGGCGAAGATGCTCTCCGGCATGGTGGAACCGACCGCCGGCGAACTGCTGATCGACGATCATCCGCTGGAATTCGGCGATTATCGCTATCGCAGCCAGCGCATTCGCATGATTTTTCAGGATCCGAGCACCTCGCTCAATCCGCGCCAGCGCATCGGCCAGCTGCTGGACGCGCCGCTGCGGCTGAACACCAGTCTGGAACCCGCCGAGCGCGAGCAGCGCATCAACCAGACATTGCGCCAGGTCGGCATGCTGCCGGATCACGCCTACTACTATCCGCACATGCTGGCTTCCGGGCAGAAACAGCGCGTCGCGCTGGCGCGTGCGCTGATCCTGCAGCCGAAAGTGATCGTCGCCGATGAGGCGCTGGCCTCGCTGGACATGTCGATGCGCTCGCAAATCATCAACCTGATGCTGGAGCTGCAGGAAAAACACGGTATTTCCTATATCTATGTCACCCAGCACCTCGGCATGATGAAGCATATCAGCGACCAGGTGCTGGTGATGCACGAAGGGGAAATCGTCGAGCGCGGCAGCACCGCCGAGGTATTGGCGGCGCCGCTGCACGAATTGACCAAGCGCCTTATCGCCAGCCACTTCGGCGAGGCGCTGACCGCCGACGCCTGGCGACGCGACGGCGGGCGTTTTTGAGCCACGGCTGTACATGCAAACCCGCTGCGGCGGGTTTTTTATTGCCGCGCGTGCCTGCCGCTTAGCGAGAAAGCGCACATACAAATTACATTCTTGTTATATATCCTTATATTTTATTCCTTTCAGTTATTGATTAGTCCGTAACATTATTTTATCTCGCCAGGGCGATCGGTGAGGATATCCCCTACGTTGAGCCTCTCATACGACAGGATATCGCACTGATGAACAGCCTTCGCCATCGCCGCCTCACGCAGTTTCTGCTCACGCTGGCCGCCTTACGGCCACGCGCTGTGCTGCGATGAGCTGCGCTAAATCTGCCTTTCGCCCCGCCTGCGGGCATGTTGACTCTTTGTCCAGCCGCCGCTGCCGCACGCACCGGTGGCTGTTGCTCATGATTAAGGATTGACCCTATGGAACGACTCCGTCGACAACATAATGCCCAGTGGTATCACGAAACCCAAAGCAGCGTGCGGGGCGATGCGCCGCTGGAGCCGCAGGCGGCTACCCTGCGCGATCGTTTTCTGCTGGGGCTGGGCGCCTTCGCCGATGAAGCGTTAAACGCTGCGCTCGGCGCCCGCGCCGGGGTATTCAACGCCTCGCTGGCCGGTTACCACGCCCTGTTTCCCGACCAGGTGTCGCTATCACGATACGTGACATTGTCACCCTATGATCGCCTCAGCACCGCGCTGACCGTCGCTCAGGTGACCGGTGTGCAGTCGCTCTGTAGCCACTACGCCGCCCGCCTCGCCCCGCTGCACAGCCCGGACGCCTCCCGGGAAAGCAATATCCGCCTCGCCCAGATCACCCAATACGCCCGCCAGCTCGCCAGCCAGCCCACGCTGATTTGCCGCAGAGCGCTGCAGCAGCTTGGCGACGTCGGGCTGAGCCCGGCGGATATCGTCACCTTTTCGCAGGTCATCGGTTTTGTCAGTTACCAAGCGCGCGTGGTGGCGGGCGTAGCGGCGTTGGCCGGCCGACCGGCGGTGGTAGTGCCCGGTTTCCCGAACGTCGAAGATGCCGATGGCGTCGCTTTCAGTGCCGAAGAGTTAAGCTGGACTGCGCGCCTGCCGCCAATCGACACGGAAGCCGCCGCCGCCGAACAGCTTGACGTGCTGGATCAGAGCCACCCGCAGGCTCGCGCCGAATCTTATTACCTGCTGCTGGCGCACGATGCCGCCGCACTGCGTGAGCGCAACGGCGTGTTTAACGGCATCAATGCCGAAGGATATGGGTTGTCGAGCCGATTGAAAGCGCTGGCGACGCTGGCGGTCTCGCGCATCAACGGCAGCCGCTACTGCGCGGCCACGGTGGCGCATGAATTGCAGGATGACGGATTGGTACAGGCGATGTTCGCCGGGCTGCCTCAGGGATTGGCATCTACCGAGGACACGGTCAAACGCGCGGTGATCCACTCCGCCGCCGAGCTGACGCGCGCACCGGAGAAATTTACCCCGCAGAGCGTGCAGCCATTGTTCAACAGCGGCCTGAATCAGGCGCAGGCACTGGAAGTGATCCTCACCGCCGCGCTCTACGCCTGGGAAAATCGGCTGCGCCAAACGCTGGGCGATGCGGAGCCTTTCATCGCCGCCGACTGAAGACCGCTACGCGGCCTGATTACCGGCCGTGATACGCCGCGTTTTAGACATTCTGCTGACGCAGCCACTCGCTGGCGGCGTCGAAGAATTTTTGCGCCAACGGCGTGGCGCGCTCTGCCATATCGACCACCACCGCCGCATGACGCGGCATGGCGCCGATGGCCACCGGACGGCGCTGCAACGCCGGCATCAGCGGCGATTGCAGCTGGCCGCGCGGAAACAACCCGCAGCCCAGGCCGACGAAAATCCCCTCCAGCAGTTGGAAGATCGAGGCGGTCTCCAGCCGCGTGTGCAACGTCAACCCGGCGTCGCGGAAGTGTTGATCGAGATAGCGGCGGAAATAACGCGTCGGCTCGGCCAGGCACAGCGGCAAAGCGGCAACCGCCTCCAGCGGCAACGGCGTATCGCCCACCAGCTTCGGAAAGTGTTGCGGATGAAATACCAGCTCGACGCCGGTTTCCACCAGCGGTTGCGATTGGAAGTGCAGCTCCTTTAAGGTCGACAGCTCGAAAAAGCCGATGCCGATGTCAACGGTATGCGCCGTCAGCGCCTCCAGCAGCTGATCGGCGCTCAGCACCGCCAGCCGGTAATCGAGATGCGGGTAACGCTCGCTGACCGCCTTGAGCATTTCCGATACCGAGATACTGCACTGCGGCACCACGCCAAGGCGCAGCGTGCCGTGCAAGCCGTGCTTGAGCGACTCCACCTCCAGCTTCAGCCCCTGGTAAACCGAGACGATCTCACGGGCCCACGCCAGCACCCGCTCGCCTTCGGCGGTAAAACCGCCGAAATGGTTGCCGCGGTTAATCAGCGAAACGCCCAGCTCTTTTTCCAGATTTTTCAATCGCATGGATAGCGTCGGCTGGCTAACGAAGCTGGCCTCCGCCGCCCGGCCGAAGTGACGTTCTCGTTCTAAATTACACAAATAAATCAGTTGTTTAATATCCATAGCGCGGCTCAATGATCGGCATTCGCACCAGTATACCACCGGGCACCTTCGTCCGCCCGGCGAGTCAGAGCTTCAGCTTCACGTAATCCACCAGGCGCGAGAACACGCCGCCCTGCGGCACCGCCTGCAGCGCCACCAGCGGCAAGGTTTTCACCACCTGGCCATTGTCGCTGATGCGGATCTCGCCAACGGTCTGCCCTTTGCCAATCGGCGCTTCCAGCCGTGCGGTATTGATCACGTACTGCGCCTTCAGCTTGTCCGCCTCGCTTTTCGGCAGGCTGAGCGACTGCTCTTGCGCGCTACCGACCGGTAACCGGTGATTCTCGCCGTACCAGACCGGCTCTTCCCCCAGACTCTGGCCGGCGCTGAACAGATGTACGGTGGCAAAGTCGCTCAGCCCCCAAGTCAACAGCTTACGCGCCTGCTCCTCACGCCCTTTAGCGCTTTTGCCGCCCATCACCACGGCAATCAGGCGGCGATCCCCTTCGGTGGCGGAGGCGATGATGTTGAAGCCGGCCGAGGCGGTGTGCCCGGTTTTCAGCCCATCGACGTGCAGCGTCTTATCCCACAGCAGGCCATTGCGGTTCTGCTGCGTGATACCATTCCAGGTCAGCGACTTCTCGCTGTACATATGGTATTCCGCCGGTTCACTCATGATGATGGCGCGCGCAATCACCGCCAGATCGCCGGCGGTGGTGAACTGCCCCGGCGCATCCAGCCCGTGTACCGTTTCGAAATGGGTGTTCTGCAGGCCCAGCTGCGCGCTCTTCTCGTTCATCAGCTTGACGAAGTTGGCCTGACTGCCCGCCACATAATCCGCCATCGCTACGCAGGCGTCGTTGCCGGAATCGATGATGATACCGCGGCTGAGATCGCGAACCGTGACCCTGTCACCTGGCTTCAGGAACATCAACGAAGATCCTTTGAACACCGGGTTGCCCTGCGCCCAGGCGTCTTTCCCCACGGTGACGACATCGTCGAGGCCAATCTTGTGCTGATCGAGCGCGTGGTCGATCACCAACCCGGTCATGAGTTTGGTCAGGCTGGCCGGGTTGCGCCGTTCGTCGGCATTGCCGGCGGCCAACACCTGGCCGGTGGTGTAATCCATCAAAACGTAAGAGGCGGCGTCTATCGCCGGCGGGGCCATGGTAGGAAAATTGGGCGTCGTTTCCGCCGCCTGCGCCGCTAAAGGCAGCAATATGCCGCCGATTACCACTGATACTGAACGCTTCACGCTGTGTTCCTCAGGCCCGCAGGCTGAATAAAATGCCAATATAATCCGCGAGATAGACTGCATGAATTCACTTTCAGACGAAACCATTACTCTTTTGCAGCGGGTGTCTTTATGCAACCATTTGTTTACGGCACCGCCCGCCGGCGATAGATGCGCTCTATGCCGCCATTGCCCCATTCGATTAGACGCCACCCCGCAGCGCCCCTAAACTTGTGACATAAATACGCAAGACGCATAAAAAAGCGTTTACTTTTTAGCTACAACCACCTGCGAAGTGTCACCATGAAATTCAAACCGTCAATCAAGCCTTATACCGGCCCGGCGGGCGGCTGGGGTTCGCTTGAAGCCACCACCCGCTTTGTCCTCGACAGTAAACAAACGCTAAAAAACATGCGCAACCTGATGCGCGTCAACAAAGCTCGCGGCTTCGACTGCCCCGGTTGTGCCTGGGGCGACGACAATCACAGCACCTTCAGCTTCTGCGAAAACGGCGCCAAAGCGGTCAGTTGGGAAGCGACGCGCAGCGCCGTGGAGCCTGAGTTCTTCGCCGCCCACAGCGTCAGCACGCTGCAGCAGCAGAGCGACTATTTCCTCGAGTATCAGGGTCGCCTCACCCATCCGATGCGCTACAACGCCGAAACCGACCACTATGAACCTATCCATTGGCCGGACGCGCTGGCGCTGATCGCCAAACACATCAACGGCATGGACAACCCGAACCAGATCGAGCTGTATACCTCGGGCCGCGCCAGCAACGAAGCGTCATACCTTTATCAGCTGTTCGGCCGCATGCTCGGCACCAGCAATTTCCCCGACTGCTCCAATATGTGCCACGAGGCGAGCGGCGTCGGGCTGAAGCAGAGCATCGGCGTCGGCAAAGGCACCATCCGCATCGATGACTTCGAAAAGGCCGACGCCATCTTCGTGTTTGGCCAAAACCCCGGCACCAACCACCCGCGCATGCTGCACAGCCTGAAGAACGCCGCCCGACGCGGCGCGCGCATCGTCAGCTTCAACACCCTGCGCGAGCGCGGGCTGGAAAGGTTCGCCGATCCGCAGGATCCGGTACAGATGCTGACGCCAAAATCCTCGCCGATCAGCTCTTCCTATTACCAGCCGAATCTGGGCGGCGATATGGCGGCGGTGCGCGGCATGGTGAAAGCCCTGCTGGAAACCCACCGTCAGCGTTTAGCCTCCGGCGAGCCCGCCCTGTTCGACCTGGCGTTTATCGAACGGCACAGCGTCGGCGTGGAGGCTTACCTGGCGCAGGTAGACGCCACCGAGTGGCAGACCATTACCGCGCAGTCGGGCCTGAGCGAGGCGCAGCTGCGCCAGGCGGCGGCCACCTATCAGGGCGCCGAACGGGTGATCTGCACCTGGGCGATGGGCGTGACTCAGCATAAACACTCTATTGCGACGGTGCGTGAAATCACCAACCTGCAGCTGCTGTTCGGGCAGTTGGGCAAACCGGGCGCCGGCCTGTGCCCGGTACGCGGCCACAGCAACGTCCAGGGTAACCGCACCATGGGGATCGACGAGAAGTCGCCGAAGGCGCTGCTCGACAGCCTGGAGCGCCACTTTAACTTCACCGCCAATCGCGCGCTGGGCCACAACACGGTGGAAGCGATCGAAGCGATGCTGCGCGGCGAAGTGAAAGTGCTGATCGCGCTGGGCGGCAACCTGGCCGCCGCGGCGCCGGACACCGAACGCACCGCCCGCGCCCTGCGCAACTGCGATTTGACGGTGCATATCAGCACCAAGCTTAACCGCAGCCATCTGGTGACCGGTAAAGACGCGCTGATCCTGCCGACGCTCGGCCGCACCGAGCTGGACATGCAGGCCAGCGGCTCGCAGTACATTACGGTCGAGGATTCGTTCAGCATGGTCCACGCCTCGGAAGGCATCGGCAAGCCGCTGGCGGAGACCCAACGTTCGGAGACGGCGATCGTCTGCGGCATCGCCGACGCGGTGCTGGGCACCCAGCAGCTGGACTGGCTGGAATTGGCCGACGACTATTCGCTGATCCGCGATCACATCGCCGCTACCATTCCCGGCTTCGAAGATTTCAACCGGCGCTGCGACCAGCCCGGCGGTTTCTACCTCGGCAATGCCGCCGCCGAACTGCGCTTCGCCACGCCGAGCGGCAAGGCGGAATTCAGCGCCGCCGCGCTGCCGACCACCCTGTTCCCACAGCTGGGCAGCGAGAAAGCGCCGTTCACCCTGCAAACGCTGCGCTCGCACGATCAGTACAACACCACCATCTATGGTCTGGATGACCGCTACCGCGGCGTTTACGGTCAACGTGAAGTGTTGTTCATCCATCCGGAGGATCTGGCGGCGCTGGGCCTGCAGGATGGCGAACGGGTACAGATAGAAACCCTGTGGAACGACGGCGTGGTGCGCAAAGTGGACGGGTTCAAGCTGGTGAGTTACGACATTCCGCGTGGCAACCTGGCGGCCTACTACCCGGAAACCAACCCGCTGGTGCCACTGGCCAGCTTCGGCGACGGTACCGGTACCCCGACCTCGAAGTCGATTCCGGTGGTGATCCGCCGCAGCGAACAGCAACCTTCGCTGCGCATCGCCTGAAAATGCGCGCCCGGTTCACGCCGGGTGCGCCAATATCCCCAGGATGGTCTGCAACTCGTCCGACAGCTGATGCCGTCGCCAGACGAAATACAGGTCGCTCAGCCCCTCTTCGCCCATTTCCACCACCTTCAGCCCCGGCGCCGGCAAGATCAGCGGCAGCAACGAACCGGGGACGCAGGCGACACCACAACCGGCCTGTACGCAGGCCGCCATCGCGGTATAAGACTCCATTTCCAGCGTCATGCGCGGTTTCAGCCCACGCGAGGCCAGCCAGTGATCCACCTTCAGACGAAACGAACATTCGCGGCTGAACGTGTAAAACTCCAGCGGCGCCAGCGTGGCGGCGTCGGGTTCCCCTGCATCGGCCGGCATCAACAATACCAGCCGTTCATCGAATGCCTTTTGGCTGGCGAGCAGCGGATGTTCAATCGGGCCGTCGGTGATCGCCAGGTCGAGATCGCTGTCGATCAGCATGCGTTCCAGCACCAGCGAGTCGCGGCTCAGCACGTTGATGTGCAGATGAGGCTGTAAACGGCGCAGCCGGGCAATGCGCGCCGGCAAATGGCTGACCAGCGAGAAATCCAGCGCCCCGAGGTTCAGCAGCCCACGCTGATGCTCGCCGGCGAACAGCTGCTTGCTGCGCTCCGCCTGCGCCACAATGTCGCGCGCCTGCTGATAGAACAGCCGCCCTTTGGGATTGACGTACAGCCGATTCTTGTCGCGGAAAAACAGTTCGCCGCCCAGCGACTCCTCTAGTTCGCGCAGCCGCAGCGTGACGTTGGAAGGCACGCAGTGCAGCTCGCGCGCGGCCGCGGCGATGGTTTTGTGCTCCACCACGGTACAGAAAAACTTCAGCTGGCTCAGCTTCATCTATCATTCACTTTTAGTTAGTGCTTTAGTTAAAAACAATCACTTTAGATTAGCATCGATTTCACCTACAGTCTGCCGACACCCTGAGGAGGATCTCTGATGCCACTGAATGATCTACTGACGCTGCCCGGCGTGGCGGCCCAACCGGACGCGGTAACCGACGGTTACGTGTTCAACCACACCATGATCCGCGTGAAGGATCTGACCAAAGCGCTGGATTTCTACACCCGCGTGCTGGGCTTTACCCCGGTCTATCTGGAAACGTTCGAAGAAGCCGCTTTTACCATCTGCTACCTGACACGCAGCCCGCGTGAACAGATACCGCAGGACGACGATGAGCGCAAACGCTGGGCGCTGAGCCAGCCGGGCATTCTCGAGCTGACCCATAACCACGGCACCGAAAATCAGGCCGATTTCCACTACCACAACGGCAACGGTGAGCCGCGCGGTTTTGGCCACCTGTGCGTCACGGTGCCGGACGTGCGCGCCGCCTGCGAGCGGTTTGAGCGCCTCGGCGTCACCTTCCAAAAGCGCCTGCATGAAGGCCGTATGAACTACGTGGCGTTCATTCGCGATCCGGACGATTACTGGATTGAAATCCTGCAGCCGACGCCGCTGCGGGACTGATCGCCACCCGCCCTCCACCCCGGCCTTCGCGCCGGGGTTTTCCATCGATAGCACTCCGATTGACCATTCTTGCGCAAAATCGCGTGGCAACGCGGGGTTCCGTGACGTTAGGCTTGCTCGCAGCGGGTGATTCGCGTAAAACTGTCAGCCGCAAATCTTGCCACTCACAACCCATTCACTGGACGATATGTTTCAAGATAACCCGCTGCTGGCGCAGCTTAAACAGCAACTTCACTCTCAGACCCCGCGCGTTGAAGGCGTAGTGAAAGGGACTGAGAAAGGCTTTGGCTTTCTTGAAGTAGACGGTCAAAAAAGTTACTTCATTCCGCCGCCGTACATGAAGAAAGTCATGCACGGGGATCGCATTATCGCCACCCTGCACACCGAGAAAGAGCGCGAAATCGCCGAGCCGGAAACCCTGGTCGAGCCGTTCCTGTCGCGCTTTGTCGGCCGCGTGCAAAAGCGCGACGACCGTCTGTCCATCGTGCCCGATCATCCGTTGCTGAAAGATGCGATTCCGTGCCGCCCGGTGCGTGAATTGACCCACAACTTCCAGGCCGGCGACTGGGCGGTGGCGGAAATGCGCCGTCACCCGCTGAAAGGCGATCGCAGCTTCAACGCCGATCTGACCCACTTTATCACCGAAGGTGAAGACCATTTCGCCCCGTGGTGGGTGACGCTGGCGCGTCACAACCTGGAGAAAGAGGCACCGGAGATGCAGGCTCTCAGCGAGCCGGCCGCTGCGCTGGTGCGTGAAGACCTGACCGCGCTCGAATTCGTCACCATCGACAGCGCCAGCACCGAAGACATGGACGATGCGCTGTATGTGACCGACAACGGCGACGGTTCGCTGCAGTTGACCATCGCCATCGCCGATCCGACCGCCTACGTCGAACAAGGCAGCAAGCTGGACGATATCGCCCGCGTGCGCGCCTTCACCAACTACCTGCCGGGCTTCAACATCCCGATGCTGCCGCGCGATCTGTCGGACAACCTGTGCTCGCTGCGCCCTAACGAGCGCCGCCAGGTGCTGGCTTGCCGCGTAACCATCGCCGCCGACGGCGCGCTGGGCGAGGATATTCAGTTCTTCGCCGCCGAGATCGAATCCAAAGCCAAGCTGGTATACGACGAAGTCTCCGACTGGCTGGAAGGCATTGCCGGCTGGCAGCCGCCGAGCGACGCCATCGCGCAACAAATCACCCTGCTGAAGCGCGTTTGCGACGCGCGCAACGCCTGGCGCCATCAGCATGCGCTGGTGTTCAAAGACCGCCCGGACTACCGCTTCGTGCTGGGTGAAAAAGGCGACGTGCTCGAGATCGTTACCGAGCAACGCCGCAGCGCCAACCGCATCGTTGAAGAGTGCATGATCGCCGCCAACGTCTGCGCCGCCATCGTGCTGCGCGATCGCCTGGGCTTCGGCGTGTACAACGTGCACACCGGTTTCGATCCTGCTCTGGTCGAGCAAGCGGTCACCGTATTGCAGGCCAACGGCGTGGAAGCCGAGGCCGAGAAGCTGCTGACCCTCGACGGTTTCTGCGAACTGCGCCGCCACCTGGATGCGCAGCCGACCCAGTTCCTCGACAGCCGCATCCGCCGCTTCCAGACCTTCGCCGAGATCAGCACCACGCCGGGGCCACACTTCGGTCTGGGTCTGGAGGCTTACGCCACCTGGACATCGCCGATCCGTAAATACGGCGATATGGTCAACCATCGCTTGCTGAAGGCGATCATCAACCAGCAGCCGGCAGAAAAACCGCAGGATGACGTCACGGTGCAGCTGGCGGAACGCCGCCGCCTGAACCGCATGGCGGAGCGCGACGTCGGCGACTGGCTGTACGCCCGCTTCCTGCAGGACAAGGCCGGTACCGATACCCGCTTCAACGCCGAGATCATCGACGTGACCCGCGGCGGCCTGCGCGTGCGCCTGCTGGACAATGGTGCGGTTGCCTTCATCCCGGCACCGTTTATTCACGCGGTGCGCGACGAGATGCAGTGCAGCCAGGAAACCGGCACCGTGCAGATCAAGGGTGAAGTGGTTTACCGCCAGAGCGACACCTTGCAGGTCACCATCGCCGAAGTGCGCATGGAAACCCGCAGCGTGATCGCCCGTCCGGCGGCCTGAACGCCCGCCTGAAACGGCCGCAACGCACAGCGCCGACGGTGAAAACCGCCGGCGTTTTTTTTCGACTAGCGCAGCGGCTCGCCGCCGGTTTCACGCAGCAGCGGCAGCACCGCCAGCGAAGCCAGCGTCGCCAGCATCAGATAGACGGCGGGCGCCAGCAGCGAACCGCTCAGCGCGATCGACTGCGAAGCGATGTACTGGGCGAAGCCGCCGAAGATCGCCACCCCGAGGCTGTAGACCAAGGCAAACCCCAGCGCCCGAATGCGCTGCGGGAACAGCTCCGAAATCATCAGCATGGTCGGCACCGAACCGAGCGTGGTCAACCCGACCAGCACCGCGACAATCAGCAGCAGCACCGCCGGATGCGGTACCGCGCTCAGCCACCAAAATGCCGGCAGGGCCACGATCAGAATCGCGATCCGCGACCCACGGATCAGCGGCAAACGGCCGTAACGATCGCACCAGTGCCCGACCAGCAGACTGCCGCCGAAGGTGACGAGGCCCGCCAGCAGCATCGCGGCATAGCCGTAGGCCTGCGCCATCCCCAGGTATTTCACCGCGTAGGTGCCGAGATAATACATCGAGATGTAAGTGGCGACGGTCGCGCCGATGGTCAACATCACGCCGAGCACCACCGCCCGCGAGTGCTGGCGCAACTGCGCAGGCGGCTCGTGGGCTCGCGACACCGACGGCCGATCGCTCTCCAACCCGAGGCGCAGCCAGCAACCGAGCGGCGCCAGCGCCACGCCGATAAAGAAAGGAATGCGCCATCCCCACTCAGCCATAGCGTTCGGCTCACCGGAAAGCACCGGCAAGGCCGCGCTGAGCGCCAGCGCGGTGACGCCGCCGACCACGGTAGCGATGCCCTGCGTCGCCAGCGACCAGCTGGAATAGAAGCCGCGCCGGTTGGGCGGCGCCGACTCCACCAGCAACGACATCGATGCCCCCACCTCGCCGCCCGCCGCCACGCCCTGGATCAGGCGTGCCGCCACCAGCGTGACGGTTCCCCAATAGCCGGCGCTGGCGTAGGTCGGCGCAAAACCGATCATCGCCGTGCCCAGGCTCATCAAGGAAATCGTCAGGATCATCGCCGGCTTGCGGCCATGGCGATCGGCATAGGCGCCAATCAGAATGCCGCCCAGCGGCCGCATGAAGAAGCTGACGCCGAACGTGGCAAACGCCAACAGCAACGCCAGATGCGGATCGCTGGACGGCGGAAAGAATAATACGCTGATGTAAATAACGAAGAAGTTATAAATACCGAAATCGAAAAACTCCAGCGCATTGCCGAAGGAGGCGGCGAATATGACCTTTTTGCCGCCGGCCTTCGGGGCCGATATTATTGCCGCCTGGGTTTCAGCCATATTTTCACTCATCATTACCTTCCCTGTTATTATTTTCGAGTTTATTTTAAATACGCTTCCGCCAACGCTCCCCAATACTGGCTGCCGGCCGCCAGGCAGCCGTCGTTAAAGTCATATCCCGGGTTATGCACCATGCAGCTGCCTTCGCCATCGCCGTTGCCGATGATCAGGTAGCAGCCCTGCGGATGCGCATCGAGCATGAAGGCGAAATCTTCACTGCCCATCAGCGGCCGGGCGCCGTAGTGTGCGCGGTCATCGCCGAACTGCTGCTGCGCCACGCGGTGGGCGAAACGGGTCATCGCTTCGTCGTTGACCAGTACCGGCGTGCCGTTAACGTGTTCCACCACCGCGTGAGCGCCGAAGCTTGCCGCCTGCGCTTCGATCAGCGCCGGAATGCGCGCCAGCAAGGTGGCACGCGCCTGGCGATCCAGCGAGCGCACGCTGAGCTTCATCTCCGCGCTGTCCGGGATCACGTTGGCCGCCTCACCGGCCTTGATGCTGCCGACGGTGATCACCGCCGCCTCCAGCGGATCGATATTGCGCGAAACGATGCTCTGCAGCGCGACGGTGATATGCGAGGCCACCAGCACCGGATCGACCGTCAGCTGCGGAATGGCACCGTGGCCGCCGCGCCCCTGCACCCGCACGTTGAACTGATCCATCGAGGCCATAAACGGGCCGTGCTGGAAGAAGAACTCGCCGAGCGGCATCCCCGGCATGTTGTGCATGGCGAAGATGGCGTCGCAGGGGAAGCGCTCGAACAGCCCCTGTTCGACCATGCGCGCGCCGCCGTTCAGCATCTCTTCCGCCGGTTGGAAAATCAGGTGCAGCGTGCCGTTGAAGTTGCGCGTTTGCGCCAGGTAACGAGCGGCACCGAGCAGCATGGTGGTGTGGCCGTCATGGCCACAGGCGTGCATGCGGTTGGCCACGCTGCTGCTCCAGGGCTTGCCGTTGTTCTCCTCGATCGGCAAGGCGTCCATATCGGCGCGCAGCCCGAGGCGTTTAACGCCGTCGCCCACCCGCAGCGTGCCCACCACGCCGGTGCCCGCCAATCCGCGGTGCACCTCATAGCCCCACGAATTCAGATAATCCGCCACCAGATCGCTGGTGCGAAACTCTTCGAAACCCAGTTCAGGGTGTTGATGAATATCGTGCCGAATGGCCGTGAGCTGCGGTAAATACCCTTCGATGATTTTATTTATCATAATTAAATTCCTTTCGTGACTTTATTATTTATTTTATGAATGATTAAACCTGCGGGTTGAAATAAAGGTATAACACGGCACGGATGATTTTATTTCGGCACGCCTCGACAGATAAAATAATAATTCGCCAGACGCCGTGCCCGAATAAAAAACGACGATGATTCGCTGTACGCGCCGTGAAAATGCAGAATGAATAACTGCCGGGGGTTGCATGGGCGGCAGCCTGCGCCAACGCGGTTTCATCACGTTGTTTTTACACTAAAACCCCACCTGCTTCACATTTCTCATCCGACCTGCCGCGGTTCGGCGGCAAAACTTCTACTGTTAAAACGTCATTCCTAATAACAACGTCGATTTTTACCTCTGTACGCCAAGGAGTTGTTTCATGAAAAACATCAGGTCAGGACTTATCTGGCTGCTGGTGGCGTTGGTCGGCGCCTTCGCCTTCGCCATGCTGGCGCTCAGCCGCGGCGAACACGTCAACGCCGTCTGGCTGGTGGTCGCCGCCGTCGCCTGCTACAGCATCGCCTACCGCTTCTACAGCCGGTTCATTGCCGATAAGGTCTTTGAACTGGACGACCGCCGTCTGACCCCGGCAGAACGCCACAACGACGGCCTGGACTACGTGCCCACCAACAAATGGGTGCTGTTCGGCCACCACTTCGCCGCCATCGCCGGCGCCGGGCCGCTGGTGGGGCCGATTCTGGCCGCGCAGATGGGCTTCCTGCCGGGAACCATCTGGATCCTGGTCGGCGTTATGCTGGCCGGCGCGGTGCAGGATTTCCTGGTGCTGTTCATCTCCACACGCCGCGACGGACGTTCGCTGGGGGAAATGGCCAAGCAAGAGCTGGGCGCGTTCGCCGGGGTGATCACCATGCTCGGCGCGCTGGGGGTGATGATCATCATCCTGTCGGCGCTGGCGCTGGTGGTGGTAAAAGCCTTGGCCGACAGCCCGTGGGGGCTGTTCACCATCGCCGCCACCATCCCGATCGCCCTGTTCATGGGCATCTACATGCGCTTTATCCGGCCGGGCAAGATCGCTGAAATCTCGGTGATCGGCTTCGTGCTGATGCTGCTGGCGATTATTTACGGCGGCAACGTGGCGCAAGATCCTTACTGGGGGCCGTTCTTCACGCTGCACGGCACCACCCTGACCTGGGTGCTGGTGATCTACGGCTTCGTCGCTTCGGTGCTGCCGGTGTGGCTGCTGCTGGCGCCGCGCGACTACCTTTCCACCTTTATGAAAATCGGCGTCATCATCGGCCTGGCCATCGGCATCGTCTTCGCCATGCCGGAGATGAAAATGCCGGCGGTCTCGCGCTTCATCGACGGCAGCGGCCCGGTGTTCGCCGGCGCCCTGTTCCCGTTCCTGTTCATCACCATCGCCTGCGGCGCCATTTCCGGCTTCCACGCGCTGGTCTCCAGCGGCACCACGCCCAAGCTGGTGGAACGCGAAAGCCACATTCGCTTTATCGGTTACGGCGCCATGCTGATGGAGTCTTTCGTCGCCATCATGGCGTTGATCTGCGCCTCGGTGCTGGATCCGGGCGTTTACTTCGCCATGAACTCACCGGCGGCGCTGATCGGCACCACGGTGGAAAATGCTTCGCAGGTCATTAACAGCTGGGGCTTTATCGTCACGCCGGAAACGCTGGCGCTGATCGCCAAAGAAGTAGGTGAGAACTCCATCCTGTCGCGCGCCGGCGGTGCCCCAACCTTCGCCGTGGGCATGGCGCACATCATCAGCGAGGTGTTCAACAGCCGGGCGATGATGGCCTTCTGGTACCACTTCGCCATTCTGTTCGAAGCGCTGTTCATCCTGACCGCCGTCGACGCAGGTACCCGCGCCTGCCGCTTTATGGTGCAGGATCTGGTGGGCGTGGCGGTGCCGCAGCTGGCCAACAACCGTTCCTGGTTCGGCAATCTGGCGGGCACCACGGTGGCGGTAGCCGGCTGGGGCTTCTTCGTGTATCAAGGCGTGGTCGATCCGCTCGGCGGCATCAATACCCTGTGGCCGCTGTTCGGCATCGGCAACCAGATGCTGGCATCGATGGCGCTGATCCTCGGCACCGTGGTGCTGTTCAAGATGAAAAAACAGCGTTACGCCTGGGTTACCATCCTGCCGACCACCTGGCTGTTCGTGACCTCCATGACTGCCGGCTGGCAGAAAATCTTCCACGAGAAACCGAGCATCGGTTTCCTGGCGCAGGCGAAGAAATTCTCCACCGGCATTGAGCAAGGCACGATCATTGCGCCGGCCAAATCGCTGAAAGACATGGAGACCATCGTGTTCAGCAACCAAATCAACGCCGCGCTGTGCGGGTTCTTTATGCTGGTGGCGGTAACCATGCTGATCGCCGCCTTCTTCGCGATCCGCCGGGCGCTGCGTACCGAACAGCCGACGGCGCACGAGGTGAGCGCCGTGCTTAGGGAAGAAACCGGCCGCAGCTAAGCGTTTCAGTCATCCAGCAAGGGCGCCGCGGCGCCCTTTTTACTGGCCAGGCTTTAACCCAGCAGCGTGGAGCCGAAAGCCCCCTGCCAATCCTGCTCGAACTTCTCGACCGCGGCCTGCACCGCCGGCGCGCTGAGGAACTGCTCCGCCACATCCACCGGCAGCGTGATGGCCTGGCAGCCCGCCAGCAGGCATTCCAACGCCTGGCGCGGCGTTTTAAAGCTGGCGGCCAGCACCTGCGCCGACGGCGCGTGCAGGCTCAGCAGCTGCTGCAGCTCGTGCACCATTTCGATACCGTCGCCGCCCTGCGCATCTAGCCGATTGACGTAAGGCGCCACATATTCTGCCCCGGCCAAGGCCGCCAGCAGCCCCTGCCCGGCGCCGTATACCGCCGTGCCCAGCGTCGGAATGGACATCGTTTTAAGCTTCTTGATCGCTGCCAGCCCCTCGGCGGTTGCCGGGATCTTCACCACCAGCCCCGGTACGCGCTGGCTGAGCAGCGCCGCCTCCGCCACCATGCGCTCGGCATCGGCCGCCATCACCTGCGCGAACAGCTTGCCGGTGCCGCCGAGGGCGTCGCGCAGCGCGGGCAGCACTTCCCAGATCGGCTTGCCTTCCTTCGCCACGATGCTCGGGTTGGTGGTGACGCCGTGCAGCGGCAGAATGCGCGCCAGGCGTTTTACCGCAGTCACATCGGCGGTATCGAGATAAAGCTCCATCACGGACTCCTGTGTCATGTTCTGTGGACGGATTCAAACTCTGATCATCATAGGGCAAAAACCCTGTCAACTTTTGACCAAAATCAATTCAACTTTCATTCGAAACATCTTTAATGGCGAAAGATTCAGCAACGCCAAACGGGTGACTCATGTTCTTCAATCTGCAGCGCTACTCGACCCATGATGGCCCCGGCATCCGCAGCGTGGTCTTTTTAAAAGGGTGCCCGCTGAGCTGCCACTGGTGTCAGAACCCGGAAAGCCGCTCGCGCCACGCGGATCTGCTGTTTGACGAGCGCCTGTGCCTGAGCGGCTGTACGCTGTGCACCGAGCGCTGCCCGCAAGGCCTGCGGCGTGACGAGGGAGCATTGACGCTGCGGCGCGACGTCATCAGCAAAGACGACTATGCGGCGCTGGCCGCCGCCTGCCCGACCGGCGCGCTCAGCCTGTGCGGCAGCGCGGTCAACCCCGACGATATCATGGCCGAGGTGATGCGGGATAAGCCTTTCTACCTGCGCAGCGGCGGCGGTTTAACGCTGTCCGGCGGCGAACCCTTTATGCAGCCGGAAATCGCGGCGGAGCTGCTGCGGCGCGGCCGCGAAGCCGGCATCCACACCGCCGTCGAATCCTGTCTGCACGTTCCCTGGCGCTACATCGCTCCTTCGTTGCCCTGGCTGGATCTGCTGTTGGCCGATCTCAAACACACCGATGAAGCGCGCTTCAAAACCTGGACCGGCGGCTCCGCCCGTCGGGTGATGAACAATTTTCGCCGGCTGGCGGCGCACGGCGTGCCAATGACCGTGCGCGTGCCGCTGATCCCCGATTTCAACGCCGATCGCCACTCTGTCCGCGCGATTGTCGACTTCGCCGCCGACGAGATCGGCGTATCGGAGATCCATTTTCTGCCGTACCACACGCTGGGCATCAACAAGTATCACCTGCTCGGCGAGCCCTACCGCGCCGCCCGCACGCCGCTGGACGCGCCCGATCTGCTGGCCTTCGCCGAAGCGTACGCCGGCGCCAAAGGCCTGACCGCCATTTTGCGAGGATAACGCCATGACCACATTGGATTTGACCACCCTCAGCGCCCGTATTCAGGCGCATAAGAACGCGCTGATCCACATCGTCAAACCGCCGGTGTGCACCGAACGCGCGCAGCACTATACCGAAGCCTATCAACAGCATCAGGATCGGCCGCTGCCGGTGCGCCGTGCGCTGGCGCTGGCCAACCACCTGGCGAAGCGCAGTATCTGGATCGCCAACGACGAGCTGATCATCGGCAACCAGGCCAGTGAGCTGCGCGCCGCGCCGATCTTCCCCGAATACACCGTCGGCTGGATAGAAAACGAGATCGACCAGTTGGCCGACCGGCCGGGCGCCGGCTTCTCGGTCAGCGAAGAGAACAAGGCGATTTTGCACCGTCTTTGCCCCTGGTGGCGCGGCCAAACGGTGCAGGATCGCTGCTACGGCATGTTTACCGACGAACAGAAGGCGCTGCTGGCCACCGGCATCATCAAGGCCGAGGGCAACATGACCTCCGGCGACGCCCACCTGGCGGTCAACTTCCCGCTGCTGCTGGCGCTAGGCCTCGACGGCCTGCGTGAAAAGGTGAACGCGCGCCGCAGCCGCCTGCACCTGACCGAATGGGAAGATCTGCACAAAGCGCAGTTTCTCAACGCCATCGACATCGTACTGGCGGCGCTGAGCGAGCACATCCTGCGCTTCGCTCGCATGGCGCGCGACATGGCGCAACGCGAAACCCGCGACTGGCGGCGCACCGAGCTGCTGGCTATCGCAGACAACTGCGATCTGATCGCCCATCGTCCGCCGCAGACCTTCTGGCAGGCGCTGCAGCTGTGCTATTTCATCCAGCTGACGTTGCAGATCGAATCCAACGGCCATTCGGTTTCCTTTGGTCGTCTCGACCAATATCTCTATCCCTGGTATCGGCGCGACGTCGAGCTGGAGCAAAACCTGGCGCGGGAAGACGCCATCGAGCTGCTGCACAGCTGCTGGCTGAAGCTGCTGGAGGTCAACAAGATCCGCTCCGGCTCGCACTCCAAGGCCTCCGCCGGCAGCCCGCTGTACCAAAACGTCACCATCGGCGGCCAAAAACTGATCGACGGCCGGCCGTGCGACGCGGTCAACCCGCTGTCCTACGCCATTCTCGAGTCCTGCGGCCGCCTGCGCTCCACCCAGCCCAACCTCAGCGTGCGTTACCACGCCGGAATGAGCGCCGATTTCCTCGACGCCTGCGTGCAGGTGATCCGCTGCGGCTTCGGCATGCCGGCGTTCAACAACGACGAAATCGTCATTCCCGAGTTCATCAAACTGGGGGTTGAGCCACAGGACGCCTACGACTATGCCGCCATCGGCTGCATCGAGACCGCCGTCGGCGGCAAATGGGGCTATCGCTGCACCGGCATGAGCTTCATCAACTTCGCCCGCGTGCTGCTGGCGGCGCTGGAACAGGGCCGCGACGCCACCTCCGGGCAGATTTTCCTGCCGCAGGAACAGGCGCTGTCCAAAGGGAACTTCGCCGATTTCGAGCAGGTGATGGCAGCGTGGGATCGGCAAATCCGTTACTACACGCGCAAGTCAATTGAGGTCGAATGCGTGGTGGACAGCGTGCTGGAGGAGAACGCCCACGATATCCTCTGTTCCGCGCTGGTGGACGACTGCATCGAACGCGGCAAAAGCATCAAGCAAGGCGGCGCCAAGTACGACTGGGTTTCCGGCCTGCAGGTCGGCATCGCCAACCTCGGCAACAGCCTGGCGGCGGTGCGCAAACTGGTGTTCGAGCAAGGGACAATCGGCCAGCAGCAGTTGGCGGCGGCGCTGGCCGACGACTTCGCCGGGCTGGATGGCGAACAGCTGCGCCAGCGGCTGCTCAACGCCGCGCCCAAATACGGCAACGACGTGGACGACGTCGATCGGCTGCTGGTGCGCGCCTACCAAACCTACATCGAGGAACTGAAGCAGTATCGCAACACCCGCTTCGGCCGCGGGCCGATCGGCGGCGGCTACTACTCCGGTACGTCGTCTATCTCAGCCAACGTGCCCTTCGGCGCCGCCACCCTGGCGACCCCGGATGGCCGTAAGGCGCACCAGCCGCTGGCGGAAGGCGCCAGCCCGGCGTCCGGCACCGACCACCTGGGGCCGACGGCGGTGTTCAATTCGCTCGCCAAGCTACCGACCGAAGCGATCCTCGGCGGCGTGTTGCTCAACCAAAAGCTGAACCCGACGACGCTGGACAACCCACGCGATCGGGAAAAGCTGATGCTGATGTTGCGCACCTTCTTCGAGAGCTATCGCGGCTGGCATGTGCAGTACAACATCGTGTCGCGCGAAACGCTGCTGGCAGCGAAGCAACACCCTGACCAATATCGTGATTTAGTGGTTCGCGTAGCTGGCTATTCCGCCTTCTTTACCGCATTATCCCCTGAGGCGCAGGATGATATTATTGCGCGCACAGAACATACTCTTTAAACCTTTGACTCTTAGCGGCCGCACCTTGGCGGCCGCATCATCAGGCCGATATGAATTTACGACAACAGACCATATTGCAGTTGGTTAACGATCGCCGGCGGATCAGCGTCAATGAGCTGGCGCGCGCCTCGGGCGTCTCGGAAGTCACCATCCGGCAAGATCTCAACCTGCTGGAAAAGCGCAGCTACCTGAAGCGGGTACATGGCTCCGCCGTGGCGCTGGAGAGCGACGACGTCGACGCCCGCATGATGTCCAACTTCACTCTCAAGCAGCGGCTGGCGCAGTATGCCGCCGCGCAGGTCAACGACGGCGAGACGATCTTTATCGAGAGCGGCAGCGCCAACGCCCTGCTGGCGCGCTACATCGCCGAACGCAAGCGCATTACGCTGATCACCGTCAGCCACTACATCGCCAACCTGCTGAAAGAAACTGACTGCGACGTGATTGTGCTGGGCGGCATGTACCAGAAGAAAAGCGAGACCGTGGTCGGCCCACTCACGCGGCTGTGCATTCAGCAGGTGCATTTCAACAAGGCGTTTATCGGCATTGACGGCTTTCAGGCCGAAACCGGCTTTACCGGCCGCGACATGATGCGCGCCGACGTGGTCAGCGCAGTGCTGGCCAAGGGCGTGGAGAATATCGTGCTAACGGACTCCAGCAAATTCGGCCAGATCCAGCCCAACCCGCTGGCGCAGCCGGGCCAGATCAGCCGGGTGATCACCGATTCGCGCTTGGCGCTCGAGTATCAGCATCAGCTGAAACGCCAGGGCATACAGGTGGAGTTGGTCAACGACTAACGCGGGCCCCCATCATACCAAGCGCGCCGCGCGGGCCACGCCGCGCGCCTTTCCCCCTGCGCAGCGGGATTTTAAGACTATTTACCTGTTTATCCTTCCCGAGAAACCTATACTCAGTTTCGGCAACTTTTGGGCCGTAACTTGCTAATTATTCGGCTTTTAACAAAAAATGCCATTTTTTATATCGATACTGTATGGGAACCAACGGCAGGCCTGATTTATGGTTAACGCCTATACTTATAGGGCACTTCCATATAGCCAATGCTAAGGAGAAGTCATTATGATGATTATCAATAAACGTTTCGCCACCGCCGCTCTGGCACTGACTCTGGCGTTTTCACTCAGCGCCTGTTCCAACATGTCCAAACGCGATCGCAACACCGCAATCGGTGCCGGTGCCGGTGCAGTCGGCGGTGCAGTGCTGACCAACGGCAGCGCGTTGGGCACGCTGGGTGGGGCTGCGGTGGGGGGCATTATCGGTCACCAGGTTGGCAAATAACCTGACCGAGCGTCCTCGGCCAACAGGCTGGCAAAAGCGCCTCGGCGCTTTGACGTATTAACCAGAATAACGATGATTTCAGGTCTGTTTTACTTTAAGTCTATGGTTCTTTTGCCGTTAACGGGCTAACCCCCGGCAGCAACAACCTCAAGCCATGCCGCGGCATTGCACCGCGGTATGGCGATTCAGCTCAACCGCCCGCCAGTTTGACCTTCATGCCTTTGGCTTCCAGCAGCTGCTTGAGCAGATCGCGTTTATCGCCCTGGATTTCGATGATCCCGTCTTTCACCGAACCGCCGCAGCCGCATTTCTTTTTCAGCTCGGCCGCCAGTTTGTCGAGCGCAGCGTCATCCAGATCGACACCGGCGATCAGGCACACGCCCTTCCCCTTGCGGCCGCTGGTTTGACGCTGGATGCGCACGATGCCGTCACCCTTGGCGCGTTGCGGTTTAACCTCTTCCTGCTTGATACGGCCGGTGTCCGTGGAATACACCAGGCGGCTGTTATCGTCATTCATTGGCGGCTCCTCAGGCCAAAGAGGCGCGGATCGCGCGCAGCGTCGCGGCCGGATCGGCAGATTGGGTGATCGGACGCCCAATCACCATGTAGTCCACGCCGGCGGCCTGTGCCTGCACCGGCGTCATGATACGGCGCTGATCGCCCGCTGCGCTGCCTTCAGGGCGGATCCCCGGCGTAACCAGCTGGAATGCCTGCCCGCAGGCCGCCTTCAGCCGCTGAGCTTCGTGTGCCGAACACACCACGCCGTCCAGCCCACAGTCGCGGGTCAGGCGCGCCAGGCGCTCGGCGTGTTCCGCCGGGCTGGCCTCGATGCCGATGCCGCGCAGGTCTTCCGCTTCCATGCTAGTGAGCACCGTCACGGCAATCAGCAGCGGCGCATCCGCCCCGAATGACGCCAGCGCTTCTTTAGCGGCGGTCATCATGCGCGCGCCGCCGCTGGCGTGGACGTTGACCATCCAAACGCCCAGCTCGGCCGCCGCCGCGACCGCATGCGCGGTGGTATTGGGAATATCGTGGAATTTCAGGTCGAGAAACACGTCGAAGCCACGCCCATGCAGATCGCGCACCAGCTGCGGCCCAAACAGCGTGAACATTTCTTTGCCCACTTTCAGCCGGCAGTCTTGCGGATCGATACGGTCGGCGAACGCCAGCGCAGCGTTCTTATCGGCGTAATCTAACGCCACAACGATTGGAGATGATTTTAAGTCATTGTTATTAGCGTTATTTTCAGACTTCATTTCTTCTACCTTCTCTAAAATAGACATAATCAGGGACTCACCCGCGAAACTGACCGCCGCATTCTACATGTCGGGGGGCAGAAATCCCAGCCGCAGCGCACAGCGGCGCTCTGTCATGTTACCTCTCACCTTTGTCATGGCGCGTCAACGAAAGCGCATCAGCGATAAACCACGCAGCGTAAAACGCCGTAAAGATGCGTAAATTGTTAATCAGATATTTTGAATGAATTACTCAGCATTATCAGATTTTCAATCTTTGCAGATGCTTTATTATTCAGTCCATCGGAAGCGAATGGCTTCCTTCCTAAATAAACAGACTGGAGTCACCTATGAAAACCATCAAATATTTTGCAGCCGCTGCTGCTATCGCACTGACCTCTTTCGCCACCTTCGCCGCTGAACCGGTCAACAGCCAGCAGGCCGATAACCTGACCGCCACCGGCATCGTTTCCGCAGGCCACGCGACCACCCTCAGCAGCCTGGAGAAAAAGCTGGCCGCTAAGGCCGACGCTCAAGGCGCCAGCAGCTACCGCATCATCTCCGCCGGTGGTAACAACATGCTGAGCGGCACCGCCATCATCTACAAATAACATTTCTGGTACAGGGCCCGCGCGTTCGGGCCCTGCCTCTGTTTCTCGCCTAAAAAACCCGCGTTTTCCCCCGCCCCTATTTGTTACAGAAATATTAAATTTTTATTACACACTAGACACCCGATCGCCAGTGGCTTAGCTTGAAGGCATCTTCCTGCAGAAAGGCTTTCAAAATGAGCGAGATATCGACACTTACCATTAAAATTCCTCTGGAACTCAAGGAAAAAATCCGCGCCGCCGCCGCTGAAAACGAATTTTCGTTGAGCGTGGAAGTGTGCCAGCGCCTGGAAAGCAGCTTCAGTGCGCCCGCCGCCAAGGCAGAAAAACCGGCCAAAAAGGCGGATGAGCTGCACCATGGCGAGATCGACAACCAAAGCACCGAAGAAGAAATTGAACAGCCTCTGAGCCAGAAAGAGCTGAAGAAACTCCGCCAGCTGTTGAAAACCGGCGCCAAAGGCGGCAAGAAAAAGTAAACGACGAACAGACAAACATAAAAAAACGGGGCGATAAATCGCCTAATGCTTGTCAGTTAAGCTTTTGAGGAAGCCGCAACGTATAACGTTGCGGCTTCTTTTTTACTGCCCGTGGGTAATGCCTTTGCCGTCGAGAAGGAAGTACGAAGCTCCCCGCCATTGCCAGGATATCATTCATTATCTTCGGGACTTTCC